>NZ_JBFAIS010000003.1:0-388963 GCF_040654795.1 Streptomyces sp. NPDC050617 | reverse complement strand
CGTGCTGAAGGTTCCGGCACCGGCCTGGACGCCGGCCGTCGAGACGCTCGGCGAGGTCCGCGACGGCGCCTGGGTCGCTGAACTCACCGGCGACGCCCTGACCGGCTGGCCCAAGGGCATGCGGCTAATCGTCAGAAAAGAACGACCGCACCCCGGAGCCCAGTTGCGGCTCACCGATGCGGACGGCATGCGGCTGACGTGCTTCGCCACCAACACCACCAGCCTCCCGATCGCCGAGCTCGAGCTCCGTCACCGGCTGCGGGCCCGGGCCGAGGACCGCACCCGAAACGCCCGGGCCACCGGCCTGCGCAACCTTCCCCTGCACCGCACCGCTCAGAACCGGATCTGGCTGGAGATCGTGCAGATCGCCCTCGACCTGCTGGCCTGGATGCCGATGCTCGCCCTGACCGGCAAGGCCCGCCTCTGGGAACCCCGCCGACTACGACTCCGTCTGTTCACCGCGGCCGGACAGCTCGTCACCACCGGCCGCCGGAGGATCCTCCGCCTCACCCGGCACTGGCCCTGGACCGGTCACATCACCGCCGCACTCGACCAACTCGCACTCCTGCCGAACCCCGGCTGACCAGCAACTTTCCCGTCCCTACGGCAACAGCCCGACACCGGAGCAGTGGAACCCGGCGCCCACCCGAGACGACACTCGGGCCCTCAACCTGCACAACCTCAGCCCACCGCACGAAAACGGTCCACCGACTCCATCGGCGGACCGTCACGAAACTTCGAGGTTAGTGTCTTCGGTGCGCGCGGCGACGTAGGTGACCCAGTCCTTGCGGATGTAGTTGACCCAGCGGGTGGTGGTGCTGATGTGCATGCCGAGGTAGTCGGCGACGATCACGGCGGGGAAGTCGGAGGCGAGGGCGACGAGGGCTGAATTGCGGGTGGGGCGTGCGGTGATGCCCAGGCTCTTGAGGCCGGAGCGGATGGTTTGCGGGCTGACTGGGCGCCCGGGGGAGACACCGGGGAACAGATAGGCGGGCTGCGTCTCGCCGTCGGGGGAGTGGAAGGCCGAGCGGCGGCGGGGTGGGGGAGCGGTGGCCAGGCGGGTCAGGAGCCCAGCAAGCGGGGGCGGCAGGGGCAGCGGGCTGGAGCCGATCTTCAGGACGGTGTCGCCCTTCGCTGTCCGCTCCAGTTGGTTGCACGTCAGATGCCGCAGGCGTTGCAGGGGTAGGCCGTACAGCAGGCTGAGGGCCGCGATGCAGCGGGTGTCGAGGGGCAGGGTGGTGTCGGTGAGACAGCGCTGCAGGAGGGGCCACTGGTTGTCTTCGTCGAGGAAGGCGGTGGGCTGGTCCGCGGGGCGGGGCGGCACCGTGAGGGATCCGGTGAGGCGGCGTGCCGCGGTCCAGGTCAGGAAGTAGCTGATGTCGCGGCGGGCGGTGGTGCCCTCGGAGAGCCAGATGTCGAGGACATGCTGGTTCAAGGCATCGAGGGGGAGGTGCTGGTCGTCTAGCCACTTCAGCAGGTGCAGGGCCTGACCGAGGCGGGCGCGCAGTCCGTATTCGTCGCTGGCTTTGTAGGGGCGGTTGGTGGTGCGACGGCGGGCGCGCTTGAGGAGGAACCAGTGCAGGAAGGGGCGCATGAGGTTGCCGTGGTGGGCGGGGCGGGTGGCGAGCTGGGTCTCCAGCCAGGCGGGAATCCGCTCGACGTCATCCGCTTGGGGCGGCAGGACACGGCTGTGGACGAGCAGGTCGCGGAGGTAGTTGATGCTCATCCCGGAGCCGAATGCGTCCAGGCTCTCGTGGGTCAACGGTAGCCCGGATGCGGCGATTTGGGCGAGCAGGCGAAGGGAGGGGCTGCCGGCGCAACGCTCGATGGCATCGGCAGGGTTGTCGACCTGGGAGAACACCTCTAGAAGTGGGAGGAGTTGCGCGGTGATCTGTCCGTCGGGGCCGGTGAGTAGTGTGCGCAGGCGGTCGTCGAGGACGCAGTAGGCGCAGCGGCCGGCGGCGTGGAGGTAACCGGTGCGGCCGCAGGAGGCGCAGGCGTAGTCGACGGGGTATCCGGCGCACGGTCCGCACAGTCCGGCTCCGCTTGCGGCCCGGCCGGTCAGCGGGTGGGTGCCGTGGCAGAGGGCGCACTCGGCCGGGTTGTGCAGGATCTTGAGGTAGCAGGTCTGGCATACGGCGCCCAGGGGCCAGTGTGCGGAGATGGGCCGCTGGCGACGACAGCGGCTGCAGGTGGCGGCGGGACGCTCCGTGCAGGGTCCGCACACCGGTTTGTCGGTGCGGGCGTGGTAGCAGGGGCGGGTGCGTCCGCAGCGATGGCATACGGCTTCGGGGGTGCGGTAACAGTCCTGGCAGAGGGCGGGCTCGCCGTTCCGGGCACGCTGGACGATCACACGCGGCTCGCCGCAACCGCCGCAGAGGAGGCGAGCGCGGCGAAATCCGCTGAAACACTTCGGGCATACCTTCGCCGGGCGTGCCTCGGTGGGCGGCGAGCTCGCGCAACTGTCGCAGGGTTCTTCAGGCTTGGTGTGACAGCGCGGGCACAGCGAGGTGCCGTCGGGCAGCCGGGTGGATACACGTTGGTTCCGGCCGCACTCCCGGCACGGTTCCCGTTTCTGGGCCAAATAGCAGGCTTGGCACCATTCGCCGCCCGGCTGCTTGGAGTGCAGACGAATGTTCTCGCGCCCACACCGGGCGCACGTGCCCACCGTGTGGCGTGCCTTGGTGATGCAGCCATTGCACAGGCGGCCCTCCGCCCGCACGAGGGGCAGGTCCTCGCGTACCGTTCCGCAACCCGCGCACGCCGGGCGCGTCACTGGGTACCCGGCCGCGTACAGCACCCAGATCACCTTCAGCAACAGCTTCGGCCCACTCGAGCGGCCTGACGTCAGCGCATCGCCGTGAGCACCCAGGTGGGCGGCTAGATCCTCCAGGGTGCGCGTGGTGAACGGTCGGGACCGCTCCAGCAGGTTCACCGCGGCAGGTTGGGTCAACCCTGTGACAGCAGCGGCGAGATGGGCCGCGACCGATGATTCTGCATCCTCGCGCCTCTGCGCTGATGCCGCCCGTTTCGCTGCGTTCCGTGCGGTCCGGTCGATCACCGTCACATCCCCTCCGGACGCCGGATCGACGTACGCCGCACCATTGGGATGGGCGCTGATGGCTCCCCACCACCGTCCGCGGTCTTGCGGACCTGCTGGTTGACGACCTGCACTTCCACCAGGTCGTTCGGGGTGCAGCCGAGGATGTCGCACAACGCGGCCAGGGTGTCCATGGACATCCGCTGCGGTGGCTGGGTGACCAGCCGGAACACCTGCTCGCGTGAGAGGACGATCCCGCGCTCCGCGAGCAACGGAACCAGATCCGACGTCTGGTACATCTCCTGCTCGGCCATCAGGCGGCGCAGATGCCACTGATAGCCCATCTTCTTGATCACTTCGAGTCCTCCCACAGGCCGGGGTACCTCTGGGACAACTGCTTGCGCACCAGACGGTTGCGGAAGTCGTCCCCGACCCCCGAATAAAGAGCCGTGGTACTGGCGTAGGCGTGGCCGGCCTGGTCCTGCACGAACTTCTCCGGATACCCGAACTCGATCGCGTGCGTGATGTACGAGTGCCGCAGGCAGTGCAGGTCCAGCTCCTTCTCTAGACCCGCCGCGTCCCGAGCAGCGGTGAACGCCTCGTTCACCGACCGCTTCGAGATTCGCCCCCGCCGCTCGGTCATCCAGATGGCAGGATGCGCCCCCGGGCTGAATCGGGGCCGTACCTCGACCAGGTAGTGCTCCAGCACCCCCACGATCCAGTCCATCTCCGAGATCGTGAACACCGTGCGCCGCTTGGGCGGGCTCCCCTTCGATGACTTGCCCCACCGTACGAACACTGCCCCGTGCTTCCCGTAATGGGCGATCTTCGGGTTGCGCCGCAGGTCCGCGAGGTCGAGTCCCAGGCCCTCACGACGCCGCAGCCCGTAGGCGTAGTAGGTCTTGATCATCGCGGAGTCCCGCAGCGCACACAGCACTCCCTTGCGCTTCAGTGCCCGGATCTCCTCCACCCGCCCGTCGAGCGCGTCGAACAGCTTCTGTACCTCGTCGTACGACAGCGGTCGGCGTCGCGGGTCACCTTCGTATTCGGCGGTGTGCGTGGCGGTGTTCAGCTCGTGCCAGATCTGCACCGGGACCTGCCCGAACTGCTCGTGGCACAGCGCGAGCCACCCGTAGCGAGGATCGGTGACGTACTCGAGGAACATCTTCAGCTGGTTCTCGTACCCGCGCCCGGTTGAGCTCGCCAGCCCCTTCTCCCGGGTCTGCAGCTGGCTGATGAAGGCTTCGCCCTCGGCAGGCTCCCACTGCCAGGGGTACTGGTTTGTGTACCGCCAGAACCGGCGCACCATCTGTAGCCGAGGCTTGATCGTCGAATCCCACTTCAGGAACCGTGACCGCTGCTGCCGGGCCCAGCCCTCCAGCATCGCGTCGAAGATCGCCGACTCCGGGTTGAGTCGCATTTCCACGCCGGCCAGCACGACGTGCGCGGAACCCGTCAGATCCACCGCCTGATTCATGTTGCTTCTAACGCAACATCGTTGAATCGGTTACGCGATATCATGAAAGCCCAGTTCAGACCGCTACCGCGAGCCTCCCACGCTCGTTGTCCCTGCCGAGCTGACCTGCGCTTACGCTCATCTCTCGCATCGTGCGGAATGCCGAACCGGATGCAACTCCGCCCATTCCGGAGACGACGAAGAGCACCGGGATGACCGCGTGCATGCCGACGCCGAGCGGGTCGGGCCAGGCCGCCGCGCCGTTGAAGGCGATGGTGGCGGCGGTGAGCAGCCAGGCGGTCTGGCGCAGCAGGGGGAAGGGTATCCGCGTCCAGGTCAGGAGCAGGTCCAGGGCGAGGAGGACGACGATGCCGGCGTCGATGCCGATGGGCAGGACGTTGGCGAACCCGCCGAAACCCTTCTTGAGGGCGAGGTCGCGCACGGCGGAGTACGAACCGGCGAAGCCGATTCCGGCGATCACCACCGCCCCCGCCACGACGAGACCGATCAATATGCGGTGCGTACGCGTCAGCTTGGTCACTTCCGTCGCGGACACCCGCGATCCCTCCCCGCCCTCGAATACCGGCGCGCCAAGACTGGCACACCCGTTCGGGGCGGGGCGCGGCGGCTGTTGCTATGGGCTACTTGTTGATGGCGGCGACGGAGGCGAGGGCCTCCTTGGCCGCGGTCTCCGCCTGCTTCAGCAGCTCGTCGGCGTCGGGCGACTTGGCGCCCTGGAAGCCCGCGCCGTTGTACTGCACGGTGACGACGGCATTGGCGGTACGGGCGACGACCCGCTGGTCGCGGTAGTTGTCGCCGTCCCGTCTGGCCTCGGCCTTGACCGTGGCGGCCTGGTCGCCGACGCCGTCGGCCGTGCCGGTCTTGACGTTCTTCGCGCCCTCCGCCTTGGCGGCCTTGTCGGCCTCCTGGGTGACGTACGCGGTGGCGCGCTGGTCGCCGGAGCCGAGGGTGGGGTGGGAGGGGAAGAGGTTGAGGTCGACGGTGAGGTAGCGGTACTGCATGTTCTTGATGTCGTCGTCGTCCGTGCCGTTCCACATGCAGGAGGTGGAGCTCTCGTTCCTGGAGGGCTTCAGGACCTTGCCGTTCTTCTCCTTCACGTTGGGCACCAGCTTCTCGACCGTCTTCGTGGAGATCTCCTTGCAGGCTTCGGGGAGCTTGGAGAACGCGGCGGCCTTGACGGTGGGCGAGGCGGTGGCCGAGGAGGCGGCGGAGGACGGGCTCGACGAGTCCTTCTTCTTCGAGCCGGAGTCGTCGGAGCAGCCGGTGGCGACGAGCATCACCGGTACTGCTCCGCAGGCGAGGATTCGGGCGAGTCGCGGGGCTGTTCTGTGCATGGGTCCTTCGCTCATTCGGTGTCGACGGGCGGGCCGGCGGCAGCCGGGCGGATCCGGCCGGAGATATGACACAGGCTCTACCGGCACGGTACGCGGCCGGGGCGCGGGGGCGGTCCAAGTGTGGCGATACTCGCCGTAACTCGACGCGACTCGCCGGGCCGGACGCCGGGCCGGACGCGGGGCCGGCCGCCGGTCCGGCCGCTGGGCCCGGTCGCCGGGTCAGTCGCTGAAGTGCCCGGCGAGTTCATGGGCCAGGCCGCGGGCCTTGCTCTGGAGGTCTTCGCTGCCGGGGGTCTCGTGCTTGTCGGCGGCCCACTGGTCGTATCCGACGGTGACGAGGACGTTCGAGGAGCGGAAGACGATGGTGATGTCGCGGTGCACGCCGGAGTCGGCGGTGGCGAGCCGGTCGTTGAGGAAGGCGTCGTCGCCGAGGTCGTCGAGGAGCCGGGGGGCGAGGTCGGCGGCGTTCTTGGTGGGGGAGGCGGGGGCGGAGGGGACGCCGGGGGTGGTGGTGGGGGTGGGGCTCGTATCGGCGTCGTCTTCCGCGAGGAGCTGGGCGGACGCGCCGCGGTTCTGTGGCGTGGAGGAACCGGCGGAGCCGTTGACGGCGGAGTGGCTGGGAGGGTTCCCCGAGGAGGAGTCGGTCGGGATGTCGGCGGCGCTGGCCCGCGCCTCGTAGAGCTGCCGGGCCCGGTCGTCGTCGCTGACCGCCGGGTCGTAGGAGACCACGCGCTCGTAGTCGACGGCGATGTGGCGGGTGCCGTCGGGCGTCTCCAGGCTCCAGCGGCAGCCGACGCGGCGGTCGGTGTCGTAGGTGAGGGCGGGCTGGCCGGCGTATGTCTTCTCGGCGTCCTGCTCGCTCTGGTCGTCGACGCCGGGCAGCATGGTGCGCAGCGTCTTGCGGTCGATATTTCCGCAGGGCTCGGGGAGCGACTGGTACTTGCCGGGCTGGGCGGCGGTCGCGGACGGGCTGGCGTCCCCGGACTTGGCGTCGTCGCCCGAGCCGGCGGTCCCGGACCCCGAGCTGCAGCCGCTCGCCAGCCCGACGGTGAGCATGGCCGCGGCCAGTGCGGCGACTGGTGCGTACGCCTTTCGCTGCACTGTTCAGAGCCCCTTTCGCCGGAAAACTGGTTGCCGCCCGGAGGTGGCGGCTGGACACAATGTCTACCGCACGTACTGCCGCGCCTGCCGGTTCTCCGCCGTCAATCCGACGTTAGGTCCGGCTTTTGCGCTTCAGGTTTTTTGTGGGGGAATGAGGTAGGTCATGTCGTACACCGAGGTGCCCGGGGCGCAGGTCCCGATCCGCATGTGGGCCGATCCGGCGACGGTCGAGGGCGGCGCGATGCAGCAGCTGCGCAATGTCTCGACGCTGCCGTGGATCAAGGGGCTGGCCGTGATGCCGGATGTGCACTACGGCAAGGGCGCGACGGTCGGCTCGGTGATCGCCATGCGCGGGGCGGTCTGCCCGGCGGCGGTCGGGGTGGACATCGGCTGCGGCATGTCGGCCGTGAAGACCTCGCTCACCGCCAATGACCTGCCGGGCGATCTGTCGCGGCTGCGCTCCAAGATCGAGCAGGCGATTCCGGTGGGGCGGGCGATGCACGACGAGCCGGTGGATCCGGGGCGGATGCACGGCTTCCCGACGGCCGGGTGGGACGACTTCTGGGCGCGGTTCGACGGGGTGGCGGAGGCGGTCAAGTTCCGGCAGGGGCGGGCGGTGAAGCAGATGGGTTCGCTCGGCGCGGGCAACCACTTCATCGAACTCACGTACGACGAGACGGGCGCCGTCTGGCTGATGCTGCACTCCGGCTCCCGGAACATCGGCAAGGAACTGGCCGAACACCACATCGGCAGGGCGCGGGACCTCCCGCACAACCAGGGCCTCGTCGACCGCGACCTCGCGGTCTTCATCGCCGACACCCCGCAGATGGCGGCCTACCGGCACGACCTCTTCTGGGCGCAGGAGTACGCGAAGCACAACCGCGCCATCATGATGGCCCTCTTCCAGGACGTGGTCCGCCGGGAGTTCAAGAAGGCGCGCGTCACCTTCGACCCCGTCATCTCCTGCCACCACAACTACGTCTCCGAGGAGCGCTACGACGGCATGGACCTGCTCGTCACCCGCAAGGGCGCGATCCGCGCGGGCAGCGGCGAGTACGGCATCATCCCCGGCTCCATGGGCACCGGCTCGTACATCGTCAAGGGCCTCGGCAACGCCGCCTCCTTCAACTCCGCCTCCCACGGCGCGGGCCGCCGCATGAGCCGCAACGCCGCGAAGAAGCGGTTCTCCACCAGCGATCTGGAGGACCAGACGCGCGGCGTGGAGTGCCGCAAGGACTCCGGCGTCGTCGACGAGATCCCCGCCGCCTACAAGCCCATCGAGCAGGTCATCGACCAGCAGCGCGACCTGGTCGAGGTCGTCGCCAAGCTCAAGCAGGTCATCTGCGTGAAGGGCTGACAGCACGCGCCGCACGCGCCTGAGGGCCCCGGACGGGCACGCTGTCCGGGGCCCTCGGGCTCATGACGCGTACCGGGCCACTGTGTGGGCGGTCGGGCCGCCCCATGCCGAGGCCGGTCTCCATGTTCCGCGGGACTACTCCGGTGCTGCCGCGGATAGCGTGGAAGGGCTGGTCGATCTGGGGAGGCAGGACATGGATCCGTCCCGGCGGAGCGTCCTGGGGGCGGGGCTGTTCTCCGTGGCGCTCACGATCCCCGGCTGGCCCGACGTCATCGGCCGGGCCGAGGCGGTGGAGGCCGGGCGTGCGGCGCGGGTCGGGATGGGCGATGTGGACATGGTCGTCGCCATGACCGAGCGGGTTTCGGAGCTCGACGACCAGTTCGGCGGCCGGCACGCGCGCCCCATGGCGGCTGCGTTTATGGTCAACACGGTTGCGGCGTACCTGCGCGCCGACGCGTCGGCCGAGGTGCGCCGCGCGATGCTGTCCGCCGCTTCCGACCTGCTCTATCTGACCGGCTACATGGCCGTGGACGAAGGGCTGCACGGGCTCGCGCAGCGCTATTACGTGAAGGCCCTGGAGCTGGCGGGGGCGGCTGAGGACCATCTGACGTACTGCACCGTTCTGCGCGGCATGAGCGTGCAGGCCGTCGATCTGGGGCACGGCGGCAGGGCTCTGGAGCTCGCGGACGCGGCGGCCGCCGCCGCTCCCGCGGCCGGGCCCCGGATGCGGGCCTTTCTCGCCGGGCAGCAGGGGCACGCGGCCGCGAAGACCGGGGACCGTACGGCGGCCCTCCGGTATCTCCGCGAGGCGGAGGCCGCCATGGACCGTGCGGAGGCGCGGGGCAGGGCGTTCGGTTCGTACGATCCGGCGTCGCTGAACTACCACGTCGGCCAGGTGCGTTACGAACTGGGCGACGTACCCGGCGCCGTCGAGGCCATGCGGCAGTCGGACAAGGTGCGGTACAGCGTCTACCGCCGCGCCCGGGTGCGGCACCGGGCCCTCATGGCGGAGCGGCAACTGGAGCTGGGCCACCTCGAAGCGGCGTGCGCCACCTGGCACCAGGCCCTCGACGACTACCCCATGGTCCAGTCGGGCCGCGCCGATGAGCGCGTGAGGACGATGTTCGGCCTGCTGCGCCCGCATGTGCGGAACGCCGTCGTTCGCGATCTCCACGACCGGGCGCGGGCCCTCGTACGGCCGGCCCCGGGCAGGTGAGCGGCGGGGCCGGCCGGTGCTGGGCTACGCGGCGTCCTCCGGGTACCAGCGGAGTTCGATTCTGTTGTCGTCCGGGTCGAGGATGTAGACGGAGTGGGCGTCGCCGCGGGCGCCGAAGCGTTGGACGGGGCCTTCGACGACGGTGAAGATGCCGGAGGCCAGGACCTCCTGCCAGTCGAGGGGGTCGACCACGAGGCAGAAGTGGTCGACGTTGGACTCGCCGCGGGGGGCCTGGACCAGGTCGAGGATGGCGGTCGGGCTGACGCGGACCGAGGGGAACGGCGCCTTGCCCGCGCGCCATTCGTCGGCGCGGACCGGTTCCAGGCCGAGCGGGCCGCAGTAGAAGGACAGGGAGCGTTCGGGGTCGGCGACGTTGAGGACCAGGTGGTCGATGGCCGTTACGCGCATGGGCTTCCTTCCGTGGTGACGGTTCGCGGGTCAGTTCTCGCGGTGCACCTTGTAGTTGGACGCCTGGGCGCGGGGGCGCAGGACCAGCAGGTCGACGTTGACGTGGGCGGGGCGGGTGACCGTCCAGGCGATGGTGTCGGCGACGTCGTCGGCGGTCAGCGGCTCGGCCACGCCCGCGTAGACCTTGGCGGCCTTCTCCTCGTCGCCGTGGAAGCGGGTGAGGGCGAACTCGTCGGTCTTGACCATGCCCGGCGCGATCTCTATGACGCGTACGGGCTGCCCGCACAGCTCCAGGCGCAGCGTCTCCGCGATGGCGTGCGCGCCGTGCTTGGCGGCGACGTAGCCCCCGCCGCCCTCGTACGTGCCGAGGCCCGCGGTCGAGGAGAGGATCAGGACCGTGCCGTCTCCGGAGGCGACCAGGGCGGGCAGCAGGGCCTGGGTGGTGTTGAGCACGCCGAGGACGTTGACCTCGTACATGGCGCGCCAGTCGGCGGGGTCCGCGGAGGCGACGGGGTCGAGGCCGAGCGCGCCGCCCGCGTTGTTGACCAGGACGTCGCAGCGGTCGAGCACGGCCGCGAAGGCGTCCACGGCGGCGCGGTCGGTGACGTCGAGCGCGTGCGCGTCGGCCCGGTGGCCCGCCGCGGTCAGCTCGGCGGCCAGCGCCTCGACGCGGTCCTTGCGGCGGGCGGTGACGACGACGCGGTAGCCCTCGGCGGCGAGCCGGCGGGCGGTGGCGGCGCCGATGCCGCTGCTGGCGCCGGTGATGACCGCGGTACGGGTGGTGGTGGAGGTGGTGGCTGCGTCAGCGGGCGGCATGGGCTCTCCTCGGGCGCTGGGGCTACGGGGTGCGGGCGGATCGGGCGCGGCGCGCGGGGCCGCGGTCGCGAATCCTTACGGTTCTACGCTCTTGTGTTTACCTTCTCGCGTTTACGCCTTCGCGCAGGATATGCCCGGTCGCCCCTGCTCAGCGGCCCCTCGGCGCATACATGATCACGGCGACCCCGGCGAGGCAGATCAGCGCGCCGAGCACGTCGAAGCGGTCCGGGCGGTAGCCGTCCGCGGCCATGCCCCAGGCCAGCGAACCGGCGACGAACACCCCGCCGTACGCGGCGAGGATCCGGCCGAAGTCCGCGTCCGGCTGGAGGGTGGCGACGAAGCCGTACGCGCCGAGGGCCACGATCCCGCCGCCGATCCACGCCCAGCCGCGCTGCTCGCGCACGCCCTGCCAGACGAGCCACGCGCCCCCGATCTCCAGGAGGGCCGCGAGGAGGAAGAGGGCGATGGAGCGCGCGGTGAGCATGGGGCAACCGTACGGTGGCCGAATCGTGGTCGGGAATGTCACCTTCCGTCGGGAACAGCTCCATTGAGAACAAGTGAGAACGATAGGGAAAATTGCCGCCTGATCATATGAATTGGCTGCTATAAATCCATCCTTGGGTTTGCGCACGGGGGAGGGGCAGCCCATGGCCGGTTCGGACAGGGACAGGGTCCGTATTCAGGGCGATGTCCCTGGACAGGTCGTCGTCGGCGACCGCAACGTAGTGATCAATGCCGAGGTGGGTTCGTCCGTCACCTACCGGGCCGAGGGGCCGCCCCCCGTCCGGCGGCGCGCCCACCCACTGGGCTGGGCCCTGCCCGCCCGCGCCCCCGCCCTGCTGGCGCGTACGGGCGAACTCGCCGCCCTGGGGCGCTGGCTGGCCGCCGGTCAGCCGGTGCAGGTGTACGGGCCGCCGGGCCTCGGCAAGACCGCGCTGCTGCGCGCCTTCGCCGCCGACCGCATCGCGCGCGGCGGCCCCGTCGTCTACCTCCCGGCCGCCGGACTGCCCGCCGAGGACGTCGTCCAGGAGATCTTCCACGCCTGCTTCGAGGTGACGGACTACAAGCCCGAACTGGCCGTGATGCGGCGGCTGATGGGCTCGCTGCGCGGGCCGCTGCTCGTCATCGACGACTTCGGCGGATCGGCCGAGGAACTGGCCGACCTCGTGTACGCCACCCCCGGCTGCGAGCTGCTGCTCTCCTCCGTCGAGCGCGGGCTCGGCGGAGGCGGCCTGCCGGGCGGCGTCGCCGCGGCCGAGGGGGCCGGCGGCCGGCCGATGCGCCTCGAAGGGCTGCCCGAACACGCCGCGCTCGACCTGCTCGTACGGGAACTGGGCCGCCCGCTGCGCGGCCGCGAGGCCACCGCGGCGCGCCGCCTCGTCGCCGCCGTGGACGGCCACCCGCTCACCCTGGTCCAGGCCGCCGCCGCGATGAGCGCCGCCGCGGCCGGCCGCGCCGTCACGGGCGTCGTCGGCTACGGCGCGTACGGCCCGTACGAGGCGTTCGAGGCGCTCGCGACGGACGAGTCGGTGTTCGCGGTGGGCATCGCCGGCCGGCTGAGCGAGCGCGCGGCGCGGCTGCTGCGGCTGCTGTGCGCCTTCGACCCGCTGCCGGTGTCCCTGGGGTTGCTGACCGTGTTCACCGGGGGCGCGGATCGCGCCGCCCTGGCCGAACTGGGCGCCCTGCGGCTCGCCGAGGCCGACGGCGCCGGCTACCGCGCCGCGGGCCGCTTCGCCGCGCTCGTCGCCGAACGGGTGGGCCCGCCCCGGCAGGCCGCCGACTACGCCACGCCGCTGGTCGCCTGGGTGCGTACCAGGGCCACCCGGCAGCAGACGGCCGCCGAGGCCGTCACCATCGGGCGCGTCCTGGAGTCCGCGAGCTGGGCGGGCCACCACACGGCGGTACGGGATCTCGCACGGGCCGCGGCCCCCGCGCTGGCCAGGTCGCTGCACTGGGGCGCGTGGCGCCAGGCCCTCGAACTCGGCGAGCGCGCGGCCCTCGAAATCGGCGCGGCCCACGACGCCGCGTACTTCGCCCACGAGCGGGACGTACGCCGCCGCGCGCTGGCCGCGGGGTTCGGGGCGCTGGCCGGTGGCGGCGGCGGGGGGTTCGCGCTGGTGGCGCACCACGGCGCGCCCGCCGCCGGCCCCGCGCCCGCCGCCGGAGCCGCCCCCGGCCCGCAGCCCGTCCCTTCGTCGCCCGGACCTTCGTCGCCCGGCGGTTCTCCGTCGCAGCTGAAAGGGGACGCGCCGGGAGGCGGGCCCGGCCGTCAGCCCAAGGGCAAGGGCCGGTCGGGGCTGCGCGGCGCGGTGACGCATCCGGCGGCGGTCGGGGCCGCCGTCGCCGCAGTCGTGGCGGGCGGCATCCTCGCGGCGGCGGTCACCGCCGACGGCGACCGGCCGACCGTACCGGCCCCCCTGGCCTCCAGCGCCACGGCCGCCGGACTGTCACCGCCGGCGCTGGCCGGAGGCGGGACCAGCGGCGGCAGCGGGAGCGGCGGGGCTACGGGCGGGGCCACGGCAGGCCCCTCGGACGGGCCGTCGAGCGCGGCGGGCTCCTCGCCCGGTTCGTCGCCGTCCGGCCGCGATCCGAGCGGAAGTCCGTCCTCCGGTACGTGCACACCGGTCGGGCTGCCCGCCCAGGACTTCGGGCAGGTGGCAGTCGGGCAGTCGGTGACCAGGACGGTCCGCTTCGACCAGTGGCTGCCGTGCGACGACGAGGACTCGCTGAGCGCGGCCGACGAGCAAGGGGTGGACGGGGGCGGCCCGAGCGCCTGGCGGACCGCCCTGAAGGCCTGCCCGCCGCCGGCCGGCTCCCGGCTCTGCCTCTTCGACGTGACCTTCCGGCCGACGCGGCCGGGCGCGTACCGGGCGACCGTCACCATGCTCGACGACTGGGGGCAGGCGGACGTGTCGATGACGGTGACCGGGGTCGCGGTGGGCGACAAGCCGACGGGCCCGACCGGACCCACGAAGCCGACGGGACCGACCGGACCGGCCGGCCCTTCGGGGCCGACCGTGCCGACGGAGACCACGCGGATCTCGGCGACCGTCGAACAGCCCGCTCCCCCGCGGGTGCCGGAGCCGACCAGGACCACCAGGAAACCCGACCCGGAGGAACCCGGCCCGAGGGAACCCGACCCCGGGAAGTCCTCCGAGGTCGAAGGCCCCTCGGCCTCCCCGGTGCCCGAACCGCCCGACGAGCGGTCCGACCCCGACGCGCGGTGAGCCGCCGGCCTCAGCCCCCCACCTCAGCGGCACGACACGAGCGACAAGACACGGAAGGAACCCGCCCATGCCCGAGACGACCGAGAGCCACGGCGACCGCTACGAAGTGCACACCCAGGACGTGTCCGGCCAGGTCGTCGTCGGCCGCGGCAACACCGTCTCCCGCGTCGAGGCCGCCGGCGGCCCGGCGGTCGCGGTCACCGAGGAGGAACTGGCCTCCCTGCGCGCCGAGTTCGCGCGCGTACGGGCCCTCGTGCCGACGGACGAGCCGGAGGCGGAACGGGCCGTCGGCCTCCTGGACGAACTGGAGGAGGCCGTCACCGCGCCCGAGGCGGACCTGTCCACCATGGAGTACGTCCGCCAGTGGTTCGCCCGCCGGCTCCCGGTGCTCGCGGGCGCCGTCGCGAGCCTGGTGATCCACCCGGTCGTGGGGCGACTGGTCGAGGCGGCGGGCGGCCGGCTGGTCGAGGAGTTCAACCAGCGCTTCGGCGAGTGAGGCGGGTGAGGGGAGCGAAAAATGACGGCAGCGAGGAGAGGGGCGGCAGCGACACGGGCGCAGCACGCCCGGCCCGCGCCCGTACGAACCCGCCGAGCGCTCACGCCCGTACGGCCCGGCCGCGCGCCCACGCCCGTACGAGCGTCACACCCCACCCGGTCGAGACCCCGTCAGCTCAAGGCCCGTCAGCTCACGCCCGTCAGCTCACGGCCCGGCAGCGCACGATCCCGTCAGCTCACGGCCACACCAAGCAGTAAGGCTGATGCCCCGCCTCGTGCAGTCGGTGCGAGAAGTCCTGCCATTCGTGGAGGAGCTGGTAGACGCGGAAGGCGTCGCCCGGTCCGCCGCGGTCGGGGACCGTCGACCATATGAAGGCCGCGGCGCCCACCGACTCCTCGCCGATGCCGCGCAGCGGGTCGACGACGGTCGTGGGGAGCTTGACCACCGCGTAGTCGGGGTGCAGGACGACGAGCTCCAGCGGGGGGACCCGGTGCAGGGGTATGCCCTCTATGCCGGTGAGGACCATGGCGGCCATCGTCTCCGGTTTGATCTTGGAGAACATGCCGCCCATACCCAGCTCGTCCCCGCCGAGCTCTTCCGGGCGCATGGAGATCGGTACGCGTGCGGCGGTCGCTCCGTTGGGTGCCCCGAAGTACTTGTAGGTCACCCCCACCCGGCCACCACTCCTGCTTCCCGCGCTCTCCGCCTCGCGCCGGTGGCGTCCGCGCTGGGCACGCTCGGGGCCCAGGTCATCGGTCCCCTCACCCAGTCCGCCACCGCGATGCATAATCTCCACCCGACCACTCGCGAACACCGTCGCGCAACCCGATCATCGTCTCAGAGACCTCCCCCGCGACCGGCGGCTGAAACGCCCTCGCCGCGAGTCCCGGTACGGCTCTGAGACCATGGCTGGTGTGACTTACTCGTACTCTGCCCCAGTCTCGCAGACGCTCTTCGACCGCGCTGCCGCCGTGACGCCCGGCGGCGTGAACTCCCCGGTGCGCGCGTTCCGCGCCGTGGGCGGTACGCCCCGGTTCATGGTGTCCGGCTCCGGTCCGTACCTCACCGACGCCGACGGCCGGGAGTATGTGGACCTGGTGTGCTCGTGGGGCCCGATGATCCTGGGCCACGCGCACCCCGAGGTGACGGCCGCGGTGCAGGAGGCCGTCGCGCGCGGCACGTCGTTCGGCACCCCCGGCGAGGGCGAGGTCGCGCTCGCCGAGGAGATCGTGGCCCGCGTCGCCCCCGTGGAGCAGGTGAGGCTGGTTTCCTCCGGCACCGAGGCGACGATGTCGGCGATCCGGCTGGCGCGCGGCTTCACCGGCCGCTCGAAGGTGATCAAGTTCGCGGGCTGCTACCACGGCCACGTGGACGCGCTGCTGGCCGCGGCCGGGTCCGGGCTCGCGACGTTCGCGCTGCCGGACACGCCCGGCGTCACCGGCGCACAGGCCGGGGACACCATCGTCCTCCCCTATAACGACCTCGACGCCGTACGGGCCGCCTTCGCCGCCCACCCGGGCGAGATCGCGTGCGTGATCACGGAGGCGGCGGCGGGCAACATGGGCGTCGTGGCGCCGCTGCCCGGCTTCAACCAGGGGCTGGCCGACCTGTGCTCCGACAACGGCGCGCTGTACATCTCCGACGAGGTCATGACCGGCTTCCGGGTGAGCCGGGCGGGCTGGTACGGGCTCGACGGCGTGCGGCCCGACCTGATGACCTTCGGCAAGGTCATGGGCGGCGGCTTCCCGGCGGCGGCCTTCGGCGGGCGCGCCGACGTCATGGCGCACCTCGCGCCGACCGGCCCGGTCTACCAGGCGGGCACCCTCTCCGGTAACCCGGTGGCCACCGCCGCGGGCATCGCGCAGCTGCGGCTGCTGGACGACGCCGCGTACGGGCGGGTGGACGCGGTCTCCGCCGAGGTGCGGTCGCTGGTGTCGGGCGCGCTGGACAAGGCGGGCGTGGCGCACCGGGTGTCGGCGGCGGGCAGCATGTTCTCGGTGTTCTTCACCGACCAGGAGGTGCGGGACTACGAGAGCGCCAAGGCGCAGGAGTCGTTCCGCTTCACCGCGTTCTTCCACTCGATGCTCGCGCAGGGCGTCTACCTCCCGCCGTCCTCCTTCGAGTCGTGGTTCCTCTCGACGGCGCACGACGACGCGGCCGTGCAGCGGATCGCCGACGCGCTGCCGGGGGCGGCGCGGGCCGCCGCCGAGGCGACGGAATGATGTCCGGCATGACGAATGGAGCTGCGAAGAACAGCGCGCCCGACGCCGCCCTCGACGGGGCGGGCCCGGACGCGCTGACCGTGGTGCATGTGATGCGCCACGGCGAGGTGCACAACCCGAAGGGCGTGCTGTACGGGCGTCAGCCCGGCTACCACCTCTCGGAGCTCGGCCGGCAGATGGCCGACCGGGTCGCCGAGCACCTCTCCGGGCGTGACATCACGCACGTGGTCGCCTCGCCGCTGGAGCGGGCGCAGGAGACGGCGACGCCGCTGGCGAAGGCGCTGAGCCTGGACCTGGCGACGGACGAGCGGCTGATCGAGGCGGCGAACGTCTTCGAGGGCAAGACGTTCGGGGTGGGCGACGGCGCGCTGAAGAACCCGTCCAACTGGAAGTACCTCACCAACCCGTTCCGCCCGTCGTGGGGCGAGCCGTACGTCGACCAGGTCGTACGGATGATGGGGGCGATCGGCGCGGCGCGGGACGCGGCGCGCGGCCACGAGGCGGTGTGCGTCAGCCACCAGCTGCCGATCTGGATCGTGCGGAGCTTCGCCGAGCGGCGCCGGCTCTGGCACGACCCGCGCAAGCGGCAGTGCACGCTGGCGAGCCTGACGTCGTTCACGTTCCGCGGAAATCGCATCGTGTCGGTCGGATACAGCGAGCCCGCCCGGGATTTGGTCCCCGCCCATCTGCTGGCCGGCGCCAAACCCGTGAAGGGCGCCTCCAAGGGCTTCGGAGCGTAAAGCGAGTAATTCGTAGCGTAAGCGCGCATCAATTTCCGGCAATACCTCCGTGACCCCTTCGCGGTCGCCAAGTGGAACCATCGGCGCTCGTCGTGCAGTCTTACCGGACGTCCATTTATATGGATGGTGAGCACGGCGAGCACGGATGGGGAAGTAATGCGCGACATCAGCCGACGCGGGCTGCTCGGAATGGGAGTGGGAGCTGCTGCCGCATTGGGTGTGGCCGGCTGTTCCTCGGATTCCGGGTCCGGATCGGACCGGGGCAAGGGCGGCACGAAGGACCCGCGGGCGAAGGCGAGTGAACAGGCGAGGGCGAAGCCGATAGGCGACGGCTCCACGGCCGACGCGGGGCCGCAGCCGCATCAGCCGCCGAAGCCGGAGCGGCTGGCGCCGGGGCAGAAGCCGCCGCAGTTCGTGGTGTTCTCCTGGGACGGCGCGGGCGAGGTCGGCAACGGGCTCTTCCCCCGCTTCCGCAAGCTCGCCAAGGAGTACAACGCGGGCATGACCTTCTTCCTCTCCGGGCTGTACTGCCTGCCGGAGGCGAAGAAGAACATGTACCGGCCGCCGAACAACAAGGTCGGCGCCTCGGACATCGGCTATCTCACCGACGACCACATCAAGGCGACGCTGCAGAACGTGCGCGCGGCCTGGCTCGAAGGCCATGAGATAGGCACGCACTTCAACGGGCACTTCTGCGCGGGTTCCGGTTCCGTCGCCAAGTGGACGCCCGCGCAATGGCAGTCGGAAATCGACCAGGCGATGTCCTTCGTCACCAAGTGGCGTACGAACACCGGTTTTTCGGACCTCGAACCGCTGCCATTCGACTACTCGAAGGAACTCGTCGGCGGCCGTACGCCGTGTCTGCTCGGCCAGGACAATCTCCTGCCGACCGCCGCGAAACTCGGCTGGCGCTATGACGCGAGTTCGTCGGGCGGGCTCCAGATATGGCCGACGAAGAAGCACGGCGTATGGGATCTGCCGCTCCAGGCGATACCGTTCCCCGGCCACCGCTTCGAGGTCCTGTCCATGGACTACAACATGCTCTTCAACCAGTCGAAGAACTCGACGAAGGCGCCGTCGTCCAACTACCCGGCCTGGCGGCAGCAGGCCACCCGGTCCTACATCGCCGGTTTCCAGCGCGCGTACGAGACCAACCGCGCCCCCTTCTTCATCGGCAACCACTTCGAGCAGTGGAACGGCGGCATCTACATGGACGCCGTCGAGGAAGCCCTGAAGCACATCGCCGACGAGAAGCACAAGGACGTCCGGCTGGTCTCCTTCAGGCAGCTCGTGGACTGGATGGACGCGCAGGACCCGAAGGTGCTCGCGGACCTCCGCAAGCTCGGGGTGGGCCAGAAGTGGACCCCGTCGCGGGGCTGAGAATCGCCGTCGAGGGGGGCGCGGAAGATCGCGGGGGTGCCCATGCGAAACTTTTCACATGAGTGCCAGCCGCGCCCCTCGACGCACCACACGCCACCGTCGTGCCGCAGTGCTGGCCGCCGGCGCCGCCGCAGCAGCCCTGACCCTGAGCGCCTGCGGATCCGGCGACACGGCCAAGGGCGGCGGCGACACCAAGTTCGTGCAGGGCAAGGGCGGCATCAGCGTCGTCAAGAACGCGGACGACCGGGAGAGCGCGCCGGACATCGCCGGCAAGACCCTTCAGGGCAAAGAGCTCGACCTCAAGAAGGACTACAAGGGCAAGATCGTCGTCTTTAACGTGTGGGGTTCGTGGTGCCCGCCCTGCCGCGCGGAGGCGCCCAACCTCACCAAGGTCGCCAACGAGTACAAGGACAAGGGAGTCCAGTTCGTCGGGCTCAACACCCGCGACCCCGACACCGCCCAGGCGATCAGCTTCGAGAAGGAGTTCGAGGTCCCGTACCCGAGCTTCCACGACTCCTCGGGCAAGCTGCTGCTGCGCTTCCCCAAGGGCAGCCTCAACCCGCAGTTCATCCCCTCCACGATCTTCATCGACCGGGACGGGAAGATCGCGGCCCGCGCCCCCCAGGCGCTGAGCGTGGACGACCTGCGCAAGACGCTCGACCCGCTGGTCGCGGAGAAGAAGTGACATGAACCAGACCGTTCTGAGCGGAGCCCTGCTGCTCGCGCTGCCCATCGCGGTGCTCGGCGGTCTCGTCTCCTTCTTCTCCCCCTGCGTGCTGCCGCTGGTCCCCGGCTACCTCTCGTACGTCACCGGCGTCAGCGGCACCGACCTCGGCAACGCCAAGCGCGGCCGCATGGTGATCGGCGCCTCGCTCTTCGTCCTCGGCTTCACCGCCGTCTTCGTCTCCGGCGGCGCCCTGTTCGGCAACTTCGGCTGGCAGCTCCAGGCGCACAAGGAGATCATCTCCAAGGTCCTCGGGGCCTTCACCATCGTGCTCGGCCTCGCCTTCATGGGGTTCATGAGCCTCTTCGGGCAGCGGGAGTTCCGCTTCCACAAGAAGCCCGCGATGGGGCTGGCCGGGGCGCCGCTGCTGGGCGTCCTCTTCGGGGTCGGCTGGACGCCGTGCATCGGCCCCACCCTCGCCGCCGTCAACGTCCTCGCCCTCGACCAGGCGAGCGCCTGGCGCGGCGCGCTGCTCATGGTCGCCTACTGCGTGGGCCTCGGCCTCCCCTTCATCCTCGCCGCGATCGCCTTCCGGCGGGCCCTCGGGGCGTTCGGCTGGGTCAAGCGCCACTACACCTGGGTCATGCGGATCGGCGGCCTGATGCTCGTCGCGGTCGGCGTGCTGCTCGTCACCGGCGCGTGGGACAGCATGGTCGCCGATATGCAGTCGTGGACCCAATCCTTCGTTCCCGAGGTCTGATCTGATGGCCAAGACACCCACCCCCGCCGACGAGGACCAGGATCTCGGCGAGGCCGGCGCCCAGCTGTCCACGGCGCCGGTCGAGGCCCCCGAGACCGGACCGACGGGCAAGCTGCCGTCGATGGGCGTCATCGGGTGGGCCCGCTGGTTCTGGCGCCAGCTCACCTCGATGCGGGTCGCGCTGATCCTGCTGTTCCTGCTCTCGCTGGCCGCCATCCCCGGCTCGCTCGTGCCGCAGACCAGCGTCGACTCGGTCAAGGTCGAGGACTGGCAGAAGGCGCACCCCACCGTCACGCCGATCTACGAGAAGCTCCAGCTCTTCCACGTCTACAGCTCGGTGTGGTTCTCCGCGATCTACATCCTGCTGTTCATCTCGCTCATCGGCTGCATCGTGCCGCGCACCTGGCAGTTCGTCGGCCAGCTCCGCGGCCGGCCGCCGGGCGCTCCGCGCCGGCTGACCCGGCTGCCCGCGTACACCACGTGGCGCACCGAGGCCGAGCCGGAGGAGGTGCTGGCCGCGGCGCGGAAGGTGCTGCGGGGCAAGCGGTTCCGCACGGAGACCGCGACCGGCTCGGTGGCCGCCGAGAAGGGCTATCTGCGGGAGGCGGGCAACCTCCTCTTCCACATCTCGCTGATCGTGATGCTGGTGGCCTTCGCGACCGGCCAGCTCTTCAAGGCCGAGGGCTCCAAGCTGATCGTCGAGGGCGACGGGTTCTCCAACACCATGTCGCAGTACGACGACTTCAAGCCCGGCACGCTCTTCGACCAGGACGACCTCCAGCCGTTCAGCTTCGACCTGAACGGCTTCGACTCCAGCTACGAGCGCACCGGCCCGGAGAAGGGCACCCCGCGCGTCTTCCGGGCCCACGTCACGTACTACGACGGCGTGGACGGCAAGCCGAGCAAGCGCGTGGTCGAGGTGAACAAGCCGCTGGAGACGGGCGGCTCGAAGGTCTACCTCCAGGGCCACGGCTACGCGCCGGTCGTCACCGTCCGGGACGGCAAGGGCAACGTCGCGTTCCGGGGACCGGTGGCCTCGCTGCCCGTGGACGGCAAGAACCTCACCGAGTCCACGATCCTCAAGGTGCCGGACTACCGCGACAAGGACGGCAAGAAGGACCAGATCGGCTTCCAGGGCAACTTCGTGCCGACGCTGGACCTCGACGTCGTCAAGAGGACCGGCACGATGATGTCGCAGTTCCCGGCGCTGGACTCGCCGGCGCTGGTGCTGACCGCGTACCACGGCAGCCTGGGCCTGGACTCGGGGCTGCCGCAGAGCGTCTACAAGCTCGACACGTCGAAGATGAAGCAGTTCAAGGACAAGGGCGGCAAGCCGTTCGCGGACCTGCTGCGCGTCGGCGACACCATGACGCTCCCGAACGGCGCCGGCACGCTCAAGTTCGACGCCATCAAGACCTGGGCCACCTTCCAGGTCTCCCACCAGCCGGGCAACGGCACCGCGCTGGCCGGAGCGGTCGGCGCGCTGCTCGGTCTCGCCGGATCCCTGTTCATCCAGCGCCGCCGCGTGTGGGTGCGGGCGGTCGAGGGCGAGGACGGGCGTACGGTCGTGGAGCTCGGCGGCCTCGGCCGCAGCGAGTCCGCGAAGCTGCCCGAGGAGCTCGGCGACCTCGCGCTGGCGCTCCAGCCCCACGCCATGCCCGTCCCGGAGCCGGACCCGGGCACCGATCCCTCCGATCCCGCAGACCCCGCTGATCCCTCCGAAGGAGCGCGCGCGTGAATATCGCTGCCGCAGCCAACGAGAACCTGGCCCATACCAGCAATGTGCTGATCTATTCGGCGATGGCCGTCTACACCCTGGCGTTTCTCGCGCACATCGCGGAGTGGGTGTTCGGCAGCCGCAGCGCGGTCGGCCGCACGGCCGCCGCGCTGACCGCCGAGACGGCGCCGAAGAGCGTGACCGTGCAGGTCGCGCAGAAGGGCGGTACGGGCACGGCGGTGCTGGAGCGCCCGAAGGTGGTAACCCGCGCGGCGGCGGGCGCCCGCGACGTGCCCGACGGGCCGGGCGCGGCGGGCGGCAGCGAGAAGGGGGACATGTACGGCCGTATCGCCATCTCCCTGACGGTGCTGGCGTTCGTGATCCACTTCGGCGGGGTGCTCACCCGGGCGCTCTCCGTGGAACGGGCCCCCTGGGGCAACATGTACGAGTTCTCCACCACCTTCGGGATGGTGGCGGTGGCGGTCTACCTCGGCCTGCTGCTGGCCAAGAAGAACATCCGCTGGCTCGGCCTGCCGCTGGTCACCACGATCCTCCTCGACCTCGGCCTCGCCGTCTCCGTGCTCTACACCTCCAGCGACCAGCTCGTGCCCGCGCTGCACTCGTACTGGCTGTGGATCCACGTCTCCTGCGCGATCATCTCCGGCGCGTCGCTGTACGTCGGCGCGGTCTCCTCCCTCTTCTACCGCTTCCGCGACGGCTTCGAGGTCCGCCAGGCGGCGGGCCGGACCGGGGGCGACATCCTGGCGAAGAAGCTGCGGAACACCCCGGCGAGCAGCCGCTGGACGAGGGTCGGCGTGCGGGTGCAGATGGGCTGGGACAGCGCCCTGGAGCGGCTGCCGGCCTCCGCGACCCTCGACAAGTTCGCCTACCGCGTCAACGCCACGGTCTTCCCGCTGTGGACCTTCACCATCATCGCGGGCTCCATCTGGGCCGAGGCCGCCTGGGGCCGCTACTGGGGCTGGGACCCCAAGGAGACCTGGTCCTTCATCACCTGGGTCGCCTACGCCGCCTACCTCCACGCCCGCGCCACCGCCGGCTGGAAGGGCCGCAAGGCCGCCTACCTCGGCCTCATCGCCTTCGCCTGCTACCTCTTCAACTACTACGGCGTCAACATCTTCATCACCGGCAAACACTCGTACGCGGGCGTCTGACCGCACGCTGCGCTCGCTCCCACGGCCCGCACCGCTTCCCTCCGGGAGGGGTGCGGGCCGTCGTGCTGAGGGCGTAGCCCGTTCGAGTGGAGCACGGGCGATCGGGGCGCTTACGACCGTAGACTCGGATCAATCGGCTAGGGAGGTTCGGATGACCGCCGCAGTGGAGGACTCGGCCGCGCTGGACGAAATGTTCGCGGTGATAGAGGGCATGAACGTGCCCGGGGACTACCGCGCGGAGATCATCGAAGGGGAGATCGTCCTGAACCCGCAGCGCAAGGTGCACGCCACGATCATCCGGCGGTTGAATCGTGCTCTGGAGGATGCTTACGGGGTCGATGCGAACATCCTGTGGGACGTGCGCATCGATTTCCCCGGTGTCCTCAACGGCTACGTGCCGGATGTGACGCTGGTGAAGGACGGCGCGGAAGAGGACGAGAACGGCAACCACAGCTACCGCGACGTCGAAATGGTGGCCGAGGTCGTCTCGCGAGGCAGCCGCCGCGACGACTACGACGCGAAGCTCGTGACGTACGCCCGAGCCGGGGTCCCCACGTACGTCATCGCCGACCCGAAGCGGGGTTTCGTGCACGTCCATCACGCGCCCAAAGGCGACGAGTACGACGACGTGAGTACGTACGCCTTCGGTACCGCTTTCGGTCTCCCCGGTACGGACGTCGTCATCGACACATCAAACTGGCCCCGCGACTGACCCACCCGCCAGTCGCGAGGCCGGTGTGCCCGACCCGGAGGGTCAGCGGCGCTTGCGGTGGCCGCGTTCCTGGTGGGGGGGTTGCTGGTCGGTGGTGGGGAGGGTGGGCTTGGGGAGGTTGGCCACTTCCCACTTCGCGCGCTCCAGCTGGCGCGCCGTGTCGTGCGGCAGGCGCGGCGGGCGGTGGGCGGCGTGGCGGAAGCCGAAGGCGGAGGTGAGGTCGCCGAAGGTGTCGCGGCGCCAGTCGGTGATGTTGGGCTCCTCGACGCCCGTCCAGCGCTCCAGGAACTGGAGCACCGAGGTGTGGTCGAAGGCGTCCCCGGCGGCCCAGCCGCCCACCGTCCACGGCGAGATGATCGTGCACGGCACCCGGAAGCCGCCGCCGATCGGCAGTCCCCGTACGTACTCGTCCTTCGTCCCGGCGGGCGGCGTGGGCGGCGGCACGTGGTCGAAGAGGCCGTCGTTCTCGTCGTAGTTGAGGATGAACGCGGTCTTGCGCCACACCTTCGGGTTGGACGCGATGGCCTCGATCTTCCGGGCGACGAAGTCGGCGCCCGCGGCCGGCAGGTAGTCCGGGTGCTCGGACTCGGTGCTGGTGGGGATGATCCAGGACACCGCGGGGAGCCGGTCGTTGCGGGCGTCCTCCTCGAAGGCTTCGGCCGCGAGCTTGCGCATGCCGCGCTCGTACAGCGGGTCGCCCGGCTTGGCGTCCTTGAACACCTTGAAGTTCTCCAGCATGTTGCAGCCGTAGTTGTCCTGCTGCTGGTAGACGCGCCAGCTCACCCCGGCCTGCTGGAGCCGCTCGGCGTAGGTGGTCCACCGGTACGGCGTGGGCGCCGTGTTGTTGGTGATCGGGCCGCCCTGCGTGCCGGACGGGTCGATGGTCCCGGTCATCCAGTAGAGCCGGTTGGGCCAGGTCGGGCCGAAGACCGAGCAGAAGTAGTTGTCGCAGATGGTGAAGGTCTCGGCCAGCGCGAACTGGAACGGTATGTCCCGCCGGGTGTGGTAGCCCATCACGTACGGGCCGTTCTTCCCGTCCGCCTTGCGGTGCGCGGGCAGCCAGCGGTCCATCTTCCCGCCGTTCCACGCCTCGTGCTGCACGGCCCAGGCGTGGCTGGTGGAGGGGATCGCCTGCGCGCTGCTCTTGTGGGTGTCGAGCCGGAACGGCAGCAGATACCCCTCGGGGTTCACCTCGTCCGGCTGGTAGAAGATCGAGCGCCCGCCCGGGAGCCGCAGCGCGTCGGGGTCGGCGAAGCCGCGTACGCCCTTGAGGGTGCCGTAGTAGTGGTCGAAGGACCGGTTCTCCTGCATCAGCAGCACGACGTGCTCGATGTCGTCCAGCGAGCCGCGCCGTTCCGGTCCGGCGGCCACCGCCTTCTGCACGCTCGGCGGCAGCAGCGACAGCGCCGCCGCGCCGCCGACCGCGCCCGCCGCCGAGCCGAGGAGTCTGCGTCGGGTCATGTCGGGCATGGGTGTCCCTCTCGCTCGAGTCGCATACGGGCCCCAGTGGGCCGGATCAGACTCTCGCGGCGCGTGCGCACCAACGGCAGGAGCGAATACGTGAACGATGCAACAAATGGCTGTGAAGGGACGGGAGTTGACCGATGCGGCCGTCTTGCGCCCCGGTCGGCGTCAGCCGGACAGCGGAGCGGCCCGTACGGCGCCCGTACGAGCCGATTTACGAGCTGGGCGAAGGGGACCGACGTACGCGTCAGCTCTTCGGCGGCACGTCCTCCGGGCCGCCCTCCTTGCGACGGATCTCCTCCTCACGGCGGCGCAGATCCGCCTCCCAGCTCTTGAGCAGCTCCTCGTCCCGCGCCCGCTTCTCGTCGGACGGCCCGTCCTCGCGGATGGACTTCAGGAACTCGGGGTTGTCGTCCGGCGCCACCCAGGCCCGGCGCGGCCCGGCCCCCGCCGCCGCGCCGGGGCCCGCCGCGGCGCGCGGGCGGCCGGCGGCGAGCCAGGCGATCGGACCGATCAGCACCTCGCCGAAGAGCAGGATGATGAACACCCACGCGATCTTCGGCAGCCCCCTGACCTCGTTCTCCGGGGTGTTCAGGCAGTCGATGAAGGCGTAGATCCACAGGGCCAGGATCAGCAGGAACGGCAGATACCTGAGCATGGTGGCGAGCCCCCAGAGAATAAGGAACGGGCCGGTCGGCGGCCCCCGTGACGGGACAAGGGTAGTGCGTGCTTGATACTTGATGGCATGGCTTATGACGATCTTCGCTCATTCCTGAGAGCCCTTGAGCGCGACGGCGACCTCAAGCGCGTCAAGGCGGAAGTCGACCCCTATCTGGAGATCGGGGAGATCGTCGACCGGGTGAACAAGGCGGGCGGTCCGGCGCTGCTCTTCGAGAACGTGAAGGGCGCGGCGATGCCGCTGGCCATGAACGTCTTCGGGACCGACCGCCGGCTGCTGAAGTCGCTCGGTCTGAAGTCGTACGACGACATCAGCGACCGGATCGGCGGGCTGCTGAAGCCCGAGCTGCCGCAGGGCTTCGTCGGGGTGCGGGAGGCGTTCGGGAAGCTCGCGAACATGACGCACGTACCGCCGAAGAAGGTGAAGGGCGAGGCCGCGCCCGTACAGGAAGTGGTGCTCACGGGCGACGACGTCGACCTGGAGCGGCTGCCGGCGCTCTTCACCTGGCCCGAGGACGGCGGCTCCTTCTTCAACCTGGGGCTCACCCACACCAAGCACCCCGAGACCGGCGTGCGCAACCTGGGCCTCTACCGCCTCCAGCGCCACGACAAGCGCACCATCGGCATGCACTGGCAGATCCACAAGGACAGCCGCAACCACTACCAGGTGGCCGCCCGGCGCGGCGAGCGGCTGCCCGTCGCGATCGCCTTCGGGGCGCCGCCCGCCGTGACGTACGCCTCGACCGCGCCGCTGCCCGGCGACATCGACGAGTACCTGTTCGCGGGGTTCGTGCAGGGCAAGCGGATCGAGATGGTCGACTGCAAGACCGTGCCGCTCCAGGTCCCGGCGCAGGCCGAGGTGGTCATCGAGGGGTGGCTGGAGCCGGGCGAGATGCTGCCGGAGGGGCCGTTCGGCGACCACACCGGCTTCTACACGCCGCAGGAGCCGTTCCCCGCGCTGACCATCGACTGCGTCACGATGCGCAGGCGGCCGCTGCTCCAGTCGATCGTGGTGGGCCGGCCGCCGACGGAGGACGGTCCCCTCGGCCGGGCCACCGAGCGGTTCTTCCTCCCGCTGCTGAAGATCATCGTGCCGGACATCGTGGACTACCACCTGCCGGAGTCGGGCGGCTTCCACAACTGCGCGATCGTCGCGATCGACAAGCGGTACCCCAAGCACGCGCAGAAGGTCATGCACGCGATCTGGGGCGCGCACATGATGTCGCTCACCAAGCTGATCGTGGTGGTGGACGCCGACTGCGACGTCCACGACCTGCACGAGGTCGCCTGGCGGGCGCTGGGCAACACGGACTACGCGCGCGACCTGACCGTCGTCGAGGGGCCCGTCGACCACCTCGACCACGCCTCGTACCAGCAGTTCTGGGGCGGCAAGGCGGGTATCGACGCGACCGCGAAGTGGCCCGAGGAGGGGTACACGCGCGACGGCGGCTGGCCGCGGATGGTCGAGTCGGACCCGGAGGTCGCCGAAAAGGTGACGAAGCGTTGGAAGGAGTACGGGCTGTGAAAGCTCAGTCCATGACCGCCGAGGAGAGCGCGGAGCCGGGGAATCCCCGTCCGCGCGGGTGCGGACCGGAGTGCGGGCTGTGATGTCGGCCGCCGAAGGAGTACTGGGGCCGGGGCCCGCGCAGCCCAGCAGCAAGGTGCGGGCGTTCCTGCGGCTCGTGATGATCGAGCACTCCGTCTTCGCGCTGCCCTTCGCGTACATCGCCACCCTCACCGCGATGTACCGGCTCGACGAGGAGATCCATTGGGGGCGGCTGCTGCTGGTGACCGTCGCCATGGTGGGGCTGCGCACCTTCGCGATGGCCTGCAACCGGATCATCGACCGCGAGATCGACGCCCGCAATCCGCGCACGGCCGGCCGCGAGCTGGTGACGGGCGCGGTGTCGGTGCGCTCCGCGTGGACCGGCGCGCTGGTGGCGGTCGTGGTCTTCCTGGGCGCGGCGGCGGCGCTGAACCCGCTGTGCCTGGCGCTCGCGCCGATCGCCGTGGTGCCGATGGTGGTCTATCCGTACGGGAAGCGGTTCACCAACTTCCCGCACGCGATCCTGGGCCTGGCGCAGGCGATGGGCCCGATCGGCGCGTGGCTCGCGGTCACGGGGGAGTGGTCGTGGGAGGCGGTGATCCTCGGCCTCGCGGTCGGCATCTGGATCGGCGGCTTCGACCTGATCTTCGGCTCCCAGGACGTGGAGGCGGACCGGGCGCACGGGGTGAAGTCGACCCCGGCGCGGTACGGCGTCCCGGCCGCGCTGTACGGGGCGCGGGTCTGCCATGTGCTGACCACGGCGCTGCTGGCCTGGTACGGGGTGGCCACCCAGGCCGGGGTGTTCTTCTGGATCGGTCTGGCGATCGTCGCGGTGGCGTTCTGCTACGAGCACACGATCGTCAAGCCGCACGACCTGTCCCGGCTGAACCGGGCGTTCTTCCAGACCAACGGGTTCATCGGGATCACGCTGTTCGTGTGCGTCCTGCTCGACCTGCTGGTGCGGGGGCTCACGGTCTAGCGGCCGGGGCCGCGGGCCCGCGGCGGCCGGATAGGCTCGGATCGTGGAGCCGTACGAACACACAAGAGCACGCCGCCCTTGGCTGGTGGGGGTCTCCGGCGCGTCCGGGACCCCGTACGCCGCGGCGGTGCTGCGCGCGCTGCTGAGCGCGGGCGAGGACGTGGACCTGGTGGTCAGCCGCGCCTCGCGGCTGACCCTGCTGGACGAGACGGGCATCAGCTTCCGCGACGCGCACTGGCGCGACGACCTGGCGGCGTGGCTCGCCCGGGGCGCGGACGGCAAGCCGGGCGTCTTCGACGTCGATGTGTCGGGGGTGCGGTACTGGGCGGCCGGGGATCTGGCCGCGGGGCCGTCGTCGGGCTCGTACCCCGTACAGGGGATGCTGATCGTGCCCGCGTCGACGGCCTGCGTGGCCGGGGTCGCGCTGGGACTCTCGAAGGATCTGCTGCAGCGGGCGGCGAGCGTGACGCTCAAGGAGCGGCGGCCGCTGGTGGTGGCGGTGCGCGAGACGCCGCTGAACGGCCAGACGCTGAAGCACTTGGTGGCACTGGACGAGGCGGGCGCCGTGGTGCTGCCCGCCTCTCCGGCGTTTTATGCGGGGGCGACGCACATCCAGGATCTGGTGGACTTCGTCGCGGGGCGGGTGCTGGACGCGGCAGGGGTGCCGCATCGGCTGTACCGCCGCTGGGAGGGAGAGCTGGGTGGCGGCTCTCGTGAGGGTTAGAAGGCTCAGCGCTTCTTGGCGCGCGCGGTGCGGAACATCGTTCCGGTGCGGCGGGCGGCGGCAGCGGTGGGCTGGTGAGCACGCGAACGCTTGGCCTCGTCCTGAAGCTCACGCATCCGGGCGTAGGCCATCTCGATCGTGTACACGGGACACACTCCTAGATCTGCTGTGATCGTGTGACGGTTTTGCAGGGCATCTGCCCTGTACGCCTTAGATTCTACATGCAAAACTGCGAGTTCGCTGATTAATGGAAGGTGTCAGGCGCATGGACGCGGTGGATAGGCAGCTCATCCAGGCTCTGCGGGAGAACGGCAGAGCCTCGTACGCGGAACTCGGCCGGCTGGTGGGGCTCTCGGGGCCGAGCGTCACCGACCGGATCAACCGCCTGGAGGCGGCCGGCGTGATCACCGGGTACCGCGCGACGGTCGACTCCGCCTCGCTCGGCCTCGGCGTGACGGCCCTGATCGGCATCTCCCTCTCGGACGCCGCCGACCACGAGGACGTGGCGCGGCGGCTGCGCGACCTGCCGGAGATCGAGGACTGCTGGTTCATCGCGGGCGACGACTCGTACATGCTCAAGGCGCGGGTCGGCGACGTGGACGGGCTGGAACGGACCATCCGCAGGCTCTCCGGCACCCGCGGCGTCTCGCGGACGCGCACCACCATCGTGCTCTCCACGAAGTGGGAGAACCGGGTCGGGGAGCTCCCCGAGGAGCCGTAGGCGTAGGCTCGACGAGGCCCGTACGGCGATAACGGACAGAGGCCCGAAGGCGACAGCAGACACATGGACATGTAGTGGAGGCGACCGGATGACTGCATCGAAACTGGATGTGGGACTCAAGCGCGAGCTGGAGGACAAGGTCCGGTCCGGGGAGCGGCTGACCCGCGAGGACGGCATCGCGCTCTACGAGAGCGACGACCTGGCCTGGCTCGGCGGCCTGGCCCACGAGGTGCGCACCCGCAAGAACGGCGACGTCGTGCACTTCAACGTCAACCGCCACCTCAACATGACCAACGTGTGCACCGCGTCGTGCGCGTACTGCTCCTTCCAGCGCAAGCCGGGGGAGAAGGACGCGTACACGATGCGCATCGAGGAAGCCGTCCGCCTGGCCAAGGCCATGGAGAACGAGAACCTCACTGAGCTGCACATCGTCAACGGCCTGCACCCCACGCTGCCCTGGCGCTACTACCCGAGGTCGCTGAAGGCCCTCAAGGAGGCGCTGCCGAACGTCGCGCTGAAGGCGTTCACGGCCACCGAGATCCACCACTTCGAGACGATCTCCGGGCTGAGCGCGAGCGAGATCCTCGACGAGCTGATCGACGCCGGCCTGGAGTCGCTGACCGGCGGCGGCGCGGAGATCTTCGACTGGGAGGTCCGGCAGCACATCGTCGACCACGCCACCCACTGGGAGGACTGGTCGCGCATCCACCGGCTCGCCCACGAGAAGGGGCTCAAGACCCCGGCGACGATGCTGTACGGGCACATCGAGGAGCCCCGGCACCGGGTGGACCACGTGCTGCGGCTGCGCGAGCTCCAGGACGAGACGAACGGCTTCCAGGTCTTCATCCCGCTGCGCTACCAGCACGACTTCGTGGACATGAAGGACGGCAAGGTACGCAACCGGCTCCAGGCCCGTACGACGATGGCGACCGGCGCCGAGGCGCTGAAGACCTTCGCGGTCTCCCGGCTGCTCTTCGACAACGTGCCGCACGTCAAGTGCTTCTGGGTGATGCACGGCGTGCAGACCACCCAGCTCGCGCTCCAGCACGGCGCGGACGACATGGACGGCTCGGTCGTCGAGTACAAGATCACGCACGACGCGGACAACTACGGGACGCCGAACAAGCTGACCCGCGACGATCTGCTGGACCTGATCCGGGACGCGGGCTTCCGCCCCGTCGAGCGCAACACGCGCTACGAGATCATCCGCGAGTACGACGGCCCGGACCCGGCGCGGCGCGAGTCCCCGCAGCCGATGCGCGTCTGACTCCGCCCCTCCGCCGCGTACCGCGCGCACCCGTCGAGACCCCGGCCACGGCCGGGGTCTTCGCGGTTCAGGCCGGCGATCGCGGCTCGATGCGGCTCGATGCGGCTCCCCCTTCTCCGGCCGAATCGGGGGCGTGCTTGACTGGAGGGTGCCCCTTTCGGATGTCGTTGAGAAGAAGGTCTCTCCGTGAGTAGCCAGAAGTTCGCCTCGCTCCGCTACACCGGTATGCGAATCGGCCTCCTCATCGTCTGCTTCGCGGTCGTCTGGGTGCTCTGCGCCGTGCACGTCATTCCGCTCGCGGTGCGCGGCTCCAACCTGGTCTGGATGGTGCTGGTCGCGCTCATCATCTCCGCGCCGCTGAGCTATGTGCTGCTGCGCAAGCAGCGTGACGCCATGTCCGAGCAGATCGTCGGCCGCGTGGACCGCGCCAAGGAAGCGCTGGCGGCCAACGCCGCGCAGGAGGATCACGTCGTGTAGCCGCCGCACTCACACCCACGCACGCCCCGCGGGGGAGCAGCCGCTCCCCTGCGGGGCGCTGTCGTTTTCGCCCCCTTGTGACCCCCGATGCCCCTTCTTGCCCCTGGCTGATGGCGTCCGTAACGCGAGATACCAAAGATATTCTTTGGGAACCTCAAAGTTCGAGTGTTAACGTACTTGTCATGAAGACAGCAGCCGCGCACCGATCCCCCATGAGCCTCGTGCTCGTGGCGCGCCTGCACATCGATCTTTGCCGCCGCATGTCCGCGGCCTGTCGCCGCCGCTGACCGGGCCCCGCCCGACATCGCCGCAGCGGCCGGAGATCCCGTACGGACCTCCTGGCGCGTTCACGCCCTTTCTCTGACACCCGTCTGTCCCCGGAGATTCCGTTGTCATCGTCAACGAACACGTCATCGTCGAGCCGGCGCATACCCAAGGTGCCGTTCTGGGCCCAGATCCTGCTGGGCCTGGTCCTCGGCGCCCTCCTCGGCTGGGCCGCGAAGAGCGGCGACATCGCCTGGCTCCAGACGACCCTGGACAAGATCGGCGGCATCTTCATCCAGCTGCTGAAGCTGGCCGTCGCCCCGCTCGTCTTCTTCGCGATCCTGGTGTCCATCACCAACCTGCGGAACGTGAACAACGCCGCCCGCCTCGCCACCCGGACCCTGCTCTGGTTCATGGTGACCTCGCTGATCGCGGTCGTCATCGGCCTCGCCATCGGCCTGCTCACCAGCCCCGGCTCCGGCACCGGCCTGACCGCCGCCGACGGCGCCAACCCCCAGCACTCGGGCTCCTGGCTGGACTTCCTCACCGGGATCATCCCGAAGGACGTCGTCACGCCGTTCACCGAACTCCAGGTCATGCAGATCGTCTTCATGGCCGCCGTCGCGGGCATCGCCGCCCTCAAGCTCGGCGACCGGGCCGAGCCGATCCTCACCCTCAGCCGCTCGGTCCTGGAGCTCCTCCAGAAGGCCCTGTGGTGGGTCATCCGGCTCGCCCCCCTCGGCACCGTCGGCCTCATCGGCAAGGCCATCTACCAGTACGGATGGGACCTGCTCGGCCAGTACGCGACGTTCACCGTCGACATCTACGTCGGCTGCGCCCTCGTCCTCTTCGGCGTCTACCCGCTGCTGCTCGGCCTGGTCGCCAAGGCCAACCCGGTCCAGTTCTTCAAGGGCGCCTGGCCCGCCATCCAGCTGGCCTTCGTCTCCCGCTCCTCGGTCGGCACCATGCCGCTGACGCAGAAGGTCACCGAGCGGCTCGGCGTCCCGAAGGAGTACGCGTCCTTCGCGGTGCCCTTCGGCTCCACCACCAAGATGGACGGCTGCGCCTCGATCTACCCGGCCATCGCCGCGATCTTCGTCGCCGAGATCTTCCACATGCACCTCGGCGTCACCGACTACCTGCTGATCGCCTTCGTCTCCGTCATCGGCTCGGCCGCCACGGCCGGACTGACCGGCGCGACCGTGATGCTGACGCTGACCCTCTCCACGCTGGGCCTGCCGCTGGCGGGCGTCGGCCTGCTGCTGGCCATCGACCCGATCCTCGACATGATGCGCACCGCGACCAACGTCGCCGGCCAGGTCGTCGTCCCGATCGTCGTCTCGGCACGGGAGAAGGTCCTGGACCGCGCGATGTACGACGCCGCCGGCTCCTCCCCGCTGGACGACGAGGTCCCGGCCCCGGCGCCGTCCGTGTCGCCGTCGAAGAAGCCGGAGCCCGCCGCCGTCTGACCGCATGGTGAGACCGCTCCGCTCCCCGTACGGCCCTCCGCGCCCCAGGCGCCGGGGGCCGTACGCGCGTATGGGCGGGTACGTACGCAAAGGCCGGGGACCCGAACGGGCCCCGGCGGCAAGGGAACAGGGAGGTGCCGCACCGGCGCCCGGCCGGGGATGAGAAGCTGCTCACAGCGATCCGGCAGGCGGCCGACGACGCGCACCCGCTCGCGCCCGCACCGCGCCGGTCCGTCGCTCAACCGCCGCCCACCACGCCGCCGACGGGACCCGCCGGGGCGGGCAGGTCTCCCCGGCGTCGCCGCTCGCACGGGCCCCGCGTACGGGATGCCGTCGGCGCCGCCATGAACGGCCCCGTGCCGCCTTCTGTGGGGGAAGGTGGCACGGGGCTCCCGCCCCCGCCGTCAGCAGTCGCCGCGCACCCGCTTGCCGTCGAAGCGGTCGGCGAGCCAGTCCGCGGCCGGGACCGCGCCCGCGATGGCGCCGATGACGTGTTCGCCGAGCGGGACCGGCCGCCAGGAGACCGCGGCCCGCCGCGCGCACCAGTCGGCGCGCAGCCGGGCCCCGACCGCGTACGGAATCAGCCGGTCCGCCGTCCCGTGGTAGAGGTACACGGGCCGGTCGGGGGCGCGGGTGCCCAGGTCGGAGGCGTGCAGGGCGCGTCGCCAGTCCGGTCGGCGCAGCGGGTCGCGCACCGTCACCTCGGACATCTCGTGGAAGAGGCCGGCGACGGTGTCGATGGCCACGCAGTTGTGCTTCATGAAGTCCACGTAGCGGCGGCCGCGTTCGTTGAGGTACGCGTCGAGCCGCAGCTCCGGGTAGGCCGCGTTCTGGCCGATCGCGGACATCAGGACGAGGCCCGCGCCCGTACGGCCGTGGTTGTGGGCGGCGACCTTGAGCAGGTCGGCCGGGACGCCCCCGGCCGCGGTGCCCTTGACGTTCAGTTCGGGCGCGTAGTCGCGGTGCAGTTCGGCCGCCCAGCCGGCGGCCTGGCCGCCCTGCGAGTAGCCCATGATGCCGACGGGCGTGCGCCGGGTCAGGCCCGCGCCGGGCAGCCGCTCGGCGGCCCGCGCCGCGTCGAGCACGGCCCGGCCCTCGGCGGGGCCGACCGTGTAGGTGTGGACGCCGGGCGTCCCGAGGCCCTCGTAGTCGGTGACGACCACGGCCCAGCCGCGCAGCGTGAGCAGGTGGATGAGGTTGGCCTCCGCGGTCGTGCCGCGCGGGAACCCGGCCGACGGCGCGCAGCCGTCGGCGAGGCCGACCGTCCCGACGGCGTACGTGATCAGCGGGCGCGGGCCCGTACGGCCGTCGGCGGGGACGATCACGGTGCCGGAGACGGTGTTGGGCGCGCCCTTGGCGGTGGTGGAGCGGTACTCGATGTGCCAGGCCCTGGTGGCGGTGGGCGCCCGGGGCAGCGGGCGGAAGGCGGTCGGCGCAACCCCGACGAGATCGCCGGGCCGGCCGGCCGTACGAGCGGCGCCGCCCTGGCCGGGGCCGTTCGGCCCGAGCGACAGGGTGAGCGCGGCGACGGCGGTGAGGGCTGCGGTACGCACGTGCATGCGGCTCCCATCTCCCGACGGTCCGGCGGTGCTGGGAGCGGACCGGGAAGATCAACTCTGCCGAGGGCGGGGGCCGATGCGGCGGACGGCGCGCCGGGCGGGGGCCGGGCAACCGGTGCGGGGCGGCGGCATCGGGCGCAAAGGCAGGAGCCCCGCTCTCCGCCGAGGCGGAGGAGCGGGGCTCCTTGGGTGTTGCACGTCGACCGCGATCGGCCGACCCCTACCGGTCCGTGCGGACTAGACGGGGGTGACGTTCTCCGCCTGCGGGCCCTTCGGACCCTGCGTGACGTCGAAGTTCACCTGCTGGTTCTCTTCCAGGGAACGGAAGCCAGAGGCGTTGATCGCGGAGTAGTGAACGAAGACATCCGGGCCGCCGCCGTCCTGGGCGATGAAGCCGAAGCCCTTTTCAGCGTTGAACCACTTCACGGTTCCGGTAGCCATAAGCCCTCCTTGGGCCAAAGGGTTGCCCTGCTCCAGAACCTGCGAGAAGTCTGAAAACTACAAAAGCCTGCGGGGTCACATGCTCCGCAGGCTCTGTACTGCAAGGGAAACCAAACTGCAACTTGCGGCGAGCCTAGCACGCTCCGTGCGGGCTGGGAAAGAGTCGAAGATCACCTGTTGGCGGGGTTTTCAGCCGTTCCCGGACGGAAAAGATCGCAGGTCGAGCGCGGATCGCCGGACCCCGCTCCGCTCGCGTGTACGAGCCGGGTCTAGCCTCCGGATGTGGACAATTCAGCCTCTGCCGCCGCCGCCCTCCCCGACCACCGTCGGAGCCGGCCGCGGGTCGGCCACATCCAGTTCCTCAACTGCCTCCCCCTTTACTGGGGCCTCGCCCGCACGGGCACGCTGCTCGACCTGGAGCTCACCAAGGACACCCCGGAGAAGCTCAGCGAGCAGCTGGTCAGCGGGGAACTCGACATCGGCCCGATCACGCTCGTCGAGTTCCTGAAGAACGCCGACGACCTCGTCGCGCTGCCCGACATCGCCGTCGGCTGCGACGGTCCGGTGATGTCCTGCGTGATCGCCTCGCAGGTGCCGCTGGAGCAGCTGGACCGCGGCCGCGTCGCGCTCGGCTCGACCTCGCGGACGTCCGTACGCCTGGCCCAACTGCTGCTCTCGGAGCAGTACGAGGTGACGCCCGACTACTACACCTGCCCGCCGGACCTCGGCCAGATGATGCAGGAAGCGGACGCCGCCGTACTGATCGGGGACGCCGCGCTGCGGGCCAAGATGCATTACGGGCCCAAGCTCGGCCTCGACGTCCACGACCTCGGGCAGATGTGGAAGGACTGGACGGGGCTGCCGTTCGTCTTCGCCGTGTGGGCCGTGCGCCGCGACTACCTGGAGCGCGAGCCGCGGATCGTGCGCAAGGTGCACGAGGCGTTCCTCGCCTCCCGCGACGTGTCCCTGGAAGAGGTCGGCAAGGTCGCCGAGCAGGCGGCGCGCTGGGAGCAGTTCGACGCGCCGCTGCTGGAGCGCTACTTCACGACCCTGGACTTCCGCTTCGGGGCGGAGCAGCTGGCGGGCGTCGCCGAGTTCGCGAAGCGTACGGGCCCGACGACCGGGTTCCCGGCCGACGTGAAGGTGAACCTGCTGGAGGGCTGACCTGGGGGGTGACAGCGCGGCCCCCGGGACTCCGTGGGGGCGGAGTTCCGGGGGCCGCGCCGGTCTTTTCAGCGAGACCTCTCGGGAGGCGGGTGCCGGTCAGGGGGCCGGTGTCGGTCAGGTGGCCGGTACCGGTCAAGAGGCCGGTGTCGGTCAAGAGGCCGGTGTCGGTCAAGAGGCCGGTGTCGGGCCCTCCATGTGTTCGCTGATCCACTGGAGGCTTCCGTTGGTCATGCCCTGCACATAGGTCTTGGCGTTGTGCTCGCCGCCCTGGATCGTCTGAAGATGCGTTTTGACCGGGCCCTTATTGCCGTACTGGGCGATGAATTTCTGCACCTTCGGCATCACCGTGTGTTCCTTGGTGCCGACCTGGAAGGCCAGATAGACGTCCGGATGCTTGGCGGCGATCAGCTTCTCGGCCAGCTTCTCCGGGTTGTTGGCCGCTTTCTCGGCCGCGTGGCCGGCCCACAGGGGGGAGTCCGGCACGATGTCCGGGCCGGAGGCGATGACGGCCTTGAACTTGTCCGGGTCCTTCAGCACGGCCTTCAGCCCCGAGAATCCGCCCGAGGACGAGCCCATGAAGGCCCAGCCGTCACGCGATTTCAGCGTCCGGAAGTTCGCCTTCATCAGATCGGGGACGTCCTCGGTCAGCCAGGTGCCCATTTTGGGCTGGCCGGGTATGTCGCTGCCGTCGTAGTAATTCTTCGCGTCCGGGTTCAGCACCGGCATGGCGAGCACGAAGGGCAGGCTCTTGCCCTCCAGCGACTCCTTGGCGATGGTCGACTGGAGCTTGAGGTCGGTGCCCATCCAGTAGTTGTTCGGGTACCCGTTGCCGCCCGGCAGCGCGATCATCACGGGGAAGCCGCTCTTCGCGTACTTCGCCTCCCCGTACTGCTTCGGCGCCCAGACCCACACCTTGCCGGTGAAGCCCGACTTCTTGCCGTGCAGCTTTACGACGCCGATGGTGGTGCCGTCGCTCAGGTGGCTCTGCACCCGGAAGTCCGCCTTCGGCCCGGTCGGGAACGAGACCTTGGAGTCCTTTTTCTGCTTGCCGCTGTCGCCGCCCGCCTGACCGCCGCCCTCACCCGGCTCCGGCTGTCCGAAGCTGACCGGATCGCCCTGGTCCGAGAAGACCCCGAGGTAGTCCATGACCGGATACGCGATCCCGCCGAGCACCAGCACGGCCACGATCCCCAGGAACCACACCTTTGCCTTGGAGGCCCGGCGATGACCCTGGGAACGGTAGGTCCCCCTGGAAGAATGACTCATTCGTGGCGCTCCGGATGATCCTGCTGCCCCGAGGGACATGACGGGTTGTTCCGGCCTGTTTGATGGGGGAATCCGGGCGGCGGGTTCCCTTTCGTCCGGTGAATTGAGTCATAAGCCGATCAGCTGATTCTCATGGGCAGGCAATGTGGGCGCGGGGGTAGCCGGGCGGGTCCCGTCGGCCCCGCCATCCGGGCCCGCCCACCGGCCCCCACCGGTTCTGTCGGACCCCTGGCGTAGGCTGGATCAGTCTTGTCAGCACCCTCCGAAGGGACGTCCCGGTGACCGAGAACGCCGACCTCTCGTCCGTCCTCGACCGCGCCGCGACCGGCGGTCGGATCACCCCGGAGGAGGCGCTCGACCTGTACCGGTCGGCGCCGCTGCACGCGCTCGGCGCGGCGGCCGACGCCGCGCGCCGCAAGCGGTACGCGGGCACCGAGCACATCGCCACGTACATCATCGAGCGCAACATCAACTACACGAACTCGTGCGTCACCGCGTGCAAGTTCTGCGCCTTCTACGCGCCGCCGAAGAGCGACAAGGTCTGGACCCGCGACCTCGACGACATCCTGCGCCGCTGCGAGGAGACCGTGCAGCTCGGCGGCACGCAGATCATGTTCCAGGGCGGCCACCACCCGGACTACGGCGTCGAGTACTACGAAGAGCACTTCGCCGCCATCAAGAAGGCGTACCCCGAGCTCGTCATCCACTCCCTCGGCGCCTCCGAGATCGAGCACATGGCCCGTATCTCCGGCGTCACCGCCGAGGAGGCCATCAGCCGCATCCACGCCGCCGGCCTCGACTCCTTCGCGGGCGCGGGCGCGGAGCTGCTCCCGGCCCGGCCGCGCACCGCCATCGCGCCGCTCAAGGAGTCCGGCGAGCGCTGGCTGGAGATCATGGAGATCGCGCACGGGCTGGGCGTCGAGTCGACGTCCACGATGCTGATGGGCACCGGCGAGACCAACGCCGAGCGCATCGAGCACCTGCGGATGATCCGCGACGTGCAGGACCGTACGGGCGGCTTCCGCGCCTTCATCCCGTACACCTACCAGCCCGAGAACAACCACCTGAAGGGCCAGACGCAGGCCACCCTCTTCGAGTACCTGCGCATGATCGCCATCGCGCGGCTCTTCCTCGACAACGTCGCCCACATCCAGGGCTCCTGGCTGACCACGGGCAAGGAGGTCGGCCAGCTCTCCCTGCACTACGGCGCGGACGACCTCGGCTCGATCATGCTGGAGGAGAACGTGGTCTCCTCCGCCGGCGCGAAGCACCGTTCGAACCGGATGGAGATCATCGACCTCATCCGCAAGGCCGGCCGCGTACCGGCGCAGCGCGCCACGACGTACGAGCACCTGGTCGTGCACGACGACCCGGCGAACGACCCGGTCGACGACAAGGTCGTCTCGCACCTGTCGTCGACGGCGATCGAGGGCGGCACGGCACACCCGGAGCTGAAGCTCGTGGAGTCCAGCTGAGCAGTTGACCAGCTGACCAGCTGACCTGCGGTCGGCCGGGGGCGGCGGGGGCGCTCCGTACCGGTTGGACGTGCGCTCGCAGCGCGGGGCCGGCTGCCGCGCACGGTCCGTGCGCTGCGCGGGGGCTTGGGGCGTGAGGACGCCCCGGACGCGGCCGGTCGGTGGACGGGCGGCGCGGTCGAGCGAGGACTTGAGCGCGAGAGGCGGTCCGCGCGCTGCGGGCCGGTGGGCGACGGTCGGTCCGCGCGGGCGGCGCGTCGCGGAGCCCGGCCGCTGCGGCGGCCCGGTCGAGGGAGGCCGTCCGCTGCGGCGGCCCGGTAGGCGGTCGGTGATGCGGCGGGCCGGAACGTAGAGGCGGTGACGGGTGTGCTGACGATCCATCGGGCGCGCCGGGTGCGGGGCGCCGAGGGCGGCGACCCCGGACCGGGCGCCGAGGCGGACGCCGTCCTGGTGTCCGGGGACCGCATCGCGGACATCGGCCCGTACGAGCGGCTGCGCGCCGAGCACGGTGAGCGCGCCCGGGTGCGGGAGTGGGACGGCGTGCTGGCCCCCGGCCGGTACGAACCGGACGCGGCGGCCTTCCTGGAGGCCGCCTACCACCCCGACCCGCGCGAGGCCGGCGAGCTGGGCACGGAGCCGGTCACCGGCGAGGCCCTCGCGGCGCTCGCCATGACCGACGTCCGCTGGGGCGGCAGCGCCCGGCGTGGGCTCCAGCGGCTGCTGGCGGCGGGCACGACCGCGCTGACCGGCCCGTTCGAGCGCGCCCCGGTCCGTAAGGCGGTCGAACGCTCCGGCCTCCGGGTGCTGTCCGCGCCGCCGCCCGCGTCCGGCGGGCTGTCGGTGGGCGGCCCGGCCGACTTCGCGGTCTTCGCGGAGGACGGGAGCGCGCTGGCCACGGTCCTGGGCGGGCGGTTGGTCCACCGCCGCCGCTGACTGCCGCTGACCGCCGCCGCTGACCGTCGTCGGCCCCCATTCCGGGGTCCGAAACGCACCCCCGTGCGCCGGGTGAGGGCGCGGGAGGGGAAGAATGGCGGCGTGACCCGAGCATCCCTGGAGAAGCAGCCGCACGAAGTCGCCGCGATGTTCGACGGCGTGGCGGCGAAGTACGACCTGACCAACGACGTGCTGTCGCTGGGCCAGGCCCGGCTCTGGCGCAAGGCGGTGGCGCAGGCGGTGGCCGCGCGGCCGGGGGAGAAGGTGCTGGACCTGGCGGCGGGCACGGGCACGTCGTCGCTGCCGTTCGCGGCCACCGGCGCGTACGTCGTCCCGTGCGACTTCTCGATCGGCATGCTGCGCGAGGGCAAGAAGCGCCACCCGCACCTGCCGCTCACGGCCGGGGACGCGACGCGGCTGCCCTTCGCGGACGCGGTGTTCGACGCCGTCACGATCTCCTTCGGGCTGCGCAACGTGCAGGAGACCGACGCCGCGCTGCGCGAACTGCTGCGGGTGACGAAGCCCGGCGGCCGGGTCGTGATCTGCGAGTTCAGCCACCCCACGTGGGCGCCGTTCCGCACGGTCTACACGGAGTACCTGATGCGCGCGCTGCCGCCGGTCGCGACGGCGGTCAGCAGCAACCCGGACGCGTACGTCTACCTCGCCGAGTCGATCCGCGACTGGCCCGACCAGCCGGCGCTGGCGGCCCGGATGCAGGGGGCGGGCTGGTCGAAGGTGGCGTGGCGGAATCTGACGGGGGGCATCGTGGCGCTGCACCGGGGGCGGAAGAGCGAGGACTGAGGGGCGTGGCGGGCGGGCGCGGCCTCCGGCCCGTATCGGTCCGCCTCCGCTCCGCCATCGGCCCGCCCCCTGCTCGTCCACTCCCCGCCTCCGCTCCGCCATCGGCCCGTCCCCCTGCTCGTCCACTCCCCGCCTCCGCTCCGCGCCCGCTCCGACAGGGGACGGAGCGCGGGAGGCCGACCCTTATCCTGCGCCGGATTGCGCCCCCATAGACTGCTCTTGTCCAGTGCGTGACCCGTCCGTCGTCCGGCACGCATGTTCCGAGCCTTTGGGGAGACCCCGCCGTGACCGAGTCCCCTGCCGAGCACAGCGCAGACGTGATCGTGGTCGGGGCCGGCCCGGCCGGTTCCGCCACCGCATACCACCTGGCCAGGTCGGGCCTGGACGTACTGCTGCTGGAGAAGACGGCGTTCCCGCGAGAGAAGGTCTGCGGCGACGGCCTGACCCCGCGCGCCACCAAGCAGCTCGTGTCCATGGGGATCGACATCTCCGAGGAGGCGGGCTGGCTGCGCAACAAGGGCCTGCGCATCATCGCCGGCGGCCACCGCCTCCAGCTCGACTGGCCGGACCTCGCCGCGTACCCGAACTACGGTCTGGTCCGCAAGCGCGACGACTTCGACGAGCAGCTGGCGCGCCAGGCGGAGAAGGCGGGGGCGCGGCTGTACGAGCGGTGCAACGTGGGCGCTCCGGTCATCGACGACCGTACGGGCCGGGTCACGGGCGTGCACGCCAAGCTCGGCGAGGAGAAGACGCCGGTCACCTTCCACGCGCCGCTGGTGGTCGCGGCGGACGGCAACTCCACGCGGCTGTCGCTGGCCATGGGCCTGCACCGGCGCGACGACCGCCCGATGGGCGTGGCCGTGCGCACGTACTTCACCTCGCCCCGCCACGACGACGACTACCTGGAGTCCTGGCTGGAGCTGTGGGACCGCCGGGGTCCGCAGGACCGGCTGCTGCCGGGTTACGGCTGGGTCTTCGGCATGGGCGACGGTACGAGCAACGTCGGCCTCGGCATCCTCAACAGCAGCTCGGCCTTCCGGGAACTGGACTGGCGCGAGGTCCTCAAGGCGTGGTGCGCCTCGATGCCGGAGGACTGGGGCTACACCCCCGAGAACATGACGGGCCCGATCCGCGGCGCCGCCCTCCCGATGGCCTTCAACCGTCAGCCGCACTACACGCGCGGCCTGCTGCTGGTCGGCGACGCGGGCGGCCTGGTCAACCCCTTCAACGGCGAGGGCATCGCCTACGCCATGGAGTCCGGCCAGATCGCCGCCGACGTCATCGTCCAGGCCCACGCCCGCGCCACGTACGCGCAGCGCGAACTGGCCCTGCAGAACTACCCGAAGGTCCTCAAGGAGACCTACGGCGGCTACTACACCCTCGGCCGCGCCTTCGTGAAGCTCATCGGCAACCCCAAGATCATGAAGCTGGCCACGGAACGGGGCCTCACGCACCCGGTGCTGATGCGGTTCACCCTCAAGATGCTGGCGAACCTGACGGACCCGACGGGCGGCGACGCCATGGACCGGATCATCAACGGGTTGTCGAAGGTCGCGCCGAGGTCGTAGCGGGCGTACGGGCGTATGTCCGTACGGGCGTACGGACTTACGCGGCACGGACCGCCGGCCCCCTTGCGGTGGCCGGCGGTCTTCTGCGTCCTGGACCGGTCGCGGGCGAGATTCGCGAGGGCCCTGTACGACAAGGGGGCGCTGATGGTGCACGCGCTGCGCCGCACCGTCGGCGACAAGGCGTTCTTCGCGACGCTGAAGCAGTGGACCCACGACCACCGCGACGGCAATGCGACGTGGCCGCGGTTCGAGGCGCTCGCCCAGAAGGTCTCCGGGAAGGACCTCGCCGACGACGGCTGACACTCTGACAGTCAGCCCCCTGACAGGCGGCCAACGTTCGGACGAGGAAGGCCATTTCGTCGATATCCCCATTGCCGCTCGGCCGGCGACCCGGCAGCGGCCCCGGGCCGCCGGACCGCCTGAATGCCTATCACCGTGCCTTCGGTGATAGGCGACCGTCGGCGTGGTCGATCCGCGTGGGGCGGTGGGGTGAGGCGGGGCGGATGCGGTCAGACGGTCAGACGGTCAGGCGGTCAGGCGGTCTCGCGAGGGTGGCCGGTGCCCGCGTAGTCGATCCACACCGTGTGGCGATCGCGGCCCAGCAGGTACCAAACGCGCCCGCCGCCTGTGACCTCCAACTGCCAGCGGTCCAGCCGTACGCCCTGAAATGTCCCCGAGTGCAGGGGCGGGCGCAGCCGGTGGTGGCGCGGGTCCTGCGTATCGGGCGACGGGCGGTCGCGCATGATGTGCCAAGCCCGGTTCGTGTTGCCGGGGGCCTGACGGCACAGCTCCTCCCAGCCCTTGACGGCCGCCGCGTCGGCGAAACGGATGTGCCATTGGTCCTCGACGGCGGGCGGCGCCACATGGTCGCCGCGCTTGGGGGTCAACCGGTCACGCCCGGTTCCGGCACGGGGCCGTAGTCCTCGCCCCTGTCCGTGGTCAGTGCGGCCAGCAGCTCCGGGTCCGAGTGGACCTCGGCCGTGTGCTGCCACGCGGCGATCGTCGTGGCCACGGCCGACATATTGCCCAGGCTCTCCGCGGCGGGCAGCACCTCGGCCAGCTCGGCCGCGAAGGCCCGGACGCTTTCCTCGGAGAGAAAGCGGACCCAGGGGAACGCCTCGGGAATGATCTCCAGGAGGAGCGACCGCGCGGCCGTGTCGTGCCGCACCAGCGCCACGAACATTCGCGTTCCGGCGGACATGACCTGGGCGTCCTGCTCGACCCGGGCGGCCGTGGTGATCACCAGATCTTCCGCGTCCCGCCGCCGCAGCAGTATCCGCTTCGCCCCGGCCAGCCCGGCCAAGGTCGCCTTCGGCTTGTTGATCAGCTCGGAGAAGTTCACTTCCAGCTGCTGCGTCGTCATGACTTTTACATTAGTTTCAAAGTCCTGTGCTGTCGAGGGTGCCCTGCGCGGCCGGGCGTCAAGGGCGTCACGGAGAAGGTGTGGCGTCCGCGCTCAGCGGTCGTTCGAAAACGGTGCGCAGCACGATGGTCGTGCTCGTGCCGTGCACCGGCGGGATCGCTCGGATGCGGTCGAGCGCGTCGGCGAGCGCGTCCGTACTGGCCACCCGCACCTTCAGCCAGTAGCAGTCCTCTCCCGCCACTTCGTGCACTTCGAGCACGCAAGTCTCTTGCTTCAGCCGCTCGTTGACCACCGCCCTGGCGGCCGCGCCGGGGTCGAAGCGGAGCGCGATGAACGCCGCCGTCCCCGCGTCCACGCTCGCGGGGTCGAGATTCGCGTGGTAGCCGGTGATCACCCCGTCGCGCTCCAGCCGCTGCAGGCGATCCCGTACCGAGGGTTCGGACAGCCCGACGGCCCGGGCGAGCGCCCGAACGGTCTGCCGGCCGTCGGCCGTCACCGACCGCAGGATCGTCCGGTCGATGTCGTCCAGCTGTCGCGTCACGGCGAGTACTTGCCCTTCATGGCGGATCATCCTAATCTCTGGGAAGCATCCTACCTGATTCACCTCTCTAAATGAGGCAAGATGCCAATCGAACCTAAACAGTCGCTCACTCGTCGCTTACCGCTTCCCTGGCTGGCGCTGGTCACCGTATGGATCTTCTGGGGATCTACGTACCTGGGCATCCAACTGGCGGTCGACACGATCCCGCCGCTGCTCATGGCCGGTGTCCGGTTCCTCACGGCCGGCACGCTGATGTTCGCGATCGTCGGACCGCGCCATGCCCGCGGGGCCCGGCGCCCGACCATGCGGCACCTGCGCTCCGTGCTGATCATCGCCGCCCTGCTGCTGGTCGGCGGCAACGGCCTGCTCAGCGTCGGCGAGACGAGCATCGACTCCGGACTGGCCGCCCTCATCGTGGCGACCGTGCCGGTCTGGATGGTCCTGATCAACGCGGCGGTGACGAGGACGCGCGTCACGGCAACGATGATGACGGCACTCGCCCTCGGAACGGTCGGAGTCGGCGTGCTCGTGGGCGGACCCGGCGCCCGCGTCGACGTCGGCGGCGCGGCCGTCGTGCTGATCGGGTCGCTCTGCTGGGCGACCGGTTCGGTCTACGCCCGCCGCGCCCCACTGCCCTCGCACCCCCTCGTCGTGACGTCGCTGGAGATGATCGCCGGAGGGCTGCTGCTGATCATCGCCGCCGCCGTGACAGGCGAGTTCGGCCGCTTCGACCCCGCGGCGGTCGCCGGCGGCTCGATCGCCGGGCTCCTGTGGCTGATCGTCGGCGGCTCCATGATCGCCTTCACGGCGTACGGCTACGCCAACACCACCCTGCCCAACGACACGATGGCCACCTACGCCTACGTGAACCCGGTGGTCGCGGTCATGCTGGGCGCCCTGCTCGGGCAGGACGAGCTCAGCCCGAACCTGCTGCTCGGCGGGGCCGTCATCGTCAGCGCGGTGGTGCTCATCGTCGGCGGCAGGGTCATGGCACGGCGCATCAGCCGCCGGTCGCCGCTGCCGGATAACCCGCCCCGCCAGGCGGCCGAGTCCTCGCTGCGGGAGGGCTCCCCCTCCCCGGCGGCCGAGTCCACGTCACCGGAGGGTTCGGCCCAACCGGCCGCCTCCGAACGCCGGCTCCCGAAGGACCCGCCCCGGCCATCCGCCGAACACCCGCTCCCGAAAGGCTCGACCCGATGAACCCGCTGGACACCGCGCGCCATGTCGAGGCGAGCCGGGCGATGGGCGCGCAAGCCTGGCGCATGGCCGCGGGCCGACTCGGCGACCCCGTGCCCGCCTGCCCCGAATGGCGGGTCCGCGACGTCGTCCACCATCTGGGCAACGTCGCTTCCTACGTCCACGCCTGCGTCGAACACGGGCCCGGCCAACCCGAGTTCACCGACGCCGAGATGCCCCCGGACGAGCGGGTGATCCAGTGGGCGGCCGATGAGTGGGACCGGACCCTGGACCGCCTCACCGCGGCCGACCAGCGCGCGCCCGCGTGGAACTGGTCCGCTGAGCCGCACGTCGTCTCGTTCTGGCCGCGGTGCCTCACCCACGAGGTGTTCGTCCACAGTTGGGACATCGCGGATGCCGCGGGGGAATCGCTGGCGGTCCCCGCGGGCGTCGCGGCCGACGGCGTGGACGAAATCCTCGCGGTCCATCTGCCCGCCGGGGTCCGCGACGGCAGGCGCTTCACCCGCGCCAGCCGGATCGAAGTGCACTGCACGGACGCGGGCCACCGCTGGCTGGTGGAGCTCACCGCGGCGACCGTCCACACCAGGGCGGCGGCCCCGGGCGAACCGAGCGAACCGAACGACACCCGGATCGCCGCCACCGCCGAGGAGCTGTACCTCGACCTGTGGGGCTGCACACCGCTGAACCTGAACCCGCACCAGCGGCACTGGGCGGGTCAACTGGCTGTCGGCGCGCCGGCGGTCTGACCGGGGCCGAGCCCGGAGACAGGGGGCCGCGCTGGGTGGCGGCCCACCTGCCGCTGTCGGCGCGGGGTTCGGTACGGGCCTGGAAGCCGGTGGCGTCACCGAGCAGGGTCTGTGCGGAGCCCCCGCCGAGCCGTACGGCAGGAAGGGGCGGCGAGCTGCGCGACGAACGTCCCGGTCCAGTCGTCGAGCAGCACGGGACCGACGCGGCTCGCGTGATCGCTAGATCAGGTGGGTGAACCTATTCGCCTTGACGCTGAGGATGAGCCCGCGCAGCTTCGCGGGGGTTGTGGTGATGCTCGTGTCGGGTTGTGAGCTCTCGCGAATCTGGACCATTCCGCCGTTTCGGCGTATGCCCACGCACGAGTTTCCTGCCTGGCAGTAGGAAGACTTCTGCCAATCGTTCCCTGGCATGTCACGCCTCCCGCAGTCGTACTGCGATCTGGTGGATGAAATCGAGGCAGTCCGCTCCCTCACGGCCGTGATGAGGCCGCCGGTTGCGGAAGTCAGGTCAGGCGGCCGAAGGCATCTGCCTTGACGCTCAGGATGAGTCCCCGCAGCTTTTCGGGGGTCGTCGAGAGGACGGTGTCCGGGGTGTCGCTCTCGCGCACCTTTATTACGCCGCTGCATTCGGCCAGTTCGACACAGTTCTGATTGTTGTCGGCCCCTGAGAACGAGGACTTCTGCCATGCGGTGGTGTCGGTCATGTCGTCGGCTCACAATTCCTGTGCGGTGCGGTGGATGAACTTTCTGGATGCGTCCAACCCGAGCGTGATTCCTTCGACTGCGTCCAGCAGGGTGCGGTATTTCGCCAGTTGGGCTTCCGCGTCCAGGAATCCACCGTCGAAGGCGCTGTCGATATGGACGGTGTCCAGGGCAGGAACCGATGCGCCGGCGTAGAGCACGGAGTGGGCCGAGCCCGTGACCTGGGTGTCGAACGGGATGACGCGGACCGTCACGGTCGGCCACTGGGAAGCTTCGAGGAGGAAATCCAGCTGTGCACGCATGGTGTCCGGCGTGCAGTACCTCATGCGGAGTGCGGCTTCGTGAATGAGTACGTCGAATTTCGGCGGCTGCGGGCGGTCGAAGATCGCGCGGCGCCTTATGCGGTATTCCACCTGTGTGTCGAGCTCTGTGGTCGGCGGCCGGGAAACGCTGCTGTGGAACAACTGGCGCGCGTACGACTCCGTCTGGAGAATGCCGGGTATGTGCAGCATTTGAATCGCACGCATACGTGTTGCGTGGTGTTCCAGTTCGGCCAGGTCCAGGAATCCCGGCGAGAGGATGCCCCGGTACTCTTCCCACCAGCCTTTGCCGCGTTCCTCGGCCATGTCGGCCAGCGCGTCGACGAGGCGCTTGTCCGTCGCGGAGTAGTGGGCGGCGAGTCGGCGTACGCGTTCGGCGCTTACGCCGTATCGCCCCGATTCCAAGTGGCTGACCTGCGCGCGCTCCCCGCCCAGGAACGCGCCCACTTGGCTCCCGGACAGCCCGGCGCGCTCGCGCATCTTGCGCAGCTCCGCGCCCAAGCGCTTCTGACGGGCCGTCGGATAACTCCTCGGCGGCATGGCACCCCCTCTGCGGTGGCTTCGAGTCTGCCGCGCAACTGTGTCACGGGTCCACCCGCCAGGACGTGACACCCGTCCCACTGTTGTTACGTCCCACTGTTGTGCCCTACTCTGCGGTGCAGCACCACGCGGCACGCCAGGAACAGCCGAAGTGCAGCCACCGGCATGCCCGTTGAGGGGGAGCCGGGGGCCAGGCCACGGACGGGCGCAGCAGCGCGGGAGCACCGACTCCACCGGGAGATGCGCATGAGCAACGCAGGACTCGCCGTACCCCCACGACGCCAGTCGTTCCGCGTCAGCGCGCCGAACGACGCCATAACTCCGAAGATCGCCCGCGAGCAGGTGGCGCTGCTGCTGAGTCTGACGCGTCACGCGAGCGTCGCCGACGTGGCCAAGCTGCTCGTGAGCGAGATCGTCACGAACGTCCATGTGCACACCTCGACTCCCGTCGTGCACGTGGACGTGACCGTTGGACCGGGCCGTGTCTACGTGGCCGTATGGGATGACGCCCCATGCCCTCGGCTTCACGTACGCGACGCGCGTGATCCGCGCGCCGGCGAAGAGCGTGGGCGTGGCCTGCTGCTGGTCCAGGAGATGGCCACCCGGTGGGGCGTCACATGGCCCGTCGAGCCGGGTCGGGCGCGTAAACGGGTGTGGTTCACGTTGGACGAGCATCGAACGGCGGCGCGGATAGAGCCGGATCATGCAGGGCCGTACCGTGCGCCCGGGACGTGAGGCCGAGCCCCGAGCCTCAGCGCGCGGGAAAGTCCGAGCGGCCGGGGGCCACGTAGCCGCACTGGAGATGGCGCCCCCGCAGCCGTATCCGAACTCCGATGAAGCGGAAGCCGTCGGCGCGGGCCGCGTCAGTGCTGCGTGGCGGCGGCCTCCTTTGTCAGGGTCGCCGCTTGCAGGAGGCTCAGGCCCGGTTCGGCCTGGCGCAGGGCTTTGACGGCCGTGACGGAGTCGTCGACGGGGCCGTCGAAGCCGGTCGCCGCGAGGCGGTCCCGTACCCAGCGGGCGCGGAGCTCCGATTCCGGGGCGCTCGCGGCCTCGGTGGCGAGGGCCAGGGCCCGTTCGAGGCCGGGGCGTTCCTCCGGGGCGGCGGCGCCGAGGGCCTGGCGGAGGGCTGTGGTGATCGTGTCCGCGTCGCGCAGGACGATCACCGCCGGTTCCTGGCGTTTGCCGAAAGCCATCATGTGATGATCTTGCCCCGGAGCGGGCCCGGCACTCAATCCCGCGCCCCGATGACGTGGCCCACACACGCGAGGACCCCCGGTCCCGAGCGGCGGGACCAGGGGTCTTGGCGTGGTGCGGGAGGGGCTGACGTCACATGACGCGGACGGCGCCCGTCGGCGGGTCGTAGCTGAGGGAGCGTTCGACGATGCCCGTGCTGGGGTTCTGGGCGCCGATGAACTTGCCGCCGCCGACGTAGACGGCCACGTGGTACGCGCTGCCCGCGCCGCCCCAGTAGAGGAGGTCGCCGGGCTGGAGGTTGTCGAGGGAGACGGCGGTGCCGGCGGTCGACTGGTCCTGGGAGACGCGCGGCAGGTCGATGCCGATCTGGCGGTACGCGGCCTGGGTGAGGCCGGAGCAGTCGTACGAGGAGGAGCCGGTCGCGCCCATCACGTACGGCTTGCCGATCTGCGCCTGGAGGAACGAGATCAGCGTCGCGGCGCTGCCCGTGGCGTGGGACGACGAGGGGGCGGACGACGTGGACGACGAGGGGGCGGAGGCGGTCGAGAGCTGGGTGCGCTCGGCGGACCGGGAGGCGCGGGCGGCCTCGTCGGCGGCCTTGGCCTCCTTCTCGGCCTTGGCCTTCTTCGCCGCTTCGGCCTTCTTCTCGGCCTCGGCCTTGCGGTCGGCCTCGTCCTTGACCTTCTTGGCCTGGACCTTGGCCTGGTGCGCGGCCGCGTCCTGCTCGGCCCGGACCTGGTAGTCGTGGGCCGTCTGCTGGGTGGCGTCCACGCTCTGCGTGATGGAGGCGGCGAGGGTCGCGTCGACCGTCGGCATCTCGAGAGTGGACTCCGCGGGCTTCTCGGCGGCGCTCGCCGGGGCGGCCGCGCCGGTCACCGCGAGGGTGCTGAGAACGCCGCCGGCAACTCCCGTGCGCAGCGCCCACGAAGAGGCGGTACGGCGGGGCTTCCGGCGGCTGGGTATGTGAGCGACAGGGGACATGGCACTAACGGCTATCAAGCGCCGATGCCCGAGATCAACAAAAGTGGCATGCGCCACACCTGCCGTGTACACGCCGAGAATTCGGAGTTGTCGATCTTCAGGTGAGCCGCGGCCGGGGTGTCCGATTTGCGCGATCATGCGGATACGCATGGCATTTGACGCCGGATGAGACCCCCGGGGTCGCCTATCACTTCTGTGGCTCCCGAGTCGAGGCTGCCCGGAAAAAGTGATCCTTGAACGTGCAACCGCGTGGGATAGCTCACGCCCGCCGTGGTCGAAATGCACCCCTCGGGGCGGAGGTGCGGGCGGGTCGGCGGAGTGGGGGCGTCGTCGGCGGGCGATCTTTCGGCGGGCGCGTGCCTCCTCCGGGGGATCGTGCACTAGCAGTTGACCCCGTCCAGTGCCAATTTGCTTGCATCGGCCATCGCTTGATAGTGCAACTACCCATCCCACCAGCGATGCAGCCCTCGAATGTCACCTCTCGTGATCACTCTGCCGCTTCGCGTATGAAGATCACCGCTCATCCGACTTCATGATCCTTCGTCAGGTGGTGGAGATCACAAAGGCGTTGTCGTACCCCGTGTCGCAGATCACAGACCGGCGGGCATAAGATGCAGGCGACTCGGGCTTGTGAACTGCCTCACATACGCGCGATCTTCCTGGGGGTCGTGTGGAACTCGCACGGAATGCGTGGGGGATTTCGCGGGGCGGTCCACACACCCGGTCCCGTCTGCCAGCAGTCATCGTCGACTGGAAGGAGCGAGGAGCGGTGAACGCTTACGCGCCCATCCTCGTACTGGGAGCCCTCGGGGCAGGCTTCGCGATCTTCTCCGTGGTCATGGCCTCGATCATCGGCCCCAAGCGCTACAACCGCGCCAAGCTAGAGGCATACGAGTGCGGCATCGAGCCGACCCCGCAGCCGGCCGGCGGCGGGCGCTTTCCCATCAAGTACTACCTCACGGCGATGCTCTTCATCGTCTTCGATATCGAGATCGTCTTCCTCTATCCCTGGGCGGTCACCTTCGACTCCCTGGGGCTGTTCGGGCTCGTCGAGATGCTCCTCTTCGTGCTGACCGTCTTCGTCGCCTACGCCTATGTATGGCGTCGTGGCGGCCTGGAATGGGACTAGGGGCCAACCAATGGGACTTGAAGAGAAGCTGCCGAGCGGATTTCTGCTCACCACCGTCGAGCAGGCCGCGGGCTGGGTCCGCAAATCGTCCGTCTTCCCGGCCACCTTCGGCCTCGCCTGCTGCGCCATCGAGATGATGACGACCGGCGCGGGCCGCTACGACCTCGCCCGCTTCGGGATGGAGGTCTTCCGCGGCTCGCCCCGGCAGGCGGACCTGATGATCGTGGCGGGCCGGGTGAGCCAGAAGATGGCCCCGGTGCTGCGGCAGGTCTACGACCAGATGCCGAACCCGAAGTGGGTCATCTCCATGGGCGTCTGCGCGTCCTCCGGCGGGATGTTCAACAACTACGCGATCGTGCAGGGTGTTGATCACATTGTCCCGGTAGATATCTATTTGCCCGGCTGCCCGCCCCGCCCCGAGATGCTCCTCGACGCGATCCTCAAGCTGCACCACAAGATCCAGAACGAGAAGCTCGGGGTCAATCGCGAGGAAGCGGCCCGCGAGGCGGAGGAAGCGGCGCTCGGCGCCCTCCCGCTGATCGAGATGAAGGGGCTGCTGCGATGAGCGACGCCCAGGCGGACGGGGTCAACCCCGACCGGGACATCGACGCCGCCAACCTGCCCGGCCAGCGCGGCGACCAGGGCGAGGCGATCGCCACCCGCCGCGGCATGTTCGGCGCCGCGGACGGCTCCGACACCTCCGGCTACGGCGGCCTCGTACGGACCGTACGGCTGCCCGGCGCGTCCTCGCGCCCGTACGGCGGGTGGTTCGACGAGGTCGCCGACGAGCTGGAGGGGGCCCTCGACGAACAGGGGCTGGTCCCGGAGAACGTCATCGAGAAGACCGTCGTCGACCGCGACGAGCTGACCTTCCACATCGAGCGGGAGCACCTGCCGCGCGTCGCCCGCACGCTCCGCGACGACCCGGCGCTCCGCTTCGAGCTGTGCACCGGCGTCAGCGGCGTGCACTTCCTGGAGGACAAGGGGCGCGAGCTGCACGCGGTCTACCACCTGCGCTCGATCACCCACAACCGGCTGATCCGGCTGGAGGTCTCCGCGCCCGACAGCGACCCCCGCGTGCCCTCCCTCGTGGACGTCTATCCGACCAACGACTGGCACGAGCGCGAGACGTACGACTTCTTCGGCCTGGTCTTCGACGGCCACCCGGCGCTCACCCGAATCATGATGCCGGACGACTGGCAGGGCTTCCCGCAGCGCAAGGACTACCCGCTCGGCGGCATCCCCGTCGAGTACAAGGGCGCCCAGATCCCGGCTCCGGACCAGCGGAGGTCGTACACCTGATGAGCACGTCGAATGCGAGCGCCTCCCACGCGAGCGCCGCGCGCGAGACCACCGAAGGCACCGTCTACACCGTCACCGGCGGCGACTGGGACGAGATCGCCGAGGCCGCCAAGCGGGCCGACGACGAGCGGATCATCGTCAACATGGGCCCCCAGCACCCGTCCACCCACGGCGTGCTCCGGCTGATCCTGGAGATCGACGGCGAGACGGTCACCGAGGCCCGCTGCGGCATCGGCTATCTGCACACGGGGATCGAGAAGAACCTCGAATTCCGGACGTGGACCCAGGGCACCACGTTCGTGACGCGCATGGACTACCTGACGCCGTTCTTCAACGAGACGGCGTACTGCCTGGGCGTCGAGAAGCTGCTCGGCATCGAGGAGCACATCCCGGACCGCGCCTCCGTCATCCGCGTGATGCTGATGGAGCTGAACCGCATCTCCTCGCACCTGGTGGCCATCGCCACCGGCGGCATGGAGCTCGGCGCCACCACGATCATGATCTACGGCTTCCGCGACCGCGAGCTGGTCCTGGACCTGTACGAGCTGATCACCGGGCTCCGGATGAACCACGCGTACGTACGCCCCGGCGGGCTCGCCCAGGACCTGCCGCCCGGCGCCGTCGACCAGGTCCGCGCGTACGTGAAGAAGATGCGCAAGAACCTGCCCGAGTACGACAAGCTCGCCACCGGCAACCCGATCTTCAAGGGCCGCATGCAGGACGTCGGCTATCTGGACCTGTCCGGCTGCATGGCGCTCGGCGCGACCGGCCCGGTGCTGCGCTCCGCCGGACTCCCGCACGACCTGCGCAAGGCGCAGCCCTACTGCGGCTACGAGAACTACGACTTCGACATCCCCACCGCCGAGACCTGCGACAGCTACGGCCGCTTCCTGATCCGGCTGGAGGAGATGCGGCAGTCGCTGCGCATCGTCGAGCAGTGCCTCGACCGGCTGGAGCCCGGCCCGGTCATGGTCGCCGACAAGAAGATCGCCTGGCCCGCGCAGCTGGCGCTCGGCCCGGACGGCCTCGGCAACTCCCTCGACCACATCAAGAAGATCATGGGCACCTCGATGGAGGCCCTGATCCACCACTTCAAGCTGGTGACCGAGGGGTTCCGGGTCCCGCCCGGCCAGGCGTACGCGGCCGTGGAGTCGCCCAAGGGCGAACTCGGCGTGCACCTCGTCAGCGACGGGGGCACCCGCCCCTACCGGGTCCACTTCCGCGACCCGTCCTTCACCAACCTCCAGGCCATGGCGGCGATGTGCGAGGGCGGCCAGGTCGCCGACGTCATCGTCGCCGTCGCGTCCATCGACCCCGTGATGGGAGGCGTCGACCGGTGAGCGACGTCCAGCTGGGGATGCCTCAGCTCCCCGCGCCCGACTACCCCGCCGACGTACGGGAGCGGCTCGACGCGGACGCGCGGGAGGTGATCTCCCGCTACCCCGATTCGCGCTCCGCGCTGCTGCCGCTGCTCCACCTCGTGCAGTCCGAGGAGGGGCACGTCACCCGCACCGGCGTCCGGTTCTGCGCCGAACAGCTCGGCCTGACCACCGCCGAGGTAACCGCCGTGGCCACCTTCTACACCATGTACCGGCGCAAACCCTCCGGCGACTACCAGGTCGGGGTCTGCACCAACACCCTGTGCGCGGTCATGGGCGGCGACGCGATCTTCGACGCGCTCAAGGAGCACCTCGGCGTCGGCAACAGCGAGACGACGCCCGACGGCAAGGTCACCCTCGAACACATCGAGTGCAACGCGGCCTGCGACTTCGCGCCCGTCGTGATGGTCAACTGGGAGTTCTTCGACAACCAGACCGTCGAGAGCGCCACCGCCCTCGTCGACGACCTGCGGGCCGGCCGCGCCGTGGAGCCGACGCGCGGCGCGCCCCTGTGCACATATAAGGAGACGGCCCGCATCCTCGCGGGGTTCCCCGACGAGCGCCCCGGCGCCGTCGAGGCCACCGGCGGGGCCGGGCCGGCCTCGCTCGCCGGGCTGCGGCTGGCCAAGGGCGAGAGCGCGCCCGGCCGCGTCGTGGCCCCGCGCGCCGCCGCCCGGCCCGCGGCCGGCGGCCGTCCCACCACCGACGAGGCGCCCGCGACCCACCCGAGTTCGCATGACGCGCCGCAGCAGACCTCGGCCTCCGACCCCAGCAACCCGGCCGGACCGGTCGCCGAGGAGGGGGAGTGATGACCTTGGCAGCAGAAGTCGACGAGACCAGTCCCGAGAAGGTGCTGGCGCCTGTGCTGTCCGCCTTCTGGGACCAGCCCGGTTCCTGGACGCTGGAGACCTACCACCGGCACGAGGGGTACGAGGGCGCGCGCAAGGCCCTCGCGATGGCCCCGGACGACGTCATCGCGTACGTCAAGGACTCGGGGCTGCGCGGCCGCGGCGGCGCGGGCTTCCCCACCGGCATGAAGTGGCAGTTCATCCCGCAGGGCGACGGCAAGCCGCACTACCTCGTCGTCAACGCCGACGAGTCCGAGCCCGGCACCTGCAAGGACATCCCCCTCCTCTTCGCCAATCCGCACGCGCTCATCGAGGGCATGCTGATCGCCTGTCACGCGATCCGCTCCAGCCACGCCTTCATCTATCTGCGCGGCGAGGCCGTCCCCGTGCTGCGCCGGCTGCACGAGGCCGTGCGCGAGGCGTACGCGGCGGGCTACCTCGGCACGGACATCCTCGGCAGCGGCCTCGACCTCGACATCACCGTGCACGCGGGGGCCGGCGCGTACATCTGCGGCGAGGAGACCGCGCTGCTCGACTCGCTCGAAGGGCGCCGCGGCCAGCCCCGGCTGCGGCCCCCCTTCCCCGCCGTCGCGGGCCTGTACGCGTGCCCCACTGTGGTGAACAACGTCGAGTCCATCGCCTCGGTTCCCGCCATCATGAACAAGGGCAAGGACTGGTTCCGCTCGATGGGCAGCGAGAAGTCCCCGGGCTTCACGCTGTACTCGCTGAGCGGCCATGTCGCGGGCCCCGGCCAGTACGAGGCCCCGCTCGGCATCACGCTGCGCCAGCTCCTGGAGATGAGCGGCGGCATGCGCCCCGGCCACCGGCTCAAGTTCTGGACGCCGGGCGGCTCCTCCACGCCGATGTTCACCGACGAGCACCTCGACGTGCCCCTCGACTACGAGGGCGTGGGCGCGGCCGGCTCGATGCTCGGCACGAAGGCGCTCCAGTGCTTCGACGAGACGACCTGCGTGGTGCGGGCCGTCACCCGCTGGACCGAGTTCTACGCGCACGAGTCCTGCGGCAAGTGCACCCCCTGCCGCGAAGGCACGTACTGGCTCGTCCAGTTGCTCCGCGACATCGAGGCGGGCAAGGGGCGGATGGCCGACCTGGAGAAGCTGAACGACATCGCCGACAACATCAACGGCAAGTCGTTCTGCGCGCTCGGGGACGGCGCGGCGGCCCCGATCTTCTCCTCGCTCAAGTACTTCCGCGCGGAGTACGAGCAGCACATCACCGGGCGGGGCTGCCCCTTCGACCCGGCCAAGTCGACCGTATGGGCCGACGGCCCGAAGAACGCTCACCTGGGGGTGAACGCGTGACCGTCACAACTACCGGCCCCGGCGGTGGTGGAGCGGCGGCGGTGCCGCCCGAAGACCTCGTCTCGCTGACCATCGACGGCATCGAGATCTCCGTGCCCAAGGGCACGCTGGTCATCCGGGCCGCCGAACTGCTCGGCATCGAGATCCCGCGGTTCTGCGACCACCCGCTCCTCGACCCGGCCGGCGCCTGCCGGCAGTGCATCGTCGAGGTCGAGGGCCAGCGCAAGCCGATGGCGTCCTGCACCATCACCTGCACCGACGGCATGGTCGTCAAGTCGCAGCTCACCTCGCCCGTCGCCGAGAAGGCCCAGCGCGGCGTGATGGAGCTGCTGCTCATCAACCACCCGCTGGACTGCCCGGTCTGCGACAAGGGCGGCGAGTGCCCGCTGCAGAACCAGGCCATGCAGGTCGGCGACCCCGACTCGCGGTTCGAGGGGCAGAAGCGGACCTACGCGAAGCCCGTGCCGATCTCCGCGCAGGTGCTGCTGGACCGCGAGCGGTGCGTGCTGTGCGCACGCTGCACCCGCTTCTCGAACCAGATCGCGGGCGACCCGATGATCGAGCTGATCGAGCGCGGCGCGCTCCAGCAGGTCGGCACGGGCGAGGGCGACCCCTTCGAGTCGTACTTCTCCGGCAACACCATCCAGATCTGCCCGGTGGGCGCGCTCACCTCGGCGGCGTACCGATTCCGCTCCCGCCCCTTCGACCTGGTCTCCTCGCCGACCGTGTGCGAGCACTGCGCGGGCGGCTGCGCGACCCGCACCGACCACCGGCGCGGCAAGGTCATGCGGCGGCTCGCGGCGGACGACCCCGAGGTCAACGAGGAGTGGATCTGCGACAAGGGGCGGTTCGGCTTCCGCTACGCGCAGCGGCCGGACCGGCTCACCACCCCGCTCGTACGGGACGCCGACAGCGGTGAGCTGAAGGCGGCGAGCTGGCCCGAGGCACTGGAGGCCGCGGCCCGCGGACTGGCGGCGGCCCGCGGCCGTACGGGCGTGCTGACCGGCGGCCGGCTGACCGTCGAGGACGCGTACGCCTACGCCAAGTTCGCGCGCGTCGCCCTGGACACCAACGACATCGACTTCCGGGCCCGCGTGCACAGCGCGGAGGAGGCCGACTTCCTCGCGGCGCGGGTCGCGGGGCGCGGCCGCGACCTGGACGGCAGCGGCATCGACTACGCGGCGCTGGAGAAGGCGCCGGCGGTGCTGCTCGCCGGGTTCGAGGCCGAGGAGGAGGCGCCCGGCGTCTTCCTGCGGCTGCGCAAGGCGCACCGCAACCGCGGCCAGCGGACGTTCGCGCTGGCCACCCACGCGAGCCGGGGGCTTCTGAAGGCGGGCGGCACGCTGCTGCCGGCCGCGCCCGGCACCGAGACGGAGTGGCTGAACGCGCTGACGTCCGGCACGGAGGTGAGCGGCGGCGGCCGGGAGGCGTACGACGCGCTGCGCGCCGACGACGCGGTGATCATCGTCGGCGAGCGGCTGGCCGCGGTGCCGGGCGCGCTCACCGCGGCCGTACGGACCGCCGCCGCGACCGGCGCGCACCTGGTGTGGATTCCGCGCCGGGCCGGGGAGCGGGGAGCCGTCGAGGCGGGCGCGCTGCCGGGGCTGCTGCCCGGCGGGCGGCCGGCCACCGACCCGCGGGCCCGCGAGGAGACCGCCGCCGTGTGGGGCGTGGCGCAACTGCCGCGCAGCCCGGGGCGCGACACGGGGCAGATCATCGAAGCCGCGGCCGCGGCCACCGGCGAGCTGGGCGCGCTGCTCGTCGCCGGGGTCGAGGTGCGCGACCTGCCCGACCCGGCGCGGGCCGAACGGGCGCTGGAGGAGATCGGGTTCCTGGTGAGCCTGGAGCAGCGGCCCTCGGCGGTGACCGAGCGGGCGGACGTGGTGCTGCCCGTCGCGGCGGCGCCCGAGAAGTCCGGGACGTTCCTCGACTGGGAAGGCCGGGCCCGCCCCTTCGAAGCCGCGCTCAAACCCGACCAGATGGCGCGCCGTCATCTGCTGCCGGACGCGCGGGTGCTGCACATGCTGGCCGACGCCATGGACGTGCACTTCGCGCTGCCGGACGTACGGGCCGTACGGGCCGAGCTGGACCGGCTCGGGCCGTGGGAGGGGGCGCACGCGGCGGAGCCGCAGGAGGCGGCCCGGCCGCTGCCCCGGCCGGAGCCCGGCGAGGCGGTGCTCGCCGGTCACCGGCTGCTGCTCGACCAGGGGCGGCTCCAGGACGGCGACGAGGCGCTGGCCGGCACCCGGCACGCGGCCGTGGCGCTGCTGTCGGCGGCCACCGCCGCGGAGGCGGGGGTCGCGGACGGCGCGGAGCTGGCGGTGTCCGGCCCGGCCGGGTCGGTGCGGCTGCCGCTGCGCGTCACGGACATGCCGGACCGGGTCGTATGGCTGCCGCTGAACTCCGTGGGCGGCGGCGTCCACGCGGATCTGGGCGCGGTGCCCGGCCAGTTGGTGAAGGTCGGCGCGCCCGCGCCGGACGCCCCTGAAGCGGAGGTGACGGCATGAACTCCCTCGCCGGCTCGCTCGCCGCGGAGAACCTCTCCGTGTTCGGCCGCGACACATGGTGGCTCGTCGTCGTCAAGGCGGTCTTCTGCTTCGCCTTCGTGATGCTCACCGTGCTCTTCTCGATCGTCTGGGAGCGCAAGGTCGTCGCGTGGATGCAGCTGCGCATCGGCCCCAACCGGCACGGCCCCTGGGGGATGCTCCAGTCCCTCGCCGACGGCATCAAGCTGATGCTGAAGGAGGACGTGGTCGTCAAGCGCGCGGACAAGGCGGTGTACATCCTCGCGCCGATCGTCGCGGCCGTGCCGGCCTTCATGGCGATCGCGGTGATCCCGTTCGGCCCGTCCGGCAACGAGGTCTCGATCTTCGGCCAGCGCACCACGATGCAACTTACCGACCTGCCGATCGGCGTCCTCTACATCCTCGCCACCGCCTCCGTCGGCATCTACGGCATCGTGCTGGCGGGCTGGTCGTCCGGGTCGACGTATCCGCTGCTCGGCGGGTTGCGCTCGTGCGCGCAGATGATCTCGTACGAGATCGCGATGGGCGTCTCCTTCGCCGCCGTCTTCCTCTACTCGGGGTCGATGTCGACGTCCTCGATCGTCGAGTCGCAGCACGACCGGTGGTTCGCGCTGCTGCTGCCGGTCTCCTTCCTCATCTACATCGTGGCGATGGTCGGCGAGACCAACCGGGCGCCGTTCGACCTGCCGGAGTCCGAGGGCGACCTGGTCGGCGGCTTCAACACCGAGTACTCGTCCATCAAGTTCGCGATGTTCATGCTGGCCGAGTACGTCAACATGGTCACGGTCTCGGCGGTCGCGGTCACCCTCTTCCTGGGCGGCTGGCGGGCCCCGTACCCGATCTCGGCGTTCTGGGAGGGCGCGAACCACGGCTGGTGGCCGATGCTCTGGTTCGTCATCAAGCTCCAGCTGCTGCTCTTCTTCTTCATCTGGCTGCGCGGCACGCTGCCGCGGCTGCGCTACGACCAGTTCATGAAGCTGGGCTGGAAGGTCCTCATCCCGGTCTCGATGGTCTGGCTGATGCTGGTCGCGACCGTACGGGCGCTGCGCAACGAGAACTACGGCTTCCAGGACGTGGTGCTCTACGTCGGCGGCGCGGTCCTGGTGATCCTGCTGCTGTCGTTCGTCGCCGACATCTTCCGGGACCGGCGCGGCGCGAAGGAGGAGGCCGCAGAGCCCGCCTTCGACCCGATGGCGGGCGGATTCCCCGTGCCGCCGCTGCCCGGACAGAGCCTGCCGCCCGTGCCCCGGCGACGGCCGCGCCGCGAGCGCGAGCTGATTGTCAGTGGTGGGGTCGATACTGACAGTGACGGAAAGGAGGCTGGTGGTGTCTGAGTTCCAGAACCCCGTGGCCGGCTTCGGCGTGACCTTCAAGGCCATGTTCAAGAAGCGGCTCACCGAGCAGTACCCCGAGCAGAAGAAGCCCACGGCCCCCCGCTTCCACGGCCGTCACCAGCTCAACCGGCACCCGGACGGGCTGGAGAAGTGCATCGGCTGCGAGCTGTGCGCGTGGGCCTGCCCGGCCGACGCCATCTATGTGGAGGGCGCGGAGAACACCGAGGAGGAGCGGTACTCCCCGGGCGAGCGGTACGGCCGCGTCTACCAGATCAACTACCTGCGCTGCATCCTGTGCGGGCTGTGCGTCGAGGCGTGCCCGACGCGGGCGCTGACCATGACCAATGAGTACGAGCTGGCCAACACCAGCCGCACATCGCTGATCTACACCAAGGAGGAGCTGCTCGCGGGCCTGGAGGAGGGCATGGTCGACTCGCCGCACTCGATCTTCCCGGGCACGGACGAGCAGGACTACTACCGGGGGCTGGTCACGGAGGCCGCGCCCGGCACCGTGCGCCAAGTGGCGCTCTCCAAGGGCGAGTCGGCCGAACCGGCGGGCACTTCGGGGCCGGCGGACGCCGCGGCGGACGAGGAGGTGCGGGCATGAGCCAGCTCGCCGCCGCCGCGTCCGCGACCTCCACGGGCGAGGCGGTCCAGTTCTGGGTGCTCGGCACGGTCGCCGTGCTCGGCGCGCTGGGCACGATCCTGCTGCGCAGGGCCGTCCACAGCGCGCTGTGCCTGGCGGGCACGATGATCATCCTGGCGGTCTTCTACCTCGCCAACGGCGCGTACTTCCTCGGCATCGTCCAGGTCGTCGTCTACACCGGCGCGATCATGATGCTCTTCCTCTTCGTCGTCATGCTGGTCGGCGTCACCGCGGCCGACTCCCTGAAGGAGACGATCAAGGGCCAGCGGTGGCTCGCGGCGGCCTGCGGCCTCGGCTTCGGCATCCTGCTCATCGCGGGCATCGGCAACGCCTCCCTGAAGCACTTCAACGGGCTCGGCAAGGCCAACTCCGGCGGCAACGTACAGGGGCTGGCGGCCCTCATCTTCACCAAGTACGTCTTCGCCTTCGAGATCACCGGCGCGCTGCTGATCACCGCGGCGGTCGGCGCGATGGTGCTCACGCACCGCGAGCGCACCGAGCGGGCGGCCACCCAGCGCGAGCTGGCCGAGGCGCGGGTGCGCGGCGGCAAGCAGCTCCCGCCGCTGCCCGCCCCCGGCGTCTACGCCCGGCACAACGCGGTGGACATCCCGGGGCTGCTGCCCGACGGCACGCCGTCCGAGCTGACCGTCAACCCGACGCTGCGGGCCCGCGGCCAGATCCGGGACGTCTCGGGCGAGGCGCTCGGCGAGCTGAAGGCGCTGGAGCAGCGCTCGCAGGACTGGCTGGAGCGCACCGAGGAGGAGGCCAAGAAATGAACCCCGTCAACTACCTCTATCTGGCCGCCCTGTTGTTCACCATCGGCGCCGCCGGAGTCCTGATCCGGCGGAACGCGATCGTCGTCTTCATGTGCGTCGAGCTGATGCTGAACGCCTGCAACCTGGCGTTCGTCGCCTTCTCCCGGCTGCACGGCAATCTCGACGGCCAGATCATCGCCTTCTTCACGATGGTCGTGGCCGCTGCCGAGGTCGTGGTGGGCCTCGCCATCATCGTGACGATCTTCCGCTCCCGCCACTCGGCCTCGGTCGACGACGCCAGCCTGCTGAAGCTGTAAGGGGACGCTGACGTGGAGAACCTCATCGGATTGCTCGTCGCGGCCCCGCTGCTGGGCGCCGCCGTGCTGTTGTGCGGCGGCAAGCGGCTGGACCGTGTCGGGCACTGGCTCGGCACGCTCCTCGCCGCGGCGTCCTTCGTCATCGGCGCGGTGCTCTTCGCCGACATGCTCGGCAGGAGCGGGGAGCACCGCGCCCTGCACTCGCACCTGTTCAGCTGGGTGCCGGTCGGCGCCTTCCGCGCCGACGTGGCCTTCCAGCTCGACCAGCTGTCGATGACCTTCGTCCTGCTGATCACGGGTGTCGGCACGCTGATCCACCTCTACTCGGTCGGCTATATGGAGCACGACGAGCGGCGGCGGCGCTTCTTCGGATATCTGAACCTGTTCCTGGCGGCGATGGTGCTGCTGGTGATCGCCGACAACTACCTGCTGCTGTACGTGGGCTGGGAGGGCGTGGGCCTCGCCTCGTACCTCCTGATCGGGTTCTGGCAGGACAGGCCCAGCGCCGCCACGGCCGCGAAGAAGGCGTTCATCGTCAACCGCGTCGGCGACATGGGGCTGTCGATCGCGATCATGCTGATGTTCACGACGTTCGGGACGTTCGCGTTCGGGCCGGTGCTCGCCACGGCCGGGGACGCGAGCCAGGGCAAGCTGACGGCGATCGGGCTGATGCTGCTGCTCGCCGCGTGCGGCAAGTCCGCGCAGGTGCCGCTGCAGAGCTGGCTCGGCGACGCGATGGAGGGCCCGACCCCGGTATCGGCCCTGATCCACGCGGCGACGATGGTGACGGCCGGCGTGTATCTGATCACCCGGTCCGGCGCGATCTTCAACGCCGCGCCGGACGCGCAGACGGCCGTGGTCACGGTCGGCGCGGTGACGCTGCTCTTCGGCGCCATCGTCGGTTGCGCGAAGGACGACATCAAGAAGGCCCTGGCCGGGTCGACGATGTCGCAGATCGGCTACATGATCCTGGCCGCCGGGCTCGGCCCGATCGGCTACGTCTTCGCGATCATGCACCTGGTGACGCACGGCTTCTTCAAGGCCGGGCTCTTCCTCGGGGCCGGTTCGGTCATGCACGGCATGAACGACGAGGTGGACATGAGGAAGTACGGCGGCCTGCGGAAGTACATGCCGGTCACCTTCGTCACCTTCGGGCTCGGCTATCTGGCGATCATCGGCTTCCCCGGGCTGTCCGGCTTCTTCTCCAAGGACAAGATCATCGAGGCGGCGTTCGCCAAGGGCGGGACCGAGGGGTGGATCCTGGGCGGCGCGGCGCTGCTGGGCGCGGCCATCACCGCGTACTACATGACGCGCGTGATGCTGATGACGTTCTTCGGCGAGAAGCGCTGGGTCCCCGACGCGGACGGCAACGAACCGCACCCGCACGAGTCGCCCAAGACGATGACCATCCCGATGATCATCCTCGCCCTCGGCTCGCTCGGCGCCGGCGCGGTCTTCAGCATCAACGACACCTTCCTGAAGTGGCTGGAGCCGGTCACCGGGCACGCCGAGGGGCACTCGCCCGTCAGCGCCCTGACCGTCACCATCTCCACGATGGTCGTGCTGGTCGTCGGCGTCGCGATCGCCTGGTCCCAGTACGGGCGCCGGCCGGTGCCCGCCGTCGCGCCGCGCGGCTCGCTGCTGACCCGGGCGGCCCGGCGCGACCTGCTCCAGGACGACTTCAACCACGTCGTGCTCGTCCGGGGCGGCGAGCAGCTGACCCGCGGCCTCGTCCGCATCGACGACTCCGTGGTCGACGGGGCGGTGAACGGCACGGCGGCCTCGGTCGGCGGCCTCTCCGGGCGGCTGCGCAGGTTCCAGAACGGCTACGCCCGCTCGTACGCGGTCTCGATGTTCGGCGGCGCGGCGGTCCTCATCGCCGCGACCCTGCTGATGAGGGCGGTCTGATCGATGTCATTTCCTCTGCTGACAGTCACGGCCGCGGTGCCCGCGCTCGGCGCGGTGGCGACCGCCGCGGTCCCGGCCGCGCAGCGCACGGTCGCCAAGTGGCTCGCCCTGCTCTTCTCGCTCGTGACGCTGGCGCTCGCCGCCGTCCAGCTGGTGCGCTTCGACCCCGACGCGTCCGGCCCGTTCCAGCTCACCGAGTCGCACGCCTGGATCAAGGACTTCGGGGTGCGGTACGAACTCGGCGTGGACGGCATCGCGGTGGTGCTCATCGCGCTGACCGCCCTGCTGATCCCCTTCGTGATCCTGGCGGGGTGGCATGACGCCGACCCTCTGGAGGAGGAGCGGCCCAACCGCCGCTGGCGGCCGACCCAGGGGTTCTTCGCGCTGATCCTGATGGTCGAGGCGATGGTGGTGATCTCCTTCGAGGCCACCGACGTCTTCCTGTTCTACATCTTCTTCGAAGCCATGCTGATCCCGATGTACTTCCTCATCGGCGGCTTCGGCGACCGGGCCGGGGAGCACGGGGAGGAGCGGACGGCCGCCCAGCGATCGAACGCCGCGGTGAAGTTCCTGCTCTACAACCTGGCCGGCGGGTTGATCATGCTGGCCGCGGTGATCGGGCTGTATGTGGTCACCGCGCACCAGACGGGCGACGGCACGTTCTCCCTCCAGGAGATCATCCAGGCGCGGGCGGCCGGCAAGCTGGACATGGCGGCGAGCACGGAGCGCCTGCTGTTCCTGGGGTTCTTCTTCGCCTTCGCGGTGAAGGCCCCGCTGTGGCCGCTGCACACCTGGCTGCCGAACGCGATGGGCGAGTCCACCGCGCCCGTCGCCGTGCTGATCACCGCGGTCGTCGACAAGGTCGGCACGTTCGCGATGCTCCGCTTCTGCATCCAGCTCTTCCCGGAGGCGTCGAAGTGGGCGACCCCGGTGATCATGGTGCTGGCGGTGGTCAGCATCCTGTACGGGGCGCTGCTCGCCGTCGCCCAGCGGGACATCAAGCGGCTGGTCGCGTACGCCTCGATCTCGCACTTCGGCTTCATCATCCTGGGCATCTTCGCGATGACCACCCAGGGCCAGAGCGGCGCGACGCTCTACATGGTCAACCACGGCATCTCCACGGCGGCGCTGATGCTGGTGGCCGGGTTCCTGATCTCGCGGCGCGGGTCGCGGCTCATCGCCGACTACGGCGGGGTGCAGAAGGTCGCCCCGGTGCTCGCCGGCACCTTCCTGATCGGCGGGCTCGCCACCCTGTCGCTGCCGGGGCTGGCGCCGTTCGTCAGCGAATTCCTGGTCCTGGTCGGCACGTTCAGCCGGTATCCGGCGCTCGGGATCATCGCGACGGTCGGCATCGTGCTCGCCGCGCTGTACGTCCTGGTGCTCTATCAGCGCACGATGACGGGGCCGGTGAAGGCCGAGGTGCGGGCCATGCCGGACCTCAAGGTCCGTGAACTGGTCGTCGTCGTGCCGCTGATCGCGCTGCTGGTCTTCCTCGGGGTCTATCCGAAGCCGCTCACCGAGATCGTGAACCCGGCGGTGAAGCACACGATGAGCCAGGTGGACAAGACCGATCCCAAGCCCGATGTGCCGGTCCGGGCCGCGACCGACAAGGACGCGTCCCATGAAGAGGCGGAGGCCGCGAAGTGACTGACGTGGCAACTGTCCACACCCTGTGGACAATGGCGGCCGGCGTGGAGGACAAGATCCCCGCGCCCCATATCGAGTACGGGCAGCTGTCGCCGACGCTGATCGTGCTGGGCGCGGCGGTGCTGGGCGTGCTGGTCGAGGCGTTCCTGCCGCGCCGCAGCCGCTACTACGCCCAACTCATGCTCACTGTCGTGGGGTTGGCGGCGGCCTTCGCCGCCGTCATCGGCCTCGCCGCCGGGGGATACGGCACCGACAAGGCGCATATCGCGGCGATGGGCGCCATCGCCGTCGACGGCCCCGCGCTCTTCCTCCAGGGCACGATCCTGCTGGTCTCGCTGGTCGCCGTCTTCACCTTCGCCGAGCGGCGGCTCGACCCGGCGGCGCACGGCAACCGGGTGGACTCCTTCGCCGCGCAGGCCGCGTCCGTGCCGGGCAGCGAGTCCGAGCAGGCGGCCGTGAAGGCCGGGTTCACCACCACCGAGGTCTTCCCGATCGTGCTCTTCGCGGTGGCGGGCATGCTCGTCTTCCCCGCCGCCAACGACCTGCTGACGCTCTTCATCGCGCTGGAGGTCTTCTCCCTCCCGCTGTACGTGCTGTGCGCGCTGGCCCGCCGGCAGCGGCTGCTCTCGCAGGAGTCGGCCGTCAAGTACTTCCTGCTGGGCGCGTTCTCGTCGGCGTTCCTGCTCTTCGGGGTGGCGCTGCTGTACGGGTACGCGGGCACGGTCACGTACTCCGGGATCGCCGACGTCGTCGACGGCACGGTCAAGACGGTGGACCCGGCGCTGGCCGGGACCATGGGCAATGACGCGCTGCTGCTGATCGGCGGCGCGATGGTGCTGATGGGGCTGCTGTTCAAGGTGGGCGCGGTGCCGTTCCATATGTGGACCCCGGACGTGTACCAGGGCGCGCCCACGCCGGTCACCGGGTTCATGGCGGCGGCCACCAAGGTCGCGGGCTTCGGCGCGCTGCTGCGGCTGCTGTATGTGGTGCTGCCGGGGCTGCGCTGGGACTGGCGGCCGGTGATGTGGGGCGTCGCGATCGTCACGATGCTGATCGGCGCGATCGTCGCGGTCACCCAGACCGACGTGAAGCGGCTGCTGGCGTACTCGTCCATCGCGCACGCGGGCTTCATCCTCGCGGGCGTCATCGCGGTCACCCCGGACGGCGTCTCCTCCGTCCTCTTCTACCTGGCCGCGTACTCCTTCGTGACGCTCGGGGCCTTCGCGGTCGTCACCCTGGTGCGGGACGCGGGCGGCGAGGCGACGGCGCTGGCCAAGTGGGCCGGGCTGGGGCGGCGTTCGCCGCTGGTCGCGGCGGTCTTCGCGGTCTTCCTGCTGGCCTTCGCGGGCATCCCGCTGACCAGCGGCTTCGCGGGGAAGTTCGCGGTCTTCAAGGCGGCGGCGGAGGGCGGCGCGGGCGCGCTGGTCGTCGTCGGCGTGCTGTCCTCGGCGATCGCGGCGTTCTTCTACATCCGGGTGATCGTGCTGATGTTCTTCAGCGAGCCGACGCCGGAGGGGCCGACGGTGGCGGTGCCGAGCGCGCTGACGTCGGCGGCCATCGCGGTGGGCGTGGTCGTCACCATCGGGCTGGGCGTCGCGCCGCAGTACTTCCTGGACCTCGCGGGACAGGCGGGGACGTTCATCAGGTAGCGCTCTTCCGGATCACGGCCGCCGCCCGCCCCCTCGGAGATCAGGAGGGGGCGGGCGGCGGCGTGTGTACGGGGCCCGGTGCCCGAGGGCGGTCAGCCGCTGGATTCCGCGGACTTGTCCCGCTGCACATTGCGGTGCACGGCGAGCGCCGGCCACTCCTCCCGTACCAGGCGGCGCGCGGAACGCCGCAGGTGGCGGGCGGCGAAGCCCGGTACGAGATGGCTGGTGACGCCCGTGGCGGTGGCCAGCGAGCCCAGGGCGCGGGCGCGCTGGCCGGGGAAGCCGGCGCGCAGCGCCGCCTCGAAGCGGTGCCGGGCCGGGGTGGTCCAGTCGACGCTGCCCGCGGGGTAGAGGCGGTAGCGGATCAGGCCGAGGAAGCGGCGCTCCTCCGGCCGCAGCGCGCCGCGCTCCACCAGCCGCGCCAGCCACGGCCCCTGGAGGTGCCGGCCCGAGCGGCGCACCCAGCCGCGGGGGCGGGGGCCGCGGTCGCCGCGGCCCTTGCCCGGCGCGGGCAGGGTGGCCATCGCGGCGGCCAGCAGCGGGTCCTCGGGCCGCAGCGGCTTGACCACCGTGATGCGGCCGCCCTGCTCCACGATGTGCCCGGAGAGCTGGAGTTCGGCGAGTACGGCGCCGGCCACGCCGTACTGGAGGAACCGCGACCGGCACAGCCGCCGCCCCGCGGTGGGGTGGTGGGCGAGGAGCAGCAGTTCCTCGGGGAGCGTGAGGTCGGGCGCGGCGAACGTCATGGCGCGCCGGCGTCCGTGGCGGTGTCCGCTGCCGGGGCCGCGGGGGCGATGCGGCCGGTGACCTCGCCGAGTCCGATGCGCGAGCCGTCCGGTCCCGGGGCCCAGGCGGTGATGGTGACCTCGTCGCCGTCCTGGAGGAACGGGCCCTTCCCCTTGGTGAGTTCGAGGAGGCAGCCGAGCTGGTGCTCCTCGGGGCCGCTGACCGTGCCGGAGGCGAAGAGGTCGCCGGTGCGCAGCGTCGCGCCGTTGACCGTCATGTGCGCGAGCTGCTGCGCGGCCGTCCAGTACATGGTGGAGAAGGGTGGGGAGGTGAGCGGCTCGCCGTTGAGGGCGACGTCGATGCGGATGTCGAGCCCGGCGGGCTCGGCGGCCGAGTCGTCGAGGTAGGGGAGGAGGGGGTGGGTGCGCTCCGGCGGGGCCGTACGGGCGTCGTCGAAGGCGTCGAGTGGGGTGATCCAGGCGGAGACGGAGGTCGCGAAGGACTTGCCGAGGAACGGGCCGAGCGGCACGTACTCCCACGCCTGGAGGTCGCGCGCGGACCAGTCGTTGACGAGGCAGACGCCGAAGACGTGGTCGCGGAAGCCGTCCAGCGGCACGGGGGCGGAGGAGGGGGTTCCGACGACGAAGCCGACCTCGGCCTCGATGTCCAGGCGGCGGGACGGCCCGAAGGTCGGGGCGTCGTCGGCGGGGGTCTTGCGCTGGCCGCTGGGGCGTACGACCTCGGTGCCGGTGACGACGACGGTGCCCGCGCGGCCGTGGTAGCCGATGGGCAGGTGCTTCCAGTTCGGGGTGAGCGCGTCGCCGTCGGGGCGGAAGATCCGGCCGACGTTGGTGGCGTGGTGCTCGCTCGCGTAGAAGTCGACGTAGTCGGCCACCTCGAAGGGGAGGTGGAGGGTGACGTCGGCCAGCGGCAGGAGGAACGGTTCCTCGCTGATCCAGTCGCGTACCTCGGCCCGTACCGCCTGCCAGACGGGGCGGCCCGCGGCCAGCAGCGGGCCCAGGTCGGGGGCGACCAGCAGCTCGGCGTGGGCGGAGCCGCGTACGGTGGCGATCGCGCCGGCGTCCAGTACGCGCTCGCCGTAACGGACGCCGATCCGCCGCTGTTCGGGGGCGTCGGCGGTGGTGAACACGCCGTACGGGAGGGTGTCCGGACCGAAGGGGTCTTGCTGGGGCATGGGGTGCTGCCTCGCCTTCCTCGTCGCCGATTGGCTCGGACCAGATTACGGCCTGTCGCCCGCGGGGCAACCGGTCGCAGCCGCCCCGGTGGGGACCATTCCGGCCGACCCTCGCACCGGCCGCCGAAGGGTCTTTCCGAGTGATCCGGAAGCGGCCCGCGGCGCGGCCTTGAGACGATCCTTAAAGCGTTCGCAATGTCCCGAAACGCCTTGCTGGAACGGATGATTCCGAAGTAGCGTTCCAAGTCGGGTCACGCACAGTGGGGGGGCCGCTGCGCTGCGGTGGCCGAGGGGGAGCTGGTGGCGAGCAGAAGCACGCCCATCGCGGCGGACCGGTCCGTTCCCGGATTGATCGTGAAGTTCGGCGACTACCCGCTGCACCACGGCGGGGTCGGCGCGATCCGCAGCCTCGGCCGGCTCGGCGTCCCCATGTTCGCCGTCACGGAGGACCGCTGGACCCCCGCAGCCGCCTCCCGCTACCTCAGCCGCGGCTTCGTCTGGCCGACGACCGGCACCGAGCGCCCCGAGCGCCTCGTCGAGGGGCTGCTGGGGATCGGCCGCCGGATCGGCCGGCCGACGCTGCTGATCCCCACCGACGAGGAGGCGGCCGTGCTGATCGCCGAGCAGGCGGACGCGCTCCGCGAGCGCTTCCTCTTCCCTCGCGTGGAGCCGGAGTTACCCCGCCGCCTCGCCAGCAAGCAGGGCCTGCACCAGCTCTGCGTGGAGCACGGCGTGCCCTCCCCAGCCGCCGCGTTCCCCGACTCGTACGAGGAGATCGCGCGGTTCGCGGCCGCCGCGCGCTTTCCCGTGGTCGCCAAGAACCGCGAGGCGTTCGAGCGGCGCCGCAAGCCGGTCGTGCACGGCACGACGCGTATCTCCGGCCCCCGCGAACTGCTGCAACTGGCGCGGGAATGGGGCCCGCGGCCCGGCGTGATCATCCAGGAGTACCTGCCGCGCGAGGAGGCCGAGGACTGGATCGTCCACGCCTACTTCGACGCGGAGTCCACCGCGCTCTCCATGTTCACGGGCGTCAAGGTCCGCTCCTGGCCGCCGCACGCCGGGATGACGGCCAACGCGTACGTCGTCGACAACCCCGAACTCGCCGAGATGACCGCGCAGTTCATCAAGCGGATCGGCTTCTCCGGGATCGTCGACCTCGACTGGCGGTACGACCGGCGCGACGGCCTGTACAAGCTGCTGGACTTCAACCCCCGGATGGGCGCCCAGTTCCGGCTGTTCGAGAACGAGTGGGGGATCGACGTCGTACGCGCCCAGCACCTCGACCTCACCGGCCGCAAGGTCCCCGAGGGCGAGCAGCTCGCGGGGCGCCGCTTCATCGTCGAGAACATCGACCTGCCCGCGTACGCCGCGTACCGCCGCAGCGGGTACACCACGCCGCACGCGCCCGCGCGGGCCAGCTCCACGGAGCTGGCCTGGATCGCTCGCGACGACATGAAGCCGTTCTTCACGATGCTCGTCCGCTTCGTCCGGCCGGGCGCGCGGCACCTGCTGCAACTGTGGCGCACGCGTCGCTCGCGCCGCCGCGCCATCGCTGAGTAATGCCCTGGGGAGGGGACTCGTGACACATCCGGTAGCAGTCATCGGGGCCGGTCCGTACGGTCTCTCGACCGCCGCCCATCTGCGGGCGCGCGGAGTGCCCGTCCGCGTGTTCGGCGCGCCGATGGTGAGCTGGCGGGAGCACATGCCCGCCGGGATGCTGCTCAAATCGACGCCGGCCGCCTCGAACATCGACGCTCCGCAGCCGGGCCATACGCTGCTCGACTACTGCCAGGAGGCGGGGGAACGGCGGTACGAGTCGGACTGGGACATCATCCCCGTCGAGACCTTCGCCCGGTACGGGGAGTGGTTCCAGAAACGGCTGGTGCCGGAGTTGGAGCAGGTGCGGGTGGTGTCCGTCGACCGGCGGGCGAAGGACCGACCCGGCGGTGCCCAAGGCTCCGGTTTCGAGCTGAAGCTCGACTCCGGAGAACAGTTCACGGCGCGCGCCGTGGTCGTGGCCACCGGGCTGTCCGGGCTCGCGTACCTGCCGCCCGAGCTGGCCCCCGCCGCGCCGGACGGACCCTCCGCGACCGGCCTGCTCTCGCACAGCTCCCAGCACCGCGACCTGTCCCGGTTCGCCGGGGCCCATGTCGTCGTGGTCGGGGCCGGCCAGTCGGCGCTGGAGAGCGCCGTGCTGCTCGCCGACGCCGGGGCCGCGTCGGTGCGGGTGGTGGCGCGCGGCCGGGGCGCGGTGCGGTTCGGCACGGCCCCGGACGGCCAGCCGCCGCTGCGCCCGGAGACGCCGTTCGGCCGCGCCTGGTCGCTGTACGCCCTGTCGTACTACGCCGAAGGCTTCCGCCACCTTCCGCCGCCGACGCGGAAGTTCCTGGTCAAGCGGGTGCTGGGGCCGCTCGGCGCGTGGTGGCTGCGGGACCGCTTCATCGGCCGGGTGCAGGTCACCGAGGGCAAGCGGGTCGTACGGGCGCGGGTCGCGGACGGCCGCCCGGTCCTGACCCTCGTCGGCGCCGGCGGCCTCACGTCCGAACTGACCGCCGACCACGTCCTGGCCGCCACGGGCTACCGCGTGGACCTGGCCGCCCTGGGCTTCCTCGGACACGGCCTCCGCGCCCGCCTGGCGGTCTCCGCGGGCGGCCCCCGCCTGGACGCCGGCTACGGCTCCTCGATACCGGGCCTGCACTTCACGGGCCTCCCGGCGGCGGCGAGCTTCGGCCCGGTGATGCGATTCGTATGCGGGACGGAGTACGCGTCGCCGCGGGTGGCGCGGGCGGTGGCGGGGAGGTAGGGCCAGGGCTGGGCGGGGGCCCGCTCCGGCCCGGCCACGCCCTCACACCGCCGGTTGAGTGGTTCCACCTCCTCGTGGCGCTCAGGGGCTTCAGGGTTCGTCGGGGGCGTTGGCGGGTGGTGCACCGACTGGCCCGGGCGGGCGGGGCGGCGGCACGTCATGAACGCTCAGGCGCACGGACGAGTCCGGCCGACCTTCCCCGGCCCGGTGCTGCGCGCACTGGCAGGGCGGGTAGGCGGGAGAACCGAACGGGATGCGCGGATCGCCGCCCGCCGCTTTTTTGGGCACGTCGCCGCGTACGCCTTTGAGAAGGAGGAGGACTCCGTCCACTCCCATCTCCGCGATGAGCCAGGCCAATTGCGCCCGCGCAGTACTCCTCATGAGCACAACCACCTGAGCCGCATCAGCCCGCGCCGTCCATGCAGCGCCGCGTCCTTCGTATTCACGTACTGGTGTGGCCAGCTCACAGACGCCATGCCGTAGCAGCCTCCGGTGCTGTGGGAGCACTCAACTACGGCTGCACCGTTGGTTGGTGGGTGTTTTTCCTGGGACGGGTGGGGCATCGCGAATTCTCCTGCCCACTCTCCGTAAGTGAGTGGACTCAGACTGCGATGAGGCTGGATAGGGTGGGAAGAGCTTCGTCGTCCAACCTGCGGTCTGGCTGCGGCGGCATATGCACGAGTCTCTGAGCTGTGCAGACAGAAATGCGCAGCTGAAGTCTCAGACGGTTGGTCAAGGGGCGCGCTTATGGCTGAGGAACGTGAAGTTGACGGCCGTACACCGAGGGAGCGATTCGGTGACGCCGTACGCGAACACCGCGAGCTGTGGCCGGAGTGCCGGATGACGCAGAGCGACTTGGCGCGCAGGACGCGCATGTCGAAGTCCGCCATCTCGCGTATTGAACGGGCGGTGCCGCCGATTCCCAGCGGTCTGCCGGCCTTGCTGGATGAAATCTTCGGGACGGATGGCACGTTCAAGCGGCTGTACGACGAGATTCGCGCGGACGCCTTCCCGGTGCAGTACAGGCAGCGCATGGAAGCCGAGCCCAAAGCCGTTGCCATCGCCGAATGGTCGCCGACAGTTGTACCGGGGCTCCTCCAGACGGCGGGGTACGCCCACGCCCTGTTCAGGGCCGGCGCTCCAAGGGCGAGTGATCAAGAACTGGCGCTGAAGGTGGGCGCCCGACTGGCGCGGCAGGACGTGTTGCGGGGGAGCTCGCCACCGGACTTCTCGGCCATCATGTGCGAGTCGGTCATCAGGCGAAACATCGGCGGACGCGCCGTGATGCGCGATCAGTTGGCGTCCCTGCTGGCAGCCGGTGCCCAGCACACCAATGTCTTGCAGGTGCTGCCGTTCACCGCGGAGACGCACGGCCTCGTGGACGGCTCCATGTCGATTCTCACCGGCACGGATGGGGCAACGGTGGTCTATACGGAGGGCATCAAGTCCGGTGCGATCATCAGTGAATCAGCAGCGGTCAGGCACCTCTCCCGGTCATACGATGTCGTCACCGCCGCAGCTCTCTCCCCTGAGGCGTCCGCACGTATGATCCGCGAGCTCATGGAGGAAACGTGACTCTGATCCCGCACGTCCAATGGGTCAAGTCGAGCTACAGCAACCAAGACGGCGGCAACTGCGTCGAGTGGTCGCCTTCCGCTGTGGCGACGTACGGCGTTGTAGCTGTCCGGGACAGCAAGGTTCCACACGGGCCAGTGCTCGTCCTGGCCCCTGCCGCGTGGGCCGCGTTCGTGGATTTCGCCGCTGAGCGGCACGGTTAGCCGGCTCGGGCTGTGACGGGGCCGGGGGGCCGGTAGGGGCGGGGCGGGCCGCTCAGCGACTGCGGGGAGCGGCACCGCCGGACGGCCAGGTGCTCAGGAAATCCCCGATCAGGGGATTGGTGTCGGCGGCGCGGGTCGCCAGGACGACGCGGATCGGGTCGATGCCCTCGATGGGCACGGTGGTCAGGCCGGGGCGCAGTTGGGGCCGCCGGTCGCCGGCGGCCAGAATCAGCACCATCCGGCCCTCGGCGGCCAGGTCGAGTTTGTCCTCGAACGCCTCGTAGTCGATCGGAGCGCTGCGCGCCGGGGCCCCGTCCGGCCGGGGCTCCAGGCGGGCGAAGTCGCTCCACTGCGGGACGGCGTTCGGGCACTGGGGGAAGACCTCTTCGCCGAGGTCGTCGACGGTCACCGATCCCCGGCCCGCCAGGCGGTGGTCCGCGGGGACGACCAGGACCCGCGGCTCGGACCACAGCTCGGCGAGGCGCAGGCGGTCGGTGGGGAAGGGCAGCGGGGCGCGGGCGACCAGGGCGTCCACGCGGCGGTCGGTCAGGGCGCGGGCGTCGTTCCACTCCAGGTAACGCGTGCGGATGCGGGCCGCGGGGTGCTGCTGCCGCAGCCGCCGCACGGCGTGCGTGATGACCAGGTCCTCGACGTACCCGATGGTGAACTCGCGCGGGGCGCCGGCGTCGCGCGCGGTGAGCTCGGCCCGGTGCGCGGCCTGGAGCAGCGCCTGGGCCTGCGGCAGAAAGGCGCGCCCGGCTTCCGTGAGCCGGCTGCCCTGCGGCGTGCGGTCGAAGAGGCGCACGCCCAGGTGCTCCTCAAGGCGCTGGATCTGGCGGCTCAGGGACGGCTGCGCGACGTGCAGCACCGCGGCGGCCCGGCCGAAGTTGGCGTGTTCCGCGACCGCCGTGAAGTAGCCGACGAGCCGAAGATCGAGGTCCGAGCCGGGAACGCGCACGCTGCGAGCCTACCTCCATGCGGTGCGCGCATGACGGGTTGCCATTCAGGTCTTGGACGCCGTTCGCGGGGCCGGTATTTCATCGAGGCATGGGAAAGTACGAAGGAAAGCGCGCCCTTGTCACCGGCGGCAGCGAGGGAATAGGTCTGTCGATCGCACGCCTGCTGGCGGCCGAGGGCGCTCAGGTAATGATCACGGGGCGCAAGGAAGCCGCACTGGAAAAGGCGAGGAATGAGGGCCTGCTCGCGGTCCGCAGCGACGCCACCTCACAGGCCGACCGGGATGCCCTGGCCGGGAAAGCAGAGGAGGCGTTCGGCCGGCTGGACGCGGTATTCCTGAATTCCGGCGTCAGCAGCCAGGCGCCGTTCGACGCGGTGACCGAGGACATGTACGACACCGTCTTCACCGCCAACACCAAGGGCCCCTACTTCACATTGCAGCGGCTGCTCCCGCTGCTCGCCGAGGGCAGCGGCGTGGTGCTGACCACCTCCATCGCGAACGAACTGGGCCTGCCGGACCACAGCGTCTACTCGGCGAGCAAGGCGGCCCTCCGCTCGATGGCCCGCAGCTGGGCCCGCGAGCTGCAACCGCGCGGCGTACGGGTCAACGCGGTGAGCCCGGGGCCGATCGATACGGGAATTCTGTACAAGTCCCTGCCCGCCGAGGTAGTGGACGCAATGCGAGAGGAATTCGCCGCCCTGATTCCCATGCGACGCGTAGGAATCCCGGAGGAAGTCGCACGCGCCGCCGCTTTCCTCGCCTTCGACGCGACATTCACCACCGGCGCCGAACTCACGGTGGACGGCGGCGGCACCCAACTGTGACGCCGCCCGCGTGAATTCCGCTCAGGGCCGACGGCCCCGCCCTGATCGCGGTAGCGGCGTGAGTCGCTCGTTCGGGTTGCGTCGTAGTAATGGTGTTCCCCCGGAGGGCGGCTGAGGCCACGATGGAGCCCTGATCTCGTTGAGTTGAGGGGGAAGCGGTGGACATGCGACAGAGCGCCCATGTGAGCGGCGGCGGGAACGGGCGGGACGACGAGCAGGGGGACGGGCATCCCGGGCAGCCTTGGACGCCGACTGATGAGCCCACCCCTGACGGCTCCACACCCCCAGGGGACGGAACGCACCGTAAGTGACGGGCTCCGGTGAGCTGAAGCGGTCGCTTCTGGATTCCGGGGCGCTGTCTCCCGATTGGGTTTCGGCTTACGAGGCTGTGCCTCGGGCGGCTTTTCTGCCCGGGGTGATGTGGCCGCATGACATGGGCACCGGGCGGAGTGTCGCGGTCGACAGGGAGCTGGACCCGGGGGGCTGGGAGCGGTGGGCGGCGTCGGACGATCCCATCGTCACGCAGTGGGATGACGGGGCGCATGAGGGGACCCGGCCGGGAGCCTCGTTCAGTTCGTCCTCCTCCATGCCGAGCCTGGTGTTCTCGATGCTTCGGGATCTCGATGTACGGCCAGGGCAGCGCGTGTTGGAGATCGGTACGGGCACGGGGTGGAACGCCGCGCTGCTGGCGTATCGGCTCGGGGCCGCGAACGTCGTCACGGTGGAAGTCGACGGGGCGGTGGCCGCGCGGGGGCGGGCCGGTCTGGAGCGGTTCGGGCTGCCCGTGGAGGTGGTGCACGGGGACGGGGCCCTGGGGTGTCCGGAGCTGGCCCCGTTCGATCGGGTCATCGTCACCTGCGGGGTGCGTCAGATCCCTGGCGCGTGGATTGAGCAGACCCGTCCCGGCGGGATCGTCCTGCTGCCCTGGGGGACCTACTACGGCGCGGACGAGGCCACCGCCCGGCTTGTCGTCGACCGTGACGGGCTGAGCGCCTCCGGAGCTTTCACGCGCCCCGTGGCGTTCATGCGGATGCGGTCGCAGCGGTTCGTATGGCCCCGGCACGACTCGTACGTGCCGGGGCCCGAGGCCATGGATGCCGCGGAGATCTCGTTCACCGACGTGCCGGAAGCCCCCTTCCGGAGCGCCGGGTTCGCCATCGGGCTCCGGGTGCGGCACCTCGCCCATAACGCCGACCGTGAGCGCGACGGCCGGCGCGCCGTCTGGTTCTACGGGCTGACGGACCGGTCCTGGGCTGTCGTGGTTTTCCGGGACGGCCCCGAGCGCGCCAAGGTGTACCAGGCCGGGCCCCGGCGGCTCTGGGACGAGGTGGAGGGCGCTTTCCGCTGGTGGGACCGGCACGGGCGGCCCGGCCCCGAGCGGTTCGGTCTCACCGTCCGCTCGGAGGGCCCGGCCGCCGCCTGGTTGGACGGGGCCCAGGCTGCCGCCTGGCCTGTCTGAAGGGCTCAGCCCGCCGTGCGGGGCAGACGGTTTCGCCATTCGCGTTCGAAGACGATGTTTTCGCCTTCCCGGCACGTCACCTTGTTGTACGTGAGGAAGTCGGTCTCGTCCGCCGTGATCTCCGATTCCGTGTCGACCTTCACGTCCCAGCCGATGTCCGGGCGGTGCAGGCGGATGTGCCAGTCGGAGCGGGTGCGGGCGCTGAGGGGGTCGTAGGTGCGGATGCGGTAGGTCTCCAGGGCGTCTTCGGTGAACTGGAGGCCGTCGGGATAGACGCGCGTGCCGCCGTAACGGGGGTCGACTTCCAGGGTCCAGTCGGCGGTGGCCACGTCGCGGATGACCCGGCGTTCCGGGCGGGGGGATTCCGCATCGGGGTAGTCGACTGCCAGCGGTTCCGACTGCTCCGGCTCCTCGAAGGCGATCGAGGGCCTGGCGGCGTCCCCCGACGCGTCTCTTACCGGCAGGTCCATCGTGCTGTGCGACGGGTGCACCGTCCAGCCGTCGCCGTCCGGCTGGGGCCAGATCCACGGCCAGTACGCCGAGGAGAGCGAGAGCCGGATGCGGTGGCCGGGCGGGAAGGCGTGGCCGATGCCGTTCAGGTCGAAGGCCACGTCTTCCGTGGCGCCCGGTTCCCATTCCACGCTGCGGTCGCGGCCGTGCCTCGACGCCAGGTTGAGGACGCCTCGGGTGACCAGCGTGGAGGAGCCGTCCGGGGCCACGTCGCAGATGCGTGCGATGACCTGGCCGCGCCGCGCCTGCGAGGTGAGGCGGAGCCGGACGCGGGGGCGGCCGAGGATCTCGACGCGGTCGGTGAGGGGGGCGGAGTCGAAGGAGACCGAGCGGCCGTCCTCCTCGCGCTGGTCGGGCGGGAGGTCCGCGTCGTTGCCGAACGGGAAGAAGCGGCCCGCGTCCACGCCCGTGTGCTGCGGGGAGGCGACCTCGACCGGGGCGTCGCCGGGGAGCGCGTAGGCGGTCGTGCGGATCGCGGGGGAGGGCCAGGCGTCCTCGCCGACCCAGCGGCCGGGCAGCTCGGTGTAGACCGTGGCCGGCGGGTGGGATTCGCTGATCCAGGCCCGTAGCAGCGGGTCGTCCATGACCCCGGTGTCGGCGTCCTTGAGCCAGTGGTCCCACCAGCGCAGGGTCTCCTGGAGGAAGCCGATGGCCGGGCCGGGCGGCAGGCCGCGGTCCGGGTACTGGTGGGACCAGGGTCCGATCAGGCCGCGTACGGGCGCGCCGCCGTCGCCCGAGAGGTGTTCGACGAGGCGCAGCACGGTGTCCCGGTACGGGTCGTGCCAGCCGCCGACCGCGAGCACGGCCGCATTGATCGCCGTGTAGTCCTCGCTGACGCTGCCGTGCCGCCAGTAGTCGTCGCGCGACTGGTGGGCCAGCCAGGTGTGGATGAAGGGGGCGACGGTCTCCAGCCGGTCCAGCCACATCTGCCGCCAGGCGTCCCCCACATGGGCGGGGTCCGGCGGCCGGGAGACGAAGGCCAGCATGGTGGCGGCCCAGGCGTGCATGTCGACGGCGAGCACGGAGCCGCCCATGTAGTGCACGTCGTTGTCGTAGCGGTCGTCCGCCGAGCAGACCGTGATGATCGCCTTGAGCGCCTCGGGGGCGCGGGCGGCGATCTGGAGGCTGTTGAAGCCGCCCCAGGAGATGCCGAACATCCCGACCCGCCCGCTGCACCAGGGCTGGGCGGCGAGCCACTCCACCACCGCGACGCCGTCGGCGAGCTCCTGCTCGTCGTACTCGTCGCCCGGCATGCCCTGCGAGTTGCCGTGGCCGCGCACGTCGACCCGTACGGAGGCGTAGCCGTGCCCCGCGTACCAGGGGTGTCTCTGCTCGTCGCGCGGCGCGGTCCAGTCGCCGAGCCGGTAGGGCAGGTACTCCAGGAGGGCGGGTACGGGCTCGGAGCCGTACGGGCGCCAGATCCGGGCGTACAGCTCGGTGCCGTCCGCCATGGGGATGCGGACGTCCTCGCGGAACGTGCGGTGCGGGAAGTCGGTGCGGATGTGCGGGGTGTTCTGCATGGCGTGATCCCAACAGCCTCAGTGGACGGGGTGCATGGTGCGGCGCAGCCAGGGGCCGACGGCGATCACCGCGACGCCCGCGATGACGGCGACGGCCCCGTTCGCGCCGAAGTACAGCGCGTTGGAGATCTCGCCGAAGAGCTTCACGGTCTGCGCCTGGATGCCGTTGGCGAGGGCCAGCGAGAGGAACCACAGGGCCATCGTCTGGCTGGCGAAGGCGGCCGGGGCGAGCTTGGTGGTCGCGGACATGCCGGTGGTCTCCAGCAGGATGTCGCCGAGGCCGAGGAGTACGTACGAGACGACCAGCCACCAGGCAGCCATCTTCCAGTCGCCGGCGCGGCCGGTGGTGGCGGGCACCATCACGAGGAAGGACAGGCCGCCGAGGATCACCCCGTAGGCGATCTTGTGGGAGGCGTGCGGCTGGCGGCGGCCCATCCTGACCCAGAGCGCGGCGACGAACGGCGCGAGCACCACCTCCACCACGCCGAGCACGGAGTTGTACCAGGTGGAGGGGAAGTCGAAGCCGAGGACGGAGGTCCGCGCGTGGTCCGCGGCCAGCAGCGTCATCGTCGAATACGACTGGAAGAGGATGAAGTTGAAGACCACGGACGCCGCGAACAGCACCATGTACGGGCGCAGCCTGCCGCGTTCGGGCGCGGTCACCCGCGGGCTGCGGAACATGACGGTGAAGTAGACGACCGGCGCGACCACGGAGATGACGGTGACGGCGTCGACCGTACGGTCCATGGTCAGCCAGCCCGCGGCGTGCAGCGCGAGCGCGACGGCGACGAGCGCGACCAGGCCCCCGGCGATCAGCAGCCCGGCGCGGCGCATGGCCGTGGGCGGCAGCGCGAACTCGGCGCTGTGCTTGCGGCCCGCCAGTCCGCGGCGGCCGAGCACGTACTGGGCGAGGCCGAAGGTCATGCCGATCGCGGCGGCGGAGAACCCCCAGTGCCAGCCGACCTTCTGGCCGAGCCAGCCGGTGATCAGCGGGCCGAGGAACGCGCCGATGTTGATGCCCATGTAGTACAGCGCGAACCCGGCGTCGCGCCGCTCGTCGTCGGTCGCGTAGAGCTTGCCGACCATGGTGGAGACATTGGGTTTGAGCAGCCCCGTACCGGCGATGATCAGCCCTAGGCCGACCCAGGTCATGGCGCCGGCGGGCACGGCCATCGAATAGTGCCCGCAGGCGATGAGGACGCCGCCCCACAGGACGGCGCGGTACGTGCCGAGGACGCGGTCCGCGAGCCAGCCGCCCGCGACCGAGACGAGATAGACCAGGGTGCCGTAGGCGGCGGTGACGGAGGCGGCCGTGTTCGAGGGCATGTCGAGGCCGCCGTGGGCCAGGGTGTCCGCGAAGTACAGGACGAGGATCGCCTGCATGCCGAGGAACGAGAACCGCTCCCACATCTCCAGGCCGAAGAGCGTGAGCAGGCCGCGGGGGTGCCCGAAGAAGGAGTGGTCGGCTGCGGTCGGGGGTCTCTCGTCGACCGGCGCGGTCTCGGTCAAGGTGCTGGCTCCAAGGTCATCAGTGGTCCGACTGCCGCTGCTGCCCCTTCCTTTCCGGGCAAAACCCGATGCTCCGGGTGATCAAGAACATACCGGGCCGAAAAGCGGGCTGCGCGGCGGCGGACGCCGACGGGCTGCCGCCCGGGCACCGGCCGAACGCCGACGGGCTGCCGCCCGAACGGCGACCGGATGCCGTTCCGACGGCGACCGGATGTCGCCCGGACGGCGCGTGGACGCCGAACGGTCGCCGAGCGTGGACGCCGAACGGTCGCCGACCGGATGCCGTGTGGAGCGGTCGCCCCGGGGTCACCCGGGGGTCGCCCCGGCACTTCGCCGGGCGGGCGGCCACGGTGATCCATACGGGACCGGATACGCTGACTTTCGGTGGAGACAGCGATACATCGACAAACCTCGTGATCGCAGGCAGACAGGAGTAACCCTCGTGACCGTCGTAGGGCCCTTCGGGCTGAGCGTGCGGGACCAGGCTCTTGAAGCCGATGTCCAGGCCGGGCTGGCCGCCGTCGAGGAGGGCCTCCTGGAGGCCACCAAAAGCGAAGTGCCGTTCATCACCGAGGCCGCGCAGCATCTGGTGCGGGCGGGCGGCAAGCGGTTCCGGCCGCTGCTGGTGATGCTCGCCGCCCAGTTCGGCGACCCGTACGCGCCGGGCGTCGTGCCGTCGGCCGTCGTCGTGGAGCTCACCCACCTCGCGACGCTCTACCACGACGACGTCATGGACGAGGCCGAGGTGCGGCGCGGCGTGGACAGCGCCAACGCCCGCTGGGGCAACTCCGTCGCCGTCCTGACCGGCGACTTCCTCTTCGCGCGCGCCTCGCACATACTGGCCGACCTGGGCCCGGAGGCGGTCCGTATCCAGGCCGAGGCGTTCGAGCGGCTGGTCACCGGCCAGATCCTGGAGACCGCCGGCCCGAGCGACGGCCGCGACGAGGTCGAGCACTACCTCGACGTCCTGGCGGGCAAGACCGGCTCGCTGATCGCCGTCGCGGGGCGGTTCGGCGCGATGATGGCCGGGGCGGACGAGGGCACCGTCGACATCCTCACCCAGTACTGCGAGCGGCTCGGCATCGCCTTCCAGCTCGCCGACGACGTCCTCGACATCGCGAGCGAGGGCCACGAATCGGGCAAGACGCCGGGTACGGACCTGCGCGAGGGCATCCCCACGCTGCCGGTGCTGCGGCTGCGCGAGCAGGCCGCGGCGAGCGGCTCGGCGGACGACCGCGAACTGGTCGAGCTCCTCAAGGGCGACCTCACGGACGACGCCCGGCTCGCGCACGTACTCGGCCGGCTCCGGGTCCACCCGGCCCTGGAGCAGGCCCGCCGCGACACGGTCCGCTACGCGCAAGACGCCCGTACGTGCCTGGCCCCGCTGCCGGACGGGTTCGCGAAGTCGGCTCTTGAGGAGCTCTGCGACGCGGTGGTGCACCGGGCGGGCTGACGGCGCGGGCGCGTCGGCCTGTGTCCTCCGGCCCGCGTCCTCCGGTCCGTGTCCTCCGGCCCCTCGGCTGGGGCCCGGACTTCAGCCGCCGCGGTCGTACGGGCCTCCGTGGTCGTACGGGCCGCCGCCCCGTTCGGTCGTACGTGGCGGGGCGTCGTATCCGCGCTTGTACGCGCCGCAGCGGAGCCGGGGCGCCCCCTAAGGGATCGGGCGCGGACAGTGCGCTGCCAGGCGTATCCCGGCGGTCCGGCGGCGAGCGGCCGTCATACCGGAGGCTGACATGGAGTTGATCCCCGGGGCTGACGTTTCTTACCGGCCGTTTTGGTGGGATTGCTAGCGCCACCACAGGGCGGTCGGGCGACAATGGCCCGAGGGTGGACGAGTGCAGGACGCGAAAGACCGCCGCCGACGACGGAGGTAGAGCAGATGCCACTGATCCGACCGACATACGAGGCCGACGACGCGGGTGAGCCCGAGGGCCGCCGTCCGGGCCGTCGCAAGGCCGTCCGGTACGGGGTACCGGTCGCGGTGGCGGGGGTGGCGGCAGCGACGATCGGGCTGGTCCCGGCGCTCGCCAGCAGCGGCGACCCCGACCTTCCGACGATCACCGCCCAGGACCTGATAGCCAAGGTCGCTGCCTCCGACACCCAGCAACTGTCCGGTTCGGTGAAGATCTCGACCGACCTGGGGCTGCCCTCGCTGCCGTCCGGCATGTCGTTCGGCGGGAGCGGCGGGGGCGGCGGGAACAGCGGCAAGGGCGGCGGCTCCGACGCCTCCCCGCAGTCCAAGCTCACCGAGCTCGCCGCCGGTACGCACACGCTGCGGGTGGCCGCCGACGGGCCCGGCAAGCAGCGGCTGTCGATCGAGGAGAAGGCCGCCGAGTACAGCCTCATCCACAACGGCGACCAGCTCTGGGGCTACGACAGCGCCAGCAACTCCGCCTACCACGCGACCGTCCCGAAGGACGCCTCCGGCAAGGGCAAGGGCTCCGACGCGGCGAAGGGGCTGCGCAGCGCCTCCCCGCAGGAGCTCGCCAAGCAGGCGCTGGCCGCCGTGGACGACTCCACCTCGGTCTCCGTGGACGGCACCGCCAAGGTCGCCGGGCGGGACGCGTACCAGCTGTCGATCAAGCCCAAGCAGAGTGGTTCGACGGTCGAGTCGGTCCGGATCTCGGTGGACGCGAAGAACGGCGTGCCGCTGAAGGTCACGGTCAACCCGAAGGGCGGCGGCAAGCCGGTCGTCGACGCGGGCTTCACGAAGGTGGACTTCGGCAAGCCGGCCGCCAGTACGTTCGACTTCACGCCGCCGAAGGGCACGAAGGTCACGGAGGCGAAGGACGCCAAGGACGCCAAGGCCGACGCCGGGCGCAAGGGCGGTTCCGGCCTCTTCACCGGCAAGGGCGCGGACAAGGCCGAGGACTGGGCCAAGGACTTCGGCGGCGCCAAGGACGGCTCCGAGGTCAACGTCACCGGCAAGGGCTGGGCCTCGATCGCCGAGATCTCGATGCCCAAGGGCAGCGTGCCCGGCGGCAAGGACGGCGCGACCGCGAAGGGCGGCAAGGGCAGCGGCGACGACGCGTCGGGCCTGATGGACTCCTTCGGCAAGAAGGTGTCCGGGAAGTTCGGCTCCGGCCATGTCTTCAGCACCCGGCTGGTCAACGCCCTGCTGACGGACGACGGCAAGCTCTACGTCGGCGCGGTCGACAAGGAAGCGCTGGTCGACGCGGCGAACAACGCCAAGTAGGCGAGTACTCGCCACCCTGCCCCGGCCGTCCGTCGGCCGGGGCAGACGTGCTCAGGCAGACCCGTCGGCCGCCCGGCCGGGAGGTGAAGGTGGATCCGGTGAACGACGCGCCCCGACCGGCCGCGGGCCCGGCGCCCCGTGACGATGACGCCGTCATCGCGACGCGCGGGCTCAGCAAGCGGTACCGCGGCGGGCAGCTCGCCGTCGACGGGCTGGACCTCACCGTGCCGCGCGGCAGCGTCTTCGGCTTCCTCGGGCCCAACGGCTCCGGGAAGACGACCACGATCCGGATGCTCGTCGGGCTGATCGAGCCGACGTCCGGCGTCGCCCGCGTCCTGGGCGAGCCCATGCCGCGGGCGGGGCGGCGGGTGCTGCCGAGGGTGGGGGCGCTCATCGAGGGCCCCGCCCTCTACGCGTTCCTGAGCGGCCGCGACAACCTCGCCCGGTACGACGCCGCCGACCCGGCCGCCGACCCCCGCACCCGCTCCGCGCGGGTCTCCGCCGCCCTGGAGCGCGTCGGCCTGGCCGCCGCCGCGGGCAAGAAGGCGCGTGCGTACTCGCTCGGCATGAAGCAGCGGCTCGGGCTGGCCGCGGCCCTGCTCCAGCCGCGCGAACTGCTCGTACTCGACGAGCCGACCAACGGCCTCGACCCGCAGGGCATGCGCGAGATCCGCACCCTGGTGCGCGAGCTGGCCGCCGAGGGCACCACCGTCTTCCTCTCCTCCCACCTCCTCGACGAGATCGAGCAGGTCTGCACGCACACCGCGGTCATGGCGCGGGGCCGGCTGCTCACCCAGGGCACGGTCGCCGAGCTGGCCGGGGCCGCCCGCGGCCGGCTGGTCGTCACCACCCCCGACACGGCGGACGCGGTGCGCGTCCTCAAGGAGCACGGCGTGAGCGACCTCGTCGTCGCCGAGGACCGGATCACCGGCGAACTGCCGACGGCGGATCCCGGCGGCCCCCTCGGCCCCGGCGACCCCCTCGGCCCCGGCGACCCCCTCGGCCTCGGCGACCCTCTCGACCCCGGTGGCCCCCTCGATCCCGGCGGCCCTCTCGATCCCGGTGGCCCCCTCGGCCCCAGCGGCCCTCTCGACCTCGCCGACCTCAACGCCGCGCTCGTACGGGCCGACGTGCGGGTGCGCGGCTTCGGCACGGAGCGGGCCTCGCTGGAGGACGCCTTCGTCGCGCTCACGGGGGAGGGCTTCGATGTCGCGGGTTGACGCGCGGGAACGGGCCGGGGCGGCGCGCGCGCCCAGCCCGCTGTGGCGGCTGGGGCTCGTACGCAGCGAGATCGGTACGACCTTCCGCCGCTGGCGGACGCTGGCGCTGCTGGCCGTGCTCGCGGCCGTACCGGTCCTGGTCGGCATCGCCGTGAAGATCCAGACGGACGACGGCTCGTCGGGCGGGGGCGGCGCGGGCGGGCCCGCGTTCATCGCGCAGGTCACCAACAACGGGCTCTTCCTGGTCTTCACCTCGCTCGCCGCGACCCTGCCGTTCTTCCTGCCGATGGCGATCGGCGTGGTGGCGGGCGACGCGATCGCGGGCGAGGCGAGCTCCGGCACGCTGCGCTATCTGCTGGTCGCCCCGGCCGGCCGGACGCGCCTGCTGCTCGCCAAGTACGCGACCGTGATCACGTTCTGCCTGGCCGCGACCCTGGTGGTGGCCGTCTCGGCGCTCGTGGTGGGGGCGCTGCTGTTCCCGCTGGGCGACGTCACCCTGATCTCCGGGACGACGGTCTCCTTCGCGGACGGCCTGCTGCGGGCCGGGGTGATCGCGGTCGTCGTGGCGGCGTCACTGGTGGGCGTCGCGGCCGTCGGCCTGTTCATCTCCACCCTCACCAACAGCGGCATCGCGGCGATGGCGGCCACCGTGGGGCTGCTGATCACCGTCCAGATCCTCGATCAGATCCCCCAGCTGCACGCCGTGCAGCCCTATCTCTTCCCGCACTACTGGCTCTCCTTCGCCGACCTCCTGCGGGACCCCGTCTACTGGGACGAGCTGCGGCGGAACCTGGGGCTCCAGGCCCTGTACGCGGCGGTCTTCGGGTCGGCGGCCTGGGCGCGCTTCACGACGCGCGACATCACGGTGTAGCGCTTTCGCGGAGGGGCCGGGGGCGAGCAGCCTCCGGCCCCGGTGGTTCTAGAAGGTCAGCTTCCAGCTGTCGATATAGCCGGTGTCCTGGGCGCCGGTGTCCTGTACGCGGAGTTTCCAGGTGCCGTTCGCCGTCTCGGACGAGGCGTCGACGGTGTAGGTGGCGATGACGTTGTCCGCGGAGTCGTTGCCGCTGGCGGTCTTGAGGCTGAACGTACGGCCGCTCGGGCCGACCAGGGCGACGGTGAGGTCGCCGCGCCAGGTGTGCTTGATGTCGACGCCGACCTTGAGGGCGGCGGGCGCGTTGCCGGCGACGCCGGTCACGGTGACGGGCGATTCCACGGCCGGGCCGGCGTCGGGGATCTGGACGTCGGCGGCGTTCTCGAAGCTCTTGCCGTCGGGCGGGTTGGTGGAGCCGCCGCTCAGGGACCATATGGCGCTCGCGATGGCGTCGCTGTTGTTGTTCAGGGCGGCGTCGTTGATGTTCGCCGAGGTGTCGCAGGACCGGTGGTAGCAGGCGTCGAAGGCGCGGCCGGAGGTGCCGCCCCACTTCTGGGCCTGGGCCGCGGTCTTGATGTAGTCGGCGCCGCTGAACAGGCCGCCGACGCGGATGCCCGCGTTCTTGAAGGGCGCGTGGTCGGAGCGGCCGTCGCCCTCGGTCTCGATCTCGGTGGGGATGTTCTTGCTCGCGTAGAAGTCCTTGAAGACCTTCTCCAGCTGCGCGTCGTCGTCGTAGACGAAGTAGCCGGGGTTGGGCGAGCCGACCATGTCGAAGTTCAGATAGCCGTCGATCTTGGAGCGCTCGGCGCCCGGCAGGTTGTTGACGTAGTACCGGGAGCCGACCATGCCCAGCTCCTCGGCGCCCCACCAGGCGAACCGCAGGTGCTTGTCGGGCTTGTAGCCCTCGCGGGCGGCGGCGAGGGCGACTTCGAGTATGGCCGCCGAGCCGGAGCCGTTGTCGTTGATGCCGGGGCCCGCGTTCACGGAGTCCAGGTGCGAGCCCGCGAAGATCACGTGGTTGGCGTCGCCGCCGGGCCAGTCGGCGATGAGGTTGTAGCCGGTGGCGCCGCTGGAGGAGAACTGCTGCACGGTGGTGGTGAATCCGGCGGCGTCCAGCTTGCCCTTCACATAGTCGAGGGACGCCCGGTAGCCGGGCCGGCCGTGGGCGCGGTTGCCGCCGTTGGAGGTCGCTATCGACTGGAGCTGGGACAGGTGCGCCTTGACGTTGGCGACCGGGATGTCGGGGGCCGCGACGGTGGGCGTCGCGGGCGCCGACGGGCCGACGGCCGATGCGGGGGCGGTGCCGAGGAGGGCCGCGGTCGCCGCGGCCCCGGCGGTGAACAGGGCGAGGCTGCGGCATCTTCGGTGCAGGGGCTGTCCGGTGCGGTGAGGCATGGGGGGCTCCCAACTCGTTTGACGTGGGCATGATGCTGGGGGCGCCCCATGCCACCGTCAAGGGCGGGATTCGGACAGTGATTCCCGGATATCGGGCCCGTCGGAGGGTCCACCGGAGGGGCCGCCGGAAGGCCCGTCGGAAGGTTTGGCCGAGGGTCCGTCCGAGAGCCCCTCGGTAGCGGTGCGCGCGGCATGCCCCGCCCGCGCCGCCGCCAGCTCCGCCCGCGCCGTGCGGGCCGTACGCAACGCATCCCAGCTCAGCAGTGCCAGCGCCAGCCAGACCAGCGCGAACCCGGCCCACCGCTCGGGCGGCATCGACTCGTGGAAGACGAAGAGCCCGAGCAGGAACTGAAGCGTCGGCGCCAGGTACTGGAGCATCCCCAGCGTGGACAGCGGCAGCCGCACCGCCGACGCCCCGAAGCAGATCAGCGGCAGCGCGGTCGCGATGCCGCACCCCGCCAGGAGCAGCGCGTGCCCGACCCCGTCGGAGGCGAAGGTCGACTCGCCGCGCGCGCCCAGGAAGACCAGGAAGCCGAGCGCGGGCAGGAACTGGATGGTGGACTCGGCGGCCAGCGACTCCAGCCCGTCCAGCCCGATCTGCTTCTTGACCAGGCTGTACGTACCGAAGGAGAGCGCCAGCGTGAGCGCGATCCAGGGCAGCTTGCCGTAGCCGGCGGTCAGCACCGCGACGGCGAGCACGCCGACGCCGACGGCCGCCCACTGCGCGCGCCGCAGCCGCTCGCGCAGCACGAGCACGCCGAAGGCTATGGAGACCAGCGGGTTGATGAAGTAGCCGAGGGCCGCCTCGACGACATGGCCGCTGTTGACGCTCCAGATGTACAGCCCCCAGTTCACGGAGATGACGGCCGCCGCGACCGTGATGAGCGCGAGCTTCTTCGGCCGGCGCAGCAACGGGCGCACCCAGGACCAGCGGCGCAGCGCGAGCAGGCCCAGCCCCACGGCGACCATCGACCAGGCCATGCGGTGGGCGAGGATCTCGATCGCGCCGGAGGACTGGAGCAGATGCCAGTAGAGCGGCAGCAGCCCCCACATGCCGTAGGCGGCGAGGCCGTAGACGAGGCCGGTGCTGGTGGTGGAACGCGACGTCAAGAGGTCCTCCCCGTGGACGTGGTGACCTGTCGACGGTAGCGCCGCGGAGATCGCCTGTCAGGTGCGTTCTGTGTCACAGCCGTTACCGCGGGTGGGCGGTCCGCCCCCATGACAAGCGGGTGCCGGTGCGGGGCGTCGAGGGACGTCCCGCACCGGCACCCGTGAGAGCCCGTACGGTCAGTGGGCGGCTGTCAGCCGACGACCGTCCAGGTGTCGTTGCCGGCGAGGAGGGTGGCCAGGTCGCCCTTGCCGTTCTGTACGACGGCGGCCTCCAGCTGGTCGGACATCTGGGTGTCGTAGACCGGCCGGTCGACGCTGCGCAGTACGCCGATCGGCGTGTGGTGCAGGGTGTCGGGGTCGGCGAGGCGGGAGAGGGCGAAGGCGGTGGTCGGGGACGCGGCGTGTGCGTCGTGGACCAGGACCTGGAACTCGTTCTCCGGCGTGACCTCGACGACCTTCAGGTCGCCGGTGGCCGGGTCGCGGACGACGCCCTTGGCGCCGTCGGCGCCGAAGCGGATCGGCTGCCCGTGCTCCAGCCGGATCACGGCCTCCTCGGCCTGCTGCTTGTCCTTGAGCACCTCGAAGGCGCCGTCGTTGAAGATGTTGCAGTTCTGGTAGATCTCCACCAGCGCGGTGCCGGGGTGGGCGGCGGCCTCGCGCAGTACCGAGGTGAGGTGCTTGCGGTCCGAGTCGACCGTACGGGCCACGAAGGACGCTTCGGCGCCGATCGCCAGCGAGACCGGGTTGAAGGGCGCGTCGAGGGAGCCCATCGGCGTCGACTTGGTGATCTTGCCGACCTCGGAGGTCGGGCTGTACTGGCCCTTGGTGAGCCCGTAGATCCGGTTGTTGAAGAGCAGGATCTTGAGGTTCACATTGCGGCGCAGCGCGTGGATGAGGTGGTTGCCGCCGATGGACAGCGCGTCCCCGTCACCGGTGACGACCCAGACGGAGAGGTCGCGGCGGGAGGAGGCGAGGCCCGTGGCGATGGCCGGGGCGCGCCCGTGGATGGAGTGCATCCCGTAGGTGTTCATGTAGTACGGGAAGCGGGAGGAGCAGCCGATGCCCGAGACGAAGACGATGTTCTCCTTCGCCAGGCCGAGCTCGGGCATGAAGCCCTGCACAGCGGCGAGGATCGCGTAGTCGCCGCAGCCGGGGCACCAGCGCACTTCCTGGTCGGACTTGAAGTCCTTCATGGACTGCTTGGCCTCGGCCTTGGGCACCAGGGTGAGCGCGTCCGTCGTCGTTGAGCCCTCCGACAGCGTCTCAGTCATTGATGGCCTCCTTGAACACATCGGCGAGCTGCTCGGCCTTGAAGGGCATCCCGCTGACCTGGGTGAAGGAACGGGTTTCGATCAGGAACCTCGCTCGCAGCAGGGTGGCGAGCTGGCCGAGGTTCATCTCCGGCACGACGACCTTGTCGTAGCGCTTCAGCACCTCGCCGAGGTTGGCCGGGAAGGGGTTGAGGTGGCGCAGATGGGCCTGGGCGATGGCGTGGCCCTCGCCGCGCACCCGCCGGACCGCCGCGGTGATCGGCCCGTACGTGGAGCCCCAGCCGAGCACCAGGGTGTCGGCGTCGCCGGTCGGGTCGTCCACGTCGAGGTCCGCGACCACGACGCCGTCGATCTTGGCCTGCCGGGTGCGGACCATGAAGTCGTGGTTGGCGGGGTCGTAGGAGATGTTGCCGGTGCCGTCCTGCTTCTCGATGCCGCCGATGCGGTGTTCGAGGCCGGGCGTGCCGGGCACGGCCCACGGCCGGGCCAGCGTCTCGGGGTCGCGCTTGTACGGCCAGAAGACCTCGGTGCCGTCCGCCAGCTCGTGGTTGGGCCCGTGCGCGAACCGCACCCGCAGGTCCGGCAGTTCGCCGACGTCCGGCACCCGCCACGGCTCGGAGCCGTTGGCCAGGTAGCCGTCGGAGAGCAGGAAGACGGGGGTGCGGTAGGCGAGCGCGATACGGGCCGCGTCGAGCGCCGCGTCGAAGCAGTCCGCCGGGGTCTTCGGGGCCACGATCGGCACCGGGGCCTCGCCGTTGCGCCCGTACATCGCCTGGAGCAGGTCGGCCTGCTCGGTCTTGGTGGGCAGCCCGGTGGACGGGCCGCCGCGCTGGATGTCGACGACCAGCAGCGGCAGTTCGAGGGAGACGGCGAGCCCGATGGTCTCGGACTTGAGCGCCACTCCGGGGCCGGAGGTGGTGGTGACGGCCAGCGAGCCGCCGAAGGCCGCGCCGAGCGCCGCGCCGATGCCGGCGATCTCGTCCTCGGCCTGGAAGGTGCGCACGCCGAAGTTCTTGTGCCGGGACAGCTCGTGCAGGATGTCCGAGGCCGGGGTGATCGGGTACGAGCCGAGGTAGAGCGGCAGGTCCGCCTGGCGGGACGCGGCGATCAGCCCGTAGGCGAGCGCCAGGTTGCCGGAGATGTTGCGGTAGGTGCCGGCCGGGAAGGCAGAGGTGGCGGGGGCCACCTCGTAGGAGACGGCGAAGTCCTCGGTGGTCTCGCCGAAGTTCCAGCCCGCCCGATACGCGGCGACGTTGGCCTCCGCGATCTGCGGCTTCTTCGCGAACTTCTTGCGGAGGAAGGATTCGGTGCCCTCGGTCGGCCGGTGGTACATCCACGAGAGCAGGCCGAGCGCGAACATGTTCTTCGAGCGCTCCGCCTCCTTGCGGGAGAGCCCGAACTCCTTGAGCGCCTCGATCGTCAGCGTCGTCAGCGGCACCGGGTGGACGTTGTACGCCTCCAGCGAGCCGTCCTCCAGCGGACTGGTCTCGTACCCGACCTTCGCCATCGGGCGCTTGGTGAACTCGTCGGTGTTGACGATGATCTCGGAGCCGCGCGGCACGTCCGCGAGGTTGGCCTTCAGCGCGGCCGGGTTCATGGCCACCAGCACGTTGGGCGCGTCGCCCGGCGTGAGGATGTCGTGGTCCGCGAAGTGCAGCTGGAAGCTGGAGACGCCGGGCAGGGTGCCGGCGGGCGCCCGGATCTCGGCGGGGAAGTTCGGCAGCGTGGACAGGTCGTTGCCGAACGACGCGGTCTCGGAGGTGAACCGGTCGCCCGTGAGCTGCATGCCGTCACCCGAGTCCCCCGCGAACCGGATGATCACTCGGTCGAGTCGGCGCACCTCTTTGTCGCCTGGACCGCCGGGTTTGCGCTGCCCGGAGACGTACTGCGACTCGCTCTGCTGTTCGGCTGGTTCGGCCTGCTCGGCCGGGCTACTGACCTGGCTGGTCACTGCTTCGGACCTCCCTAGAGGCGGCGGCTGCACGCGGTGGTGTCGACCGGTGTTCCCACTGCCATCGTACGGGCGTAAGGGTGACCTTCCCTGGACGGATCACCTGCTGATTACCGGTGCGAGATACCGCTCTGTCATGGTTTGCCATGCTCTGCTCGCCCCCCCGGCCCCTTCCCTAGAGACGCTCCCCGCTCGGTCTTTGGTTCTACGACCTTGGTCCTCGGCCCGCGCGCCGCCGGCCCGCCGCCCGCCGCGGCCCGCGGGCGGCTGCCGGGGCGTCAGTTCTTGAGATAGGTCAGCACCGCCAGCACCCGGCGGTGATCCCCGTCACTCGGCGACAGCCCCAGCTTCAGGAAGATGTTGGAGACGTGCTTCTCCACCGCGCCGTCGCTGACCACCAACTGGCGGGCTATGGCCGAGTTCGTACGCCCCTCGGCCATCAGACCCAGCACCTCGCGCTCCCGCGGCGTGAGCCCGGCCAGCACGTCCTGCTTCCGGCTGCGGCCCAGCAACTGCGCGACGACCTCCGGGTCCAGCGCGGTGCCGCCCTCCGCCACCCGCACCACCGCGTCCACGAACTCACGTACTTCGGCTACCCGGTCCTTGAGGAGGTAGCCGACGCCGCGGCTGGATCCGGCCAGCAACTCCGTCGCGTACTGCTCCTCGACGTACTGCGACAGCACCAGCACGCCCAAGCCCGGATGGTCCCGGCGCAGCCGCACCGCGGCCCGTACGCCCTCGTCGGTGTGGGTGGGCGGCATCCGGACGTCGGCGACCACGACATCCGGCAGCTCGCCGTCGGCCGCGAACTCCGCGATGGCCTTGAGCAGCGCCTCCGCGTCGCCCACCCCGGCTACGACGTCATGCCCGCGGTCGGTCAGCAACCGGGTCAGGCCCTCCCGAAGCAGCACCGAATCCTCGGCGATGACCACCCGCACCCTGTCCTCCACGATGTACGTCCCCCCACGCTTGGCATGACCCCTCAAGCATCTCAGGATTCCGTCCCGGAACGGGACGCTCCGGGGCGGAATCCGGGGAAGTGAGGGCATGGGCGCGCAAGGGGAGGCGGGCCCGGCGCCCAGCGGCGCCCGGCGGCCGGTGTCAGCCGCGCCAGGGCAGTTCGGCCGTGACGGTCGTGGGGCCGCCGACCGGCGAGTCCACCACCAGCAGGCCGTCCACCGCGTCGAGCCGCTCGGCGAGCCCCGCCAGTCCGCTGCCCTTGTCCAGGGACGCGCCACCCCGGCCGTCGTCCCGCACCTGGAGCATCAGCCGGCTCTCCGAGCGCCACACGTCCACGGTCGCGGTGTGTGCGCCGCTGTGCTTGCTGATGTTCTGGAGCAGCTCGGAGACGGTGAAGTACGCGCTGCCCTCGATGGCCGCCGCGGGCCGGGAGTCCAGGTCCACGTCGACGGCCACCGGCACCGTGCACCGCGCGGCCAGCGCCGAGAGAGCCGGGCCCAGGCCGCGGTCGGTCAGGATCGCCGGATGGATGCCGCGGGCCAGGTCGCGCAGCTCCTGGAGGGCGATCTTCACCTCGCCGTGGGCGTCGTCGACCATTCGGGCCGCCGCCTCCGGGTCCTCCTCCAGCTTCTCCTTGGCGAGGCCGAGGTCCATGGCGAGGGCCACGAGCCGGGCCTGCGCGCCGTCGTGCAGATCGCGCTCGATGCGGCGCAGGTCGGCGGCGGCGGTGTCGAAGACCACGACGCGGTCCGACTCCAGTTCCGTCACGCGGGAAGCCATCCTGGACGGGCCCAGCAGCCCCAGCACCAGCAGCCGGTCCACCTGCGCCAGGCCGCGGATCACCCACGGGGTGCCGAGGACCACGACGAGCCCGACGGCGCTGGTGACGGCGATCTCGAAGGGGTTGTCGAGGTAGAACGAGGCGCCGCCGCTCTCCCCGTACAGCTGCATGCCCGGCTGGCCCCAGTAGTGCGGGTACATCCACTGGTACGCCGGGTAGAGGAAGACCGCCCAGCCCATCGACCACAGCAGCAGCGACGTGAAGGACGAGGCCATGGCCCAGGGCAGGTGCAGCAGCGCGTAGAGCAGATGGCGCCAGGAGACGCCGCTCTTGAACAGGGCGCCGATCCAGGCCATCGGGCCGGTGCGGCCGCGCGCCGGGCGCACCGGCTCCGGGGAGCCGACGTCCAGGCGCAGCAGGACGCGGGCGCGGGTCCGCTCGACGGCGCCCAGCGCCCGGCACCCGGCGAGCCCGGCGGCGAGCACCGGGACGCCGATGAAGGTGATCAGCAGGCCCGCGCCCGCGCTGACCATCACGACCGCGTAGGTGAAGCCGACGAGGGCTATCGGCAGGCTCAGCACGAGGTAGAGGAACTCGCGCCAGGTCCGGCCCTCCAGGGGCGCGCGGAGCACGGCGGGCACCCGGGAGGCGCGCTCCGGCGGCCCGTAGCCGTCAGGCCCGTAGCCGTCGGGGCCGTGGCCGTAGGCGTGGCCGTAGGCGTCGGGGTCGCGATACCCGCCGCGGCCGCCGCGACCGCCCTGACCGACGTACTCGCCGTGATCGATGGCCATCTGTCTGTCCGATCTCCAAGGTCTTCATGGCTGTTCGCTGGTGGCCGTCCGTGGTTCACCGTTGTGGTTCCACGCTCCCCGATCGCCGCGCCGGCGGCCATGGAGCGTGTCGGCGTCCGGATGGTGGGGCTGGCCCTACCACGGGCCCGGAAGCCGTCCGCCGCTCCCGCTCAGTCGGCCGCGCGCTCCCGCTCAGCCGGCCGCCGGTGTCGCTCAGCCTGCCGCGCGCTCCCGCCAGGGCAGCTCGGCCGTGACGACCGTGGGGCCGCCGACCGGCGATTCCACCACGAACAGCCCGTCCACCGAGCCCAGCCGCTCGGCGAGCCCCGCCAGTCCGCTGCCCTTGTCCAGGGACGCGCCGCCCCGGCCGTCGTCCCGCACCTGGAGCATCAGCCGGCTCTGCGCCCGCCACAGCTCGACGCCCGCGGTGCGCGCGCTGCTGTGCTTGCTGATGTTCTGAAGCAGCTCGGAGACGGTGAAGTAGGCGATGCCCTCGATGGCCGGGGCCGGGCGCGCCGCTAGATCCACCGATACGTCCACGGGCACCGTGCACCGCCCCGCGACCGACGACAGGGCCGGGCCGAGGCCGCGGTCGGTGAGGATCGCCGGATGGATGCCGCGCGCGAGATCGCGCAGCTCCTGGAGGGCGGTCTTCACCTCGCCGTGGGCCTCGTCGACCATGCGGGCCGCCGCCGCCGGGTCCTCCAGCAGCTTCTCCTTCGCCAGGCCGAGATCCATGGCGAGCGCCACGAGCCGGGCCTGCGCGCCGTCGTGCAGATCGCGCTCGATGCGGCGCAGGTCGGCGGCGGCGGTGTCGAAGACCACCCCGCGGTCCGACTCCAGCTCCTCGATCCGCTGCTCCAGCTCGCCGGAGGGGGAGAGCAGCCCCCGCACCATCGCCCGGTCCGCGTTGGTCAGCCCGCGCGCCACGAAGCCCAGCACCGGCCAGCCGATGATCAGCGTGACGAGGATGACGGCGAACGTGAAGATCCCCCATGGCAATCGTATGAACAAATACAGCGTGGACCGCCAGCCCACCGGGTCCTTCAGCGCCGTCCACAGCCAGGTGAAGAACCCCCGGTTCCGGCGGTGCCGGCGCAGCGGGCTCGGCTCCTCGATCGCCAGCCCCAGCAGCGCCCGCGCCCGCGACCGCTCGGCGCGGCCCAGCCCGCGCGAGCCCGACAGCCCCAGTGCGAGCAGCGGCAGCCCGATCACGGTGACGGACAGCGCGACGCCCGCGTACAGCCACATGGAGACGTAGACGAAGCCGACGAGGGCCATGGGCAGGTTGATGAGCAGATGCGCGACTTCGCGCCACGTCTGCCGGTTGAAGGCGAGGAACGCGGGCGGCGGCCGGTCCTCCTCGGAGGCGGTGTCGTCGAGGGCCCCGGCGTCACGCGCTCTACTACTGGCGGTCATACCGCCAAGCCTGCCGGGCCGCCCGGCCCCGCGCCATGGGGTTCATCCGCGACCGGAAGTAGGGATAACCCCACCTTCACGACGACGGGGCGGCTCGCGGTACAGGGGCCAGGGCCTAGAATCCCGTGCGTACAGATCGTCGAAATGCGGATGCGCAGCAGCAAAGGGAGCGAGGGGCGGACGTGCCGGAGACGACCGTACGCACCGCCGACGCCGGGGTCCGGCTCGCGGCCGGCTACTTCCACAGCTATTCGGTCGTCGGTCTGCTGGCCGTGGTCGGCGTGCTCTTCGTCGCGGTGGCCTTCGCGTCCGGGCGGCTGCTGCGGCCCGTCGTGCCGACCCGCGAGAAGATGCTGACGTACGAGTGCGGGGTGGACCCGGTCGGCGAGGGCTGGGCGCACACCCAGGTCCGCTACTACGTTTACGCGTTCCTGTATGTGATCTTCGCCGTCGATTCGATCTTCCTGTTCCCGTGGGCGACGGTCTTCGCCGCGCCGGGGTACGGCGGCACCACACTCGTGGAGATGTTCGTCTTCCTCGGCTTCCTCGCCGTCGGCCTGTTGTACGCATGGAAGAAGGGCGTCCTCGAATGGACGTGACACCCGCACCGGTGGACCTCCCCGAGCCGCGCCGGCTCGGGACGCTGTCCCGCCTCGCCCCCGAGCCCATGAAGGTGGTCCTCAACTGGGGCCGCCGCTACAGCCTGTGGGTCTTCAACTTCGGGCTGGCCTGCTGCGCGATCGAGTTCATCGCGGCCTCCATGGCGCGCCACGACTTCATCCGGCTGGGCGTGATCCCCTTCGCGCCGGGCCCCCGGCAGGCCGACCTCATGATCGTCTCGGGCACGGTCACGGACAAGATGGCCCCGGCCGTCAAGCGGCTCTACGAGCAGATGCCCGAGCCCAAGTACGTCATCTCCTTCGGCGCCTGCTCCAACTGCGGCGGCCCGTACTGGGACTCGTACTCCGTCACCAAGGGCGTCGACCAGATCATCCCGGTCGACGTGTACGTACCGGGCTGCCCGCCGCGGCCGGAGGCGCTGCTCCAGGGCATCCTCAAGCTCCAGGAGAAGATCGCGCGGGAGTCGCTGAGCGAGCGCTACGGCGCGGTCGCCCCCTCCCAGGCCGCGGTCGCCCCATCCGGGGCCGCTCTCCGCAGCGGCCTTGTGGCACCGCCGGCTCCGCCGGGGGCCGCCGCCGCGCCGGGCGCCGATTCGGCCTCTGCCGTGCCGGACGCCGGCTCGCCGGGGGCTGCTGCGGTTTCCGCCACTCCGTCGGCTTCCGCCGGCCCGGAGGCCGGCTCGCCGGGTTCCGTCGGCACGGACGCCGCCTCGCCGGATTCCGCCGCGCCCGCCGACGACCCGCCGGGCCCCGCCGGTCCGGAAGCCACTCCACCGACCGGGGAAGACGAGAGATGACAGGCCCCGAGGCCGAGCCCGAGCGCGAGCCCGACAACACCTCCGACGGCGGCCCGGAGCCGGACGCGGAACCGGCCGCGGCGCCGCCCGTGGGCTGGCTGCCGGGGCCGGCGGAGGAGCTGTTCGGCGCGGGCGCCGCCGCCGAGGAGGCGTACGGGCTGCTGACCGTCGACGTGCCGTCGGCCGCCTGGCTCGCCGCGCTCGAAACGGCGCGGAACGCCCTCGGCTGTACGTACTTCGACTGGCTCAGCGCGGTCGACGAACCGGGTACGGGCTTCCGGATCTGCGCGCATGTGGTGGCGCTGGGGGCGGCGTCCGGGGCTGGGTCCGGGGCTGTGTCCGGAGGGCCGTCGTTGCGGCGGCTGCTCGTACGGACCACCGTGCCGCATGAGGCTCCCGCGCTGCCGACCGCTGTCGGTGTGTACGCCGGAGCGGCGTGGCACGAGCGGGAGACGCACGAGATGTTCGGCGTGGACTTCACCGGCCACCCCCACCTCGTACCCCTGCTGCTGCCCGACGGCTTCGAGGGGCACCCGCTGCGCAAGGACTTCGTGCTCGCGGCGCGGGTCGCGAAGGCGTGGCCGGGGGCCAAGGAGCCGGGGGAGTCGGAGCACGGCGGGCCGAAGCGGCGGCAGATGCTGCCGCCGGGGGTGCCCGACCCCAACGAGTGGGGCCCCCTCAAGGGTCAGCTGCCGCCCGCTCCCGCCCGCCCGGCGCGCGGCGCCCGCGCGGCCGGGGCCGGGGCGAGGGGCGGTGCCGCAGCCGGTGCCAGTGCCGCAACCGGTGCTGGCGCCGGTGCCGAGCGTCCGGCCCGGCGTACCCGTAGCGCGAGCGCGGGCTCGGCGAGTCAGCAGGCTGCGGCGACGGAGGCGGCGGAGGCGTCCGGGAGTCCGGCTGCCGAAGGGGCCGCGCGGCCCGTACGGCGTGCGCGGTCGGCGTCGGAGGGTTCGGCGAGTCAGCAGGCTGAGGCGCCGGAGGCGACGGAGGCGTCCGGGAGCCCGGCTGTCGACGGGCCCGCGCGGCCCACGCGGCCCACGCGGCCCGTACGGCGTTCGCGGTCCGCTTCCGAGGGCTCGGCCAGTCAGCAGGCGGAGGCGGCGGCCGCGCCCGTACCGGCCGAGGCGCCGGAAGGTTCCTCCGCGAGCGCCTCCGACGCGCCCTGGCACAACGCCCGCCCGGCCTTCGAGGAGCCCGTGAGCGAGAACCGCGACGAGCCGGAGGGCCGCCAGGAACCGAAGGGCCGCCAGGAACCGAAGGGACCCAAGGAACCGCAGGAATCGAAGGAACCACAGGAACCGAAGGCGCCGGATGAAGGGGGAGGTGAGGAGCAGTGAGCGGCACCCTCGACGTGGTCGTGCGCCTGCTCGCCGTCTTCGTCGCCTTCCTCGTGCTTCCGCTCGTCGTCGGCCAGACCGAGCACAAGGTGATGGCGCACATGCAGGGCCGCCTCGGCCCGATGTACGCCGGCGGCTTCCACGGCTGGGCCCAGCTGGTGGCGGACGGCGTGAAGTTCGCGCAGAAGGAGGACGTCGTCCCGGCGGGCGCGGACCGGCGGATCTTCCAGCTCGCCCCGGCCGTGGCCCTGCTCCCGTATCTGCTGGTGCTCGTCGCGATCCCGATCGGGCCGGGCAACCAGGTCGGCCAGTCCATCGACGCGGGCATCTTCTTCGTACTCGCCGTGATGGGCGTCGGCGTCCTCGGCTCGATGATGGCGGGCTGGGCGTCCGCCAATAAGTTCTCCCTGCTCGGCGGCTTGCGCACGGCCGCGCAGCTGCTGGCGTACGAGCTCCCGATGGTGCTCGCCGCCGCCTCCGTGGCGATGGCGGCGGGCACGGTCTCACTGGTCGGCGTCCTCGACGCCTTCCACTGGTGGTGGGTGCCGTGGCAGATCGTCGGCGGGCTCGTCTTCTTCACGGCGGGGCTCGCGGAGCTCCAGCGGCCGCCGTTCGACATGCCGGTCGCGGACTCCGAGATCATCTTCGGCGCGTACACCGAGTACACGGGGCTGCGCTTCGCGCTCTTCCTGCTCTCCGAGTACGCCGGGATCGTCGTGCTCTGCGGCCTGACCACCGTGCTTTTCCTCGGCGGCTGGCACGGCCCGTTCGGGGCCGACGGCCTCGGCTGGCTGTGGACCCTGCTCAAGACGGCCGTCCTCGCCTTCGTCGTCATCTGGCTGCGCGTCAGCTATCCGAGGCTGCGCGAGGACCAGTTGCAGAAGCTCGCCTGGACCGTGCTCATCCCGCTCGCCCTCGCGCAGATCGCGCTCACCGGCATCGTCAAGGTGGTGATCCAGTAATGGCCGAGCCGCAGCAGCAGCCGCACCTGCCGCAGCCGCCCGTGACGCCGGGGGCTCCCGGACAGCCCGCCCGGTCCCGCATCCCCGGCAGCGGCCTCGCCAAGGGCCTCGCCGTCACCCTGCGCACGATGACCCGGCGCTCGGTCACCGCGCAGTACCCGGACGCGCAGCCCGAACTGCCGCCCCGCACCCGCGGTGTGATCGGCCTGTTCGAGGAGAACTGCACGGTCTGCATGCTGTGCGCGCGCGAATGCCCGGACTGGTGCATCTACATCGACTCCCACAAGGAGACGGTGCCGCCCGCCGCCCCCGGCGGGCGCGAGCGCAGCCGCAACGTCCTGGACCGCTTCGCCATCGACTTCTCGCTCTGCATGTACTGCGGGATCTGCATCGAGGTGTGCCCGTTCGACGCGCTCTTCTGGTCCCCGGAGTTCGAGTACGCGGAGACCGACATCCATGAGCTGACCCACGAGCGGGACAAGCTCCGCGAGTGGATGTGGACGGTGCCGGCGCCGCCCGCGCTGGACCCCGCGGCCGAGGAGCCGAAGGAGATCGCGGCGGCCCGCAAGGCGGCCGAGAAGCTCGCGGCCCAGGCGGCGAAGGCCGAGGCCGAAGCCGCTGAGGCGGCTGGAACCCAGGTCGAGGGGGACGCGTGACGCTCGCCGCCGCCGGACACGGCTTCCTGTCCCCGACCGGCGTGGAGATCGCCTTCCTGCTGGTCGGCATCGCGACGCTCGGCGCGGCCCTCGTCGCCGTCACCACCAAGCAGCTCGTGCACGCCGCGCTGTGGCTGGTCGTGGCGCTCGGCGGGCTCGCCGTGGAGTACCTGCTGCTGACCGCGGAGTTCATCGCCTGGGTGCAGGTCCTGATCTACGTCGGGTCCGTCGTGGTGCTGCTCCTCTTCGGGCTGATGCTCACCAAGGCGCCCATCGGCCGCTCCCCGGACGCGGACTCCGGCAACCGGTGGGCCGCGCTCGCCGTGGCGATCGCCTCCGCCGCCGCCCTCGTCTGGGTCGTGGTGGACGCCTTCCGTACGACCTGGATCGACCTCGACGGCGTCGCGCAGGGCTCCACCAAGGTCTCCGGGGAGTTCCTCTTCCGGCACTGGGTGCTGCCGTTCGAGGCGCTCTCCGTGCTGCTGCTCGCCGCCCTCGTCGGCGCGATCGTCCTCTCCCGGCACAAGGACGGCCGGGCGGACGCCGTCGGCCCCGCCGCCCGCACGAGCCCCGACCGCCCCGACAGCCGACAGAACGGGGCGCGCTGATGCATCTCGCCTATCCCGCCGTGCTCGCCGTCCTCCTCTTCTGCGTCGGCCTGTACGGCGTGCTGGCCCGGCGCAACGCGATCCTGGTGCTGATCTCCGTCGAGCTGATGCTCAACGCGGTCAACCTCAACCTCGTCGCCTTCGACGTGTGGCTCCGCGACGAGCTGCACGCCGGGCAGGCGCTCACCCTCTTCACCATCGCCGTCGCCGCCGCCGAGATCGGCATCGGCCTGGCCATCGTGCTGCTCGTGTACCGCAACAGCGGCACCGCCGGCGTCGACAGGATGCGCGACCTCGGCGAGCGGGCGGACGGCCCCGAACAACCGACAGACCGCCACGAGAAGGACGAGAAGGCGGAGGCCGCCGCGTGACGATCACGACCACCGCCGTCCTCGTCCCCCTGCTGCCCTTCCTCGGCGCCGTGGCGGGGCTGCTGCTCGGGCGCCGCGCCCCCGGCTTCGTACGGCCGCTGGCCGTGCTGCCGACCGTGGCCGCCGCCGTGCTCGCCGCCGTCGTGGCCTGGCGGCAGGGCGGCGGGGACGCCGTCGACGCGGCGACCCGGCTGACCCCCACCGGCTCCGTCCCCATCGACCTCGCCCTGCACCTCGACGGCTTCGCGGCGCTCGTCGCGGTCCTCGTCACCGTCGTGGCGTCCTGCGTGCAGCTCTACTCCACGGGGTATCTGCGCGACGACCCCCGCTACCCCTCCTACGCCGCCCTCGTCTCCCTCTTCACCGCCGCGATGCTGCTGGTCGTCTACACCGGCGACCTGATGGTGCTGCTGGTCGGCTGGGAGATCATGGGCATCTGCTCGTACTTCCTGGTCGGCCACTACTGGGAGACCGAGGCCGCCCGCGCCGCGTCCCTCAAGGCGTTCCTGGTCACCAAGGCCGGTGACGTCCCCTTCCTGATCGGCATCTTCGCGCTGGCCGCCGACGCCGGCACGTTCCGGATCAGCGGCATCGTCGGCGCCGCCGCGTCCGGCGGTCTCGACCACCCCACCCTCGTCGCGCTGCTCCTGATCGCCGGGGTCGCGGGCAAGTCCGCGCAGTTCCCGCTGCACACCTGGCTGCCCGACGCGATGGCCGGCCCCACGCCCGTATCGGCGCTGATCCACGCCGCCACGATGGTCGCGGCGGGCGTCTACTTCGTCGCCCGGCTGCTGCCCGTCTTCGCCGCCTCCGCCGCGGCCATGGTCGTGCTCGCCGCGCTCGCGGCGATCACCATGGTCGGCTCGGCGCTCGCCGCGCTCGCCCAGGACGACATCAAGCGCGTGCTCGCCTACTCGACCGTCGGCCAGCTCGGCTATATGACCGGGGCGCTCGCCTCCGGCGACCGGGGCGCGGCCGTCTTCCACCTCCTGTCCCACGGCGCGTTCAAGGCGCTCCTCTTCCTCTGCGCCGGCGTGATCATCCACACCGCCGGCACCAACTCGCTGGCCGCCATGGCCCGGATGAAGGGCCTGTGGGGGCGGGCCCCCGACGCCTTCTGGACCATGACCGTCGCCCTGCTGGCGCTCGCCGCCATCCCGCCGTTCAGCGGCTTCTTCTCCAAGGAGGCCGTGCTCGGCGCGGCCGAGCACGCCGCCACCGGGCACACGGCCGGCATCCCCGCCGCGGCGGGCTGGACCGTCCTGGTCGCCGGGCTGCTCACCGCCCTCCTCACCGCCGGCTACGCCACCCGGCTGTGGCTGCTCGCCGGCTCGCCCGCGCTGCTGCGCGGCGGCCGCAAGGGCCCCGCGCTCTCCGCCGCCGACCGGGTGGAGCCGGGCCCGGCGTCGGCCGACGCCGCCGCCGCTGCCGCCACCGCGCCCGGAGGCCACCCCGCCCGGACCCCCGTCGTCATGAACGCCGTCCTGTGGGTGCTGTTCGTCCCCACCCTGGCGCTCGGCCTCGCCGTCGCGGCCCTCCCCGACTGGTTCGACGGCCGCTCCCTCAAGCCGACCCTGTCCACCTCCATCATCGGCACCGGTTTCGCCCTCGTCGGCGTCCTCGTCACCTACGCGGCCTGGCGCCACACCTCCACGCTGACCGCGCGCGTCCCCATCGGCGCCGTCGCCGCCGACCCGGGCGCCGACCCCGCGGTCTCCGAGGAGGAGGCCATCGCCACGCACACGAGCGCGTACGGGTCCATCGCGAGCGCGCCCGACCCCGCCGACCCCGGCCGCCTCCTGCTCGGCCCCCTGCACCGCCACGCGGCCGCCGGGTTCCACCTCGACGCCCTGTACGCCGCCGTGTTCGTGCGGCCCGTGCGCGGCGCCGCGCGGCTCGTGCGCTTCCTCGACCGCGAGGTCGTCGACGCCTACGTCAGCGGCGCGTCCGGCGTGCCCCGCCTGCTGGGCGCCGCCGTCCGCCGCGCCCAGACCGGCAATGTGCAGACCTACCTCAGCGCCCTGCTCGCCGGCTCCGTCATCCTGGCCGTCGCCGCCGTACTCGCAGCCACCGGAGGCTGACCGTGAGCCACACCGTCATGCAGGTCCTCCTCGCCGCGATCGTCGTCGTCCCCCTCCTCGGAGCCGTCGCCGCCCTGCTCCCCGCCCCGCCCGGACTGAGGGGCAGCAACCCCGACCAGGCCGTGCTCCGCCACGGCGTCACCGTCAGCGGCGTGATCCTCGTGCTGGCCGTCGCCCTGGCCGCCGGCTTCGACCACGACCGCCCCGCCCGGATGCAGGCGACCACCGACGTCGGCTGGATCCCGGCCCTCGGCGTCCGCCTCCACCTCGGCGTGGACGGCGTCTCGCTCCCCCTTCTCGTGCTGACCGCGCTGCTGACCTTCCTCTGCGCCCTCTACAGCTACTCGCACATGCCCGCCGGCCCGTCGCCGAAGGCGTTCGTCGCGCTGATCCTCGTCCTGGAGTCCGGCACCCTGGCGACCTTCGCCGTGCTCGACCTGGTGCTGTTCTTCCTGGCGTTCGAGATGGTGCTCATCCCGATGTACTTCCTGATCGCCCGCTGGGGCGGCGGCCAGAAGGAGCGCGCCGCCTGGAAGTTCATCCTCTACACGCTGCTCGGCTCCGTCGTGATGCTGCTCGGCCTCCTCCTCATCGGGGTCAAGGGCGGCACGTTCGACATGGTGGCACTCGCCACTGACAACGGCTCGAAGCTCAGCCACACCACGCAGCTCCTGGCGGTTCTCGCCATCGGCGTCGGGCTGGCGGTGAAGGCCCCGATGTGGCCGCTGCACAGCTGGCTGCCGGACGCGCACACCGCCGCCCCGACCGCGGGCTCCGTGCTGCTGGCCGGGGTGCTGCTGAAGATGGGCACGTACGGGTTCGTCCGCATCGTGCTGCCCGTCGCCCCCGACGGGGCGCGCACCTTCGCGCCCTACCTCGCCGCCTTCGCGGTCGTCGGCATCGTCTACGGATCGCTGGCCTGCCTGGCCCTGGCCCGTACGGGCGCGGGCGGCGACCTCAAGCGGCTGATCGCCTACTCCTCGGTCGGGCACATGGGCTTCGTCCTGCTGGGCATCGCCACCCTCACCCCGACCGGCGTGAACGGCGCGCTGTTCGCCAACATCGCCCACGGACTCATCACCGGCCTGCTCTTCTTCCTGGTCGGCGCGGTCAAGGACCGGTACGGCACCAGCGACCTCGACCAGCTCGCGGGGAAGGGCGGCGCGGCGCTGTACGGGCGGGCCCCCCGGCTCGGCGGGCTGCTCGCGTTCGGCGCGGTCGCCTCGCTGGGGCTGCCGGGCCTGGCCGGGTTCTGGGGCGAGATGCTCGCGATGTTCGGCGCTTTCCGGCCCGCCGACGGCCTCAGCCGCCCCGCCTTCCTCGTCTTCATGGCCGTCGCCGCCGTCGGCACCCTGCTGACCGCCGCGTACATGCTGATCGTCGTGCGCCGGGTGTGCATGGGCGAGCGGCGGCCGGAACCAGCGGCGGGCTCCGGGGGCGCGCCGCCGCTCCTCGCCGTGCCCGACGTCCACACCTACGAGTTCGCGGCCTGGACCCCGCTCGTCGCCCTCACCGTCCTCGCCGGGCTCTGGCCCGCGGCCCTTCTCGGCCTCACCGACCCGGCCGTTCAGCAGCTCCTGCGCGGAGGCGCCTGATGAGCTCCCTGGTCCAGTCCGTCGACTGGCTCGCCATCGCCCCGCCCGTCATCACCGCCGTGGTGGCGCTCGCCGTCCTGGTCGCCGACCTCTTCCTTCCCGAAGGGAAGAAGGGGGCGCTCGGCTGGATCGCGATCGGCGGGCTGGTGCTGGCCGGGCTGTCGCTGCTGCCGCTCCTGGCCGGCGACCGGTCCACCTTCTGCCTCACCTCGGGCGCCGAGGCGTGCAGCTATACGGCGGACCATTTCGCCCTCGTCATCCAGTTCCTGGTGCTCGGCGGCGCCCTGCTGACGGCGCTGCTCTCCATTAACTCGATCACCGATCTCAAACTCCCCGCAGGCGAGTTCTGGTTCCTGCTGCTGTCCTCCGCGGCGGGCGCGGCGCTGCTGCCCGCCGCCCGTGACCTCGCGACCCTGGTGATCGCCCTCGAAGTGGCCTCGCTGCCCGCGTTCGCGCTGGTGGGCCTGAGGCGCGGGGACCGGCTCTCCTCCGAGGCCGCCCTGAAGTTCTTCCTGTCCTCGGTCACCGCGACCGCCGTCATGCTGCTCGGCGTCAGCTTCGTGTACGCGGCCACCGGCAGCCTGCACCTGACGCGGATCGCCGAGGGGCTCACACACGTGGACCCGCGCCTCGACACGCTGGCGCAGGCGGGCGTGGCCCTGACCCTGGTGGGCTTCGCCTTCAAGACCGCGGCCGTCCCCTTCCACTTCTGGGTGCCCGACACCTATGTGGGCGCGCCGCTGCCCGTGGCCGCCTACCTCTCGGTGGTCGGGAAGGCCGTCGGCTTCTCCGGGCTCATCCTGGTGACCGTCGTCGCCTTCCCGTCCTACGGACGGGTCTGGGGCCCGGCGCTGGCCGTGCTCGCCGCCCTCACGATGACGGCGGGCAACGTCGCCGCGCTGCGCCAGCGCCCGGACCGTACGCACAGCGCCGTGCGCCTGCTCGCCTGGTCCTCCGTGGCGCAGGCCGGCTATCTGCTGGTCCCGATCGCTTCCGCCGCGTACACCGCCGGCTCCGACGGCGGCGCGGCCCACGCGGTCGGCTCCACCGTCGCGTACGCCCTGATGTACGCCGCCGTGAACCTCGGCGCGTTCGCCGTCGCCGCCCTCGTCGCCCGCACGAGCCCCGCCAACCGCGTCGCCGACTACCGGGGCCTCTACGCCCGCCGCCCGCTCGCCGCCCTCGCGCTGGGCTTCTTCCTGCTCTGCCTGGCCGGGCTGCCGCCGGGGATCATCGGCCTGTTCGCCAAGGTCACGGTGTTCTCGGCGGCCGTGAACGCCGGGCTGGGCTGGCTGGCCGCCGTCATGGCCGTCAACGTGGTGATCGCGCTCTACTACTACCTCCAGTGGACGGCGGTCCTCTTCCGCGCACCGGAGGGGGCGGCTGCGCCGGAGGGGACAGCTGCGGCGGAAGGGGCCCCCACGCCCGTACGAGAAGGGGATCAGGAGCCCGCAGCGGGCGCCGCGCAAGAGCCCGAACCGGCCAACCCGAAGATCCCGGCCACGCTCACCGCCGCCATCGGCCTCGCCGCGGTCCTGGGCATCGCCCTGTCCGGCGCGCCGCAGCTGGTCCTCCGCTTCGCCTCCGGAGTGCTCCTGTAACACCGCCGCTCACCCGTACGGACGTACGAGCGGCTCGGTGCACAAGGGAACTAGCGGCCTTCATCTGGCGTTGACCAGTTCGGAAGGGTCCACTGGAGGGTGGAGACACCAAGCAAAGGGTTCCCCTGCCGCACCACTTGGAGGGCGTACCGTGCACCGCCGGCACAACGGGCTCAAGACCGCCGTACTCCTCGGCGGACTCTCGGCCCTCATCATCGTCATCGGCAGCCTCTTCGGGCGTACTGGCCTGATCGTGGCCGTCCTCGTGGCGCTCGGCACCAACGCGTACGCCTACTGGAACAGCGACAAGCTGGCGCTGCGCGCCATGCGCGCCCGCCCGGTCAGCGAGTTCGAGGCCCCGCAGCTGTACCGCATGGTCCGCGAGCTCTCGACGGCCGCGCGCCAGCCCATGCCCCGGCTCTACATCTCGCCCACCGACGCGCCCAACGCCTTCGCCACCGGCCGCAACCCGCGCAACGCCGCCGTCTGCTGCACCGACGGCATCATGCGCCTCCTCGACGAGCGCGAGCTGCGCGGCGTCATCGGCCACGAGCTCAGTCACGTCTACAACCGTGACATCCTGATCTCCTCGGTGGCCGGTGCGCTCGCCTCCATCGTGATGTTCCTGGTGAACTTCGCCTGGCTGATTCCCATAGGCCGATCCGACGACGACGAGGGGCCCGGCTTCATCGGCATGATCATGATCATGCTGCTCGGCCCCATCGCCGCCTCCCTCATCCAGCTCGCCGTCAGCCGCTCCCGCGAGTACGAGGCCGACGCCTCCGGAGCCAAGCTCACCGGCGACCCGCTCGCCCTCGCCGCCGCCCTGCGCAAGCTCGACGCCGGCACCAAGCAGCTGCCGCTGCCGCCCGAGCCCCGCCTGGAGACCGCGAGCCATCTGATGATCGCGAACCCCTTCCGGCCCGGCGAGGGCATGTCGAAGCTCTTCTCCACCCACCCGCCGATGGCGGAGCGCATCGCACGCCTGGAGCAGCTCGCGGGGTACCGCCCGTGACCGCGGCCCGGCCGCTCGCAACCACGCCGCGGCGTGCGTGCGTCCTGCCTGCTGGAAGAGGGTTCGCACGCAGGAAAACGTAGGAGGCTGTTCGCACCATGAGGCTCATCCTGAACATCATCTGGCTGGTCCTCTGCGGCTTCTGGATGGCCGTCGGGTACGTCGTCGCCGGCATCATCTGCTGCGTCCTCATCGTCACCATCCCCTTCGGCATCGCCAGCTTCCGCATCGCCGGCTTCGCCCTATGGCCCTTCGGACGGACCACGGTCGAACGGCGGGACGCGGGGGCCGCCTCCTGCGTCGGCAACGTCATCTGGCTCGTCTTCGCCGGCTGGTGGCTGGCGCTCGGCCACGTGATCACCGGCATCGCGCTGTGCGTCACGATCATCGGCATCCCGCTGGGCATCGCCAACTTCAAGCTGATCCCGATCTCCCTGACCCCGCTGGGCCGCGAGATCGTCCCGACGGACCAGCCGTTCGCGACGCGCTGAGCCGATAGCGGGCGGGGAGGGGAGGCCCCGGAGGTCTTCCTAAGGGGGAGCGCGCCCGTTCTTCCGTGGCACTTCCCGCCATGGGCGCGGCGCGGTGACGGACGATGGCGGCCCGAGCGATCCGAGCGATCCAAGTGGTCCGAGCGATCCAAGCGATCCAAGAGATCCAAGAGATCCGAGTGATCCGAGATGGGGGGCCGTCATGGCGAGCGCGTACCCGGTGCCCAGCGTGTCCGTCGTCCGTCCGGCGCCCGGCGTCGCCGGAGTGCTGCGCAGGGCGGACCGGCGGGCCGCCGCCGGGCTGCACCCGGCGGAACGGGAGCTGGCCGACGCGCTCGACGGCGCCCGCCGCCGGGACTTCATCGCCGGACGGCACGCCGCCGCCGACGCGATGCGGCTGCTCGGGCGCTCGGGACCGGTGCTGCGCGACGGCGCCCGCCCGCGGTTTCCGGCGGGCGTGCGGGGATCGGTCAGCCACTGCCAGGGCGGGGCGGCCGCCGCGGTGGCCTGCGTCGGGCCGGAGATCGTCGGCGTCGGGGTGGACGTGGAGCGGCTGGGGCGGCTGGACCGCCGTACGGCCGGGCTGGTCCTGACCCGCCGGGAACGCGCCGGACTGCTGCGCGAACCCGCCGACGCCGCGCTGCTCACCGTGGCCTTCTCGGCGAAGGAAGCCGCCTACAAGGCCCTCTTCGGGCTGGCCGCCGCGCGCGACCTGGTCTTCCACAGCGTGGAGATACGGATCGCGGGCTCCCGGCTCCGCGTCGAGCCGGCGCGCGGGCTGCTCCCGGCCGGGCACCGGATAGCGGGGCAGGCGCACTTCGACGGCCCGTACGTGTGGACCACGGTGCTGGTCACCGCGGACGACGGCGTACGGGCCGGGGAGCGGCGGGCGGCGGACGCCCGTAGTACCGGATGAGCCGCGGGCGGGCGCTGTCGACAGCGCCCGCCCGGCTCAGCGCCTATGCTCCGCTCAGGCCGGAGCGCACTGCGGCAGCACCCGGTCCGCGACCAGTTCCAGGTGGTCCAGGTCCGTGAGGTCGAGGGTGCGCAGATAGACGCGGTCCGCGCCGGCCCGCTCGTACTGCCCGATGAGGTCCGCGATCCGGTCCGGGGTGCCGCGGAAGGCGTGTTCGGGGAGCGGCTCGCGCAGGGCCTGCTCCCGGCGCCGCAGCTCGGCGTCCGTACGGCCGCAGCACACGGTCTGGATCACCGAGAACCGCATCGAGTCCTCGCCCCGGCCGTTCTCGGCCAGCGCCTTGCGGATGCGGTCGTACTGGATACCGGCCTGCTCCGGCGAGACGAACGCCGCGTTGTACTCGTCCGCGTAGGCGGCGGCCAGCGCCGGGGTGCGGACGGCGCCCGTGCCGCCGACGATGATCGGCGGATGCGGGCGCTGGACCGGCGCCAGCGTGGGCTGGGCCCCGACGAGCCGGAAGTGCTCGCCCTCGAAGTCGAAGCGCTCGGCGCGGCCGGTGGTCCACAGCCCGCGTACGATCCGCAGCTGCTCCTCCAGACGAGCGAACCGCTTCCCCGGGTACGGGATCGCGTACGCCTCGTGCTCGGCCTCGAACCAGCCCGCGCCCAGGCCGAGTTCCGCCCGGCCGCCGGACATGTCGTCGACCTGGGCGACCTGGATGGCCAGCTGGCCGGGCGACCGGAAGGTGGCGGGGCTGACCAGGGTGCCCAGCCTGACGCGGCGGGTGTCGCGGGCGAGCGCGGCCAGGGTGAGCCAGGCGTCGCTGGGCCCCGGCTCCTCGGCGTCGGCGCCCACCTGGAGGTAGTGGTCCGAGCGGAAGAACGCGTCGAAGCCCAGCTCCTCGGCGGCTCGCGCGGCGCGCAGCACCGTCGCGTACGGGGCGCCGCGCTCGGAGGGCTCGGTGTGAATGCGCAGCTGCACGGAATTCTCCTTAGAGCCTGAATTATCAGAGCTTTGAGAGCCTCGGCCATAAGGTCATAAGGCCATAAGGCTGGAAGGTCATAAGGCTGGAATGCTGGCTCGGGCGTTTCGCCGGGAACGCTAATCGGCCCGCCGCCGGCCCGGTATTCCCCGGCGGGAGCGGCCGGCATGCCACTTAGGAGACATTCCCCTGTGCCCTGCGCAGCAGGATCATTGAGGGGGCGTCAGGCGGCTGCCTAGCGTGGCGGGCACACGACATCGCCGTGCACTCCTCGATTCCCGCGGTGCGCGTCCCCTATCAAGCCTTCCGGCGCCGTCCGGCGTTTCTCCCATGGGAATCGGCCACTCCGTGGAGGAAGTATTCCTATGTCCCGTTCCGTCGCCGCGCCGCGAACCGGCCGGCCCCGGCCACCGGTGCTCACGCTCGTCGCGGTGTGCCTGGCATCGGTGCTGTTCCCGCTCTCCATCACCGGCACCTCGGTCGCCCTGCCCAGCATCGGCGGCGACCTGCACAGCGGCCTGTCCGCCCTGCAATGGGCGGTGAACGGCTACAACCTCACGTTCGCGGGCTTCATCCTCGCCGCCGGATCGCTGGCCGACCTGGTGGGACGCAAGCGCGTGTTCTTCTCGGGCACGGCGCTCTTCGGCGCGGGCGCGCTGGTCGCCGCGCTGGCCGGGAACATCGTGCTCCTCGACCTCGCGCGCGCCGTCGCGGGGGTGGGGGCCGCGGCCGCTCTCCCCAGCGGCAGCGCCCTGCTCGCCCAGGTCTTCGAAGGGAAGGCGCGGGCGCGGGCGTTCGGCCTGTTCGGCACGACGGTCGGGCTCGGCCTGGCCCTCGGCCCGAGCGTCTCGGGCGTGCTCGTGACCGCCCTCGGCTGGCGGTCCGTCTTCCTCGTCCCCGCGGCCCTGGCCTTCGCCGTGCTGCTGCTGATCCCGTTCGTGCCCGAGTCGCGCAATGAGAGCGCGGGCAGGGTCGACAAGGCCGGCACCGTGACGTTCACGGGTTCGCTGGTCCTGTTCGTACTCGGCCTGGTCGAGGCGCCGCAGGCCGGCTGGACCGCCCCCGTCACGCTCGGTTCGCTGGCCGGGGCGGTGGTCCTGCTGGCCGTGTTCGTCCAGGTGGAGCGGCGGCAGCGGCAGCCGATGTTCGACCTGGGGCTGCTGGCCCGCCCGAAGTTCCTGGGCCTGTGCCTGACCGTGGTCGTCATCGTGCTCGGCTTCAGCCCCCTCGTCGTCTACCTGCCCTCCTACTTCTCCGCCGTCGACGGGCTCAGCGCCCAGCAGGCGGGCCTGACGATCATGATGCTCACCGGTCCGACGCTCGTCTTCCCGGCGATCGCCGCCGCGCTCACGCGGTGGGTGCCGGTCCGGGTGCAGCTCGTGGCGGCCGTACTGATCGCCGCGGTCGGCTACGCGTGGCTGACGGTCATCGCGCCCGGCGGCGGCGCCCTGCCCATCCTCGGCCCGCTGATGCTGATCGGCGCCGCGGTGGGCATCTCGTTCGGCCTGCTGGACGGCGCGGCGGTGAGCAGCGTGGAGGCGGAGCGCGCCGGGATGGCCGCGGGGATGTTCAACACCATGCGGCTCGCGGGGGAGGCCGCCGCGATCGCCGTGGTCGGCTCGCTGCTGGTGACGTTCACCCAGAGCGGCCTGGCGGGACGGCTCGGCTCGTACGACACCCCGTACGCGAACCAGCCGGACCGGGTCGCCGACCTGCTCAACCAGGGCGACCTGGCGACCGCCGCGGACACCGTGCGGCCGAAGGCCGCGCACGACGCGTTCGCCGCGACGGCCTCGTCCGCGTACACCGGGGCGCTGCACACGATGCTGTGGGTGCTCGCGGTGGTCGGAGTGATCGCGGCGGTGCTGATCGCGGTACTGCTGCGGGAGCGGCGGGGGCGAGGGGAGTGGGGAGCGGAGGCCGGTGTGGCTGATGTCCCTGATGTGGCTGACACGTCGGACGTTGCAGCCGATGCGGAAGCCGAGTCCGGGTCCGGGGCCGGGGCCGAGCCTGTGCCCGTACAGGCGACGTGACGGGACGTCAGCGGGCGCGAGGAGTACGAGCGGCGCGTCGCTGAGCGCCGAGCCGCCAGGGGCGGAGCACGGACGACCGTGCTCCGCCCCGTTTCGTGTGCGCGGGCGGACGCGAACAGCGCTGCGCCCCGCCGGTCCTCGGCTCGGGCCGGGACCGGCGGGGCGCAGCGGCGTGCGGGCGGGGTGGTTCAGGAGAGTTCAGGAGGGGTACGGGGCCGGGTCGGGGTGCGCGTGCGCTGCCGCCAGTACGGCCGGCAGCTCGGCGACGCGGTCCGGGGCGAGGGCGGTGAGCAGATGGCCGTCCGGCCGTACGACCGCGATCGTGGCCCGGTGGCCCAGCGCATCGGCCAGCGGGCCCGGCGCGGCGGCGGGCGTCACGACCGCGGCGTGCGGGGCCGCGGCGGCGGTCACCCGCCGTACGGTCTCGGCCCACCGGGCGCCGGGGCGCCTGCCGGGCCAGAGCAGGACGGTCAGGGTGTCGTCGGCGGTACGGGCCCACAGCCGGCCGCCGATGCGGAGGGAGTTGTCGGCAGTGTCGGTGATCCCGGCGGCACCGGTGGTCTTGGCGGCGCCACTGGCCCCGATGGGCCCCGTGGGGAGTACCGGCAGCCGGTCGCCCGTGCGGGTCCGGGCGCCGGGAAGGCGGTGTCCGGCCGGCCGGCCGTCCGCGGCCGGATAGCGCACCGCCGTCTGGGCGACCAGCGGGGCGATGGAGCGCTGGAGGAGCCCGGTGGCGGCCGCGGTGCGCAGGGCGGCATCGCGCACCGCGATCTGGGAGCCCTTGCGGAGCAGCCCCCAGCGGGTCTGCCGGGAGGTGTTCCGGGCGACCGCGTGCGCGGCGGACCGCCGCTCGCGGTCGTAGCCGGTGATGGCGGACTCGGGCAGCAGGCCGTTGATGATCCCGCCCAGCCGCCAGCCGAGGTTGACCGCGTCCTGGAGTCCGGTGTTCATGCCCTGGGCGCCCGCCGGGCTCATGATGTGGGCCGCGTCCCCGGCCAGCAGGCAGTGCCCGGAGCGGAACCGCCCGGCGGTACGGGCGTGGATGCGGAAGGTCGTACTGAAGCGCAGCTCGCCTATCGCGTTGCGGCCGGGCCCGCGCTCGTCGAGTATCCGCTGGAAGAACTCGCGCGAGGGCGGGGTGTCGTCCTCGGGGTGCGGCACGCTGACCGCCACCCGCGTCACATCGCTCCCCAGCGGTCCCAGGGCGAGGCTGCCGTCGGGGGTGTAGCAGTAGCTCACGACGTTCATGGGCGCGTCGCCGTGCACCTCGGCGTCCGTGATGGCGAAGCTGACGTCGAACTGCTCGCCCTCGAAGCCCGCGTCGAGCAGCCCGCGCACCACGCTGTGCGCGCCGTCCGCGCCGATCAGCCAGTCGGTATCGACCTCCTCCGTCCCGCCGTCCGCCGTCGTGAGGACGGCCGTAGGCCGGGGGCCGCGCGGGTTCCGGACGCCGGTCAGCCGCACCCCGCGTTCGATCTTTCCGCCCAGTTCCGTGAGCCGGTCCTCCAGGAGCCGTTCCGTCTCGCTCTGGGCGATGGCCACCGCGAAGGGGTACGGGGTGTCCGTCAGCCGGTTCATCCACGCGGTGCCGAGCCTGCGGCCGCTGGAGAAGTACGCGACGCCGTCGATGCGATGGCCGTTCGCCGCCAGGCGCTCGGTCATATCGGTACGGCGCATGAGTTCGAGGAGCCGGGGCCACACGATCGTGGCCCGCGAGTGGGCCGAGTGCTCGCGGGCGGCGTCCACCAGCCGTACGGGAATGTGCTGTTGGAGCAGTTCGCAGGCCAGCAGCATGCCGACCGGGCCGGCTCCGACGATCACCACTTGTTCGTTCATGGGTCCGCCTTTCGGTAAGCGGGGGAGAGAAGGAATGGGGCGCGGCGAAAGGCCGCCGGGCCGGGTGGCGCGGCGGCTCTTCTGACGAATCAGGGGGTTCTTGAAACGCCGCCGGTCAGGCGGCGGCGACCCCCGCCAGCCGGTGCCAGCCGTGCGCGTTGGCCGCGGCCGTCAGCTCCGGGTTGGCGCCCACCACGACGGGGTGGCCCACGAGGCTGAGCAGGCCCAGGTCGGAGCCGTGGTCGCCGTACGCGTGGCAGTCCGCGGCGGCGGCGCCCGCGTCGGCGATCAGCTGCCGTGCGGTCTCGGCCTTCGCGTCGCCGATCATCGTGCGCAGCACCTCGCCCGTATAGACGCCGTCCCGCACCTCCAGGCGGGTGCTGACGAGGACGTCGGCGCCGGCGTACGCGACCACCGGGTCGAGGGGGGCCGGGAAGGAGCCGGAGAGCACCACGGTCGTACGCCCCGCCGCCCGGTGCGCGCGCAGCGCCGCGAGCACGTCCTGGTGGAAGAAGCCGCCACGGGCCAGCCGCCGGTCGAACCAGGCGCGGCCGACCCGCGCGACGTCGGCCGCCCGGTATCCGGCGAAGCGCCGGTAGAAGAGGCGGTTGCCCTGGGCGCGGGGGAGCCCCGGACGCAGCAGGTCGCGGGCTTCCTGGTGGAGGCGCTCCTGTTCCTGCGGGGTGTGGCCGACGGCGTCGAGGAAGAAGTCGTAGAAGTCGAACATGCTCTTGACGGTGATGAGGGTCTCGTCGGCGTCGAAGAAGGCGAGGCCGGCGGGGCGTGGTTCCATCTGGGGCTCCAGGCGGGCGAGTCGGGATGCGGGGGGCGGGGCGACGGGGGCGGGGGCGGGTTCAGCCGAGGGTGACGGTGACTTCGGCGACCGTCGCGCCGCTCTGGACCGCGGTCATGAGGTACGAGCCGGGGCCGCGCTCCGGGTCCGGCCGGGTGGTCAGGCGCACCGTGTCGTCGAGTTCGGCGAACTTCTCGAAGGAGCCGCGCAGCCGCAGCACCCGGCCCGCACCGATCGCCGCCCCGTCATCCGCGGTGAGCAGCAGCGCGCCCTGCCGCGCGGCCTCGCTGAACACCATCGCGGGCACGTGGTCGTACGGGTGGTCGTACATGCTGCGGTTGCGGAACGTACGGGCGCTGAGGACCGACTCCAGGGCGCCGGAGGCGTGCCGGGCGTCGTCGAGCACGACGTTCAGCGGGTCGAGGCGGCCGGCCCGAGCGGGGTCGGCCGGTTCGCCGTGCGGATCGGCGGGGAGCAGGAAGGCGGTCGGCACCTCGCTGCCGCGCTGCATCCGGCGCAGCGCGTGGTACTGCTCGGTCGGGGTGCAGCTCACGTCCATCGAGAGGGTTCCCAGCGGCCGCCCGTCGAGGGTGAGCCGCATCGCGAAGACCAGGCGGCGCAGCCGGCCGCCGCGTTCGACGCGGTCGGTGACGGTGCCGTGCACGGTGAGTTCGCCGGGGCGCTCGCCGCAGTCGAGGGCGTCCGGGCCGGTCACCTCCAGCGCCCAGGAGGTGACCATGAAGGTGGTGGCCTCGGGAACGCCCTGGTGGCAGTGGGCGGCGTAGGTCACGGACTGGCGGCACGCCTCCAGGACCAGGAGGGGATCGTGGAAGGCTCGGCGGCCGGGATGGTCTCTGAAATAGGCGTGGGAGAGCGGGAGTTGGGCCGCTGCGACGAAGTCGCGGCCGTCCGCGGCCCGCGAGTCGGTCAGGAACACCTCGGACAGCGACCAACGGTGCACGAGGCCGCGGGGGACGGTCCGTTCGCGCGACAGCTCCCGCGTCAGGTCCTCTGCCAGGTCTTCTGACAACTCCTGCGGCAGTTCTTGCGGCGGTCCCTGGGGCAGTTCCTGCGGCGGGGCGGCCTCCGGGGCGTGGGTGGTGGGGGAGACGATGGATTGCATGCTTTCTCCGGTCGGTGAAGGGCGATGAAGGGTGGTCAAGGGCGATGGGGGTCGATGAGGGTCGATGGAGGGCGGCGGGGGCCGATGGGTCAGGGGCGGACCACGACGAGGCAGCCGACGCACCCGTCCATGCCGACGGACGTCAGCACCGCGACGCGGTCGCCGCGGGCGGGCGTCGCCGGGTCCTGCCAGTGCGCCAGTACGGCCGCGAGCTGTAGCGCCGCGCTCGCGCCGTACGTCTCGCCGAGGGCCTGGTCCACGCGGAGCCGCCGGGGCGCGGCGGGCGCGCCGGGTGCCGGGAAGACGCCGCGCAGGGCGCGTTCCTCGACGGCCGCCCAGCCGCGCCGCCCGCCCGCGCCCGTGGCGACGACCGCCACGTCCTCGGGCGCGAGGCCGCTGCGGGCCAGGGCGGTACGTACGCAGGAGGCGAGACGACGGGATACGCCCAGGACGTCCTGGAACGGGTCGGCGTAACCGGTCTCGCAGGCCAGCAGCCTCCCGAGGGGCCGGCGGCGGCCAGCAGCTTCCTCGTACGAGTCCCCGTACGAGTCCCCGTGCGTGCTCGGGTCCGCGTCTGAACCCGGGCCCGGGGCCGCGTACGACTCCGGGGCCGACTCCACGTCCTGGCCCGCCAGTTGCAGGGCGAAGACCGCGCACCCCTCCGCGAGCGGGGTTCCCGGTCGCAGCGCGCCGCTGAGGCGCCAGGCCAAGGCGCTCTGCTGCGACACCTCTTCCACGCCGCCCGCGAGCAGCCGGGCCGCCCGGCCGTCCGTGAGGGCGGTACGGGCGTAGCGCAGCGCGTGCAGGGCGGCCGGCGGCCCGCCGGACACGGTCGCGTTGACGCCGGTGAGCCCGTGTTTGATGGCCGTCTTCCCGGCCGCCGAGTTCATCAGGGTGCCCGGAAAGGCCGACGGGTTGACCAGGTACGGGAGGTCCTGCACGAAGGTGTCGCGCAGGAACGCCGACTGCGCGCCGGAGCTTCCCAGGGCGGTGCCGAGCACCACGCCGGTGCGTTCCGGAGCGGCCCCCGCCCCCGCTTCGGCGAGCGCCGTCGTGCAGGCGGACATGGCGAGTCGATCGGTACGGGTGAGGCGGCTCAGCCCCTTGGAGCCGAGGACCGCGGCGGGGTCGAAGTCCGCCACGGGGCGTACGGCCAGGGGCGGAAGGCCCCCTGCGGCCTCACCGACCGCACTGGCCCCACCGGCTTTGTCTTCGGCTGCTGGGCCCTGAACGTTCGCTAAGGCGTCGGCGAGCGCGGCCAGGCCGGACCCGGCCGGGCTGAGCACCGAGCAGCCGACGATGTCCACCGGCACCACCCGCGACGGCGGCACCACTCGCGATGGCGGCGCCACCCGCGATGGCGGCACCGTTCGCCCGTTCGGCAGGCCGACCACTGCGGCGCTCACTGCGTGACCTCCCCGAAGACCGTGATGGCGTTGTTGCCGCCGAAGGCGAAGCCGTGGTTCTGCACCACACCCGGCCGGGCGGCCCTGGCCCGGCCCGGTACGCAGTCCAGTCCGGGACCGAGTTCCGGATCGACCTCGCGCAGCGTCGCGTTCGGCGGCAGGAACCCCTCGTACAGGGCCGCGCAGGACACGACCGCGCCGAACGCCGACGCCGCGCCCATCGTGTGGCCGAGCATCGACTTGATGGAGCTGATCGGCGGGACGCGGTCCCCGAACACCGCCCGTACCGCGCGCACTTCGGCCGCCTCGTTGGCGCGGGTGCCCGTGCCGTGCGCGCAGATGTAGCCGACGTCGCCGGGCTTCACCCCGGCGTCGGCGTGGGCGGCGCGGACGCAGTCGGCGATGGAGGACGCGTCGGGGTTGGTCATGTGCCGCGCGTCGCAGGTGACGCCGTAGCCGAGCACCTCGGCGTAGATACGGGCGCCGCGGGCGAGCGCCGCGTCAAGCGGTTCGAGGAGCAGGGCCGCCCCGCCCTCCGCGGTGACGATGCCGTCGCGGTGGGCGTCGAACGGCCGGGGCTCGCCCTCGGCGAGGGCGCCGAGCCGGTGGAATCCGGCGTGCGTGGCCCGGTTGGAGGCGTCCGCCCCGCCGCACAGCGCGGCGTCCGCCGCGCCGCCGCGGATCAGGTCGCAGGCGTAGCCGATGGCGTAGTTGCCGGCCGCGCAGGCCGTGCCGAAGGTCAGCACCTCGCCGCCCAGGCCGAGTTCGCTCGCGGCGGCGGCCGCGATGCGTCCGGCGTCCGCCTGCCCGACGAGCCGCGGCGAGATGCCGCCGAGGCCATAGAGATCGTCGGTGCTATCGGTGCTAACGGTGGTGTCGAGACCATCGGGGCTACCGAGGCCGTCAGGTCCATCGAGGCCGTCCGTGGCCCACTGCGCCACCAGCCGCTCCAGCACCTGGGACTCGCCGTTGGTCGTGCCGAAGCACGCCGCGGTGCGCTCCAGGGCCGGCGAGTGCGGCGAGGTCGGGTCGATGGCCGCGTCCTCGAACGCCAGCCGCGCCGCGACGGCCGCGAACTGCCCGCTGCGCCCCCACCGCGCCGGGTCGGTGCCCCGCAGCAGGGAGCCGGGCGAGAAGTCCCGCACCTCCCCGGCGCGGGTGTGCTCGAACCCGGCGGTGTCGAACTCCGCGGCGGGGCCGATGCCGCTGCGCCCCGCCCGGATGCCCTCGATGAACGGCCGGACGCCGGTGCCCAGACTGCTCACCGCGCCCATGCCGGTGACGACGACCCTGCGTTCCCCCGGTTTGCGCGCCGAAGCGCCGGGCCTACGCACCGACGGCCGTACGGGCGTGATGGCGCGCCACAAGGGCGTACGCGGCGGGCAGGTCGTCCAGCTCCGTCAGGTCCTCCTGCGGGATGCGGATGCCGAGGTCGCGCTCGAAGCGGGAGAAGATCTCGATCACGAGCAGGGAGTCGGCGTCGAAGTCGTCGACGAAGCTGCTGCCGTCCGTGAGGTCGGCGAGCTCGGCCTCCAGGACGTCGGCGACGATCTCCCGGATCTGCTGCCGGAGCTCGTCGGAAATGTTGTCGTGGCGCATCGCATTCTCCTGGCTATGTCGTGGATACGGAATATCCGCTTCGGAATAATTCGCGGCCGGTTTTCGGCCGACGGCATGAATGGAACACTGATGCCGGCGGCCTCGGCAACTCTCTCCAAAGGGGTAGGGGTAGCTGCTCACAATTCGGCATCTTCGATATAAGTGCAGGTGAGGGCGGGTGTAGAGGGCCATAGCCGGTAGTCCATGACGTCTTCCTGATCTTCTTTTTCGCGCCTTCCAGTCGTCTTTCAGCTGGCTTTCATCCAGCTTTCATCGCGCCCTCGCACTGTGCTTTCCGGTAACTCACGGGAGGCGGTTCGGATATGAGGCTGGTGGAGCCCGCGGGAATCGCGGCCGCCGCGCTGTGGCTGCCGGAGGGCCGGTCCCGGGCGGATGACGCGGTACGCGAGGGGCGGTTGCGCAGGCGGCAGGCCGGGGACCTCGGCCACGAGGAGATCCCGGTCGCCGAGGACGTGGCGCCGCCGGACATGGCGGTGCGGGCGGCCCGTACGGCCCTCGCGACGGCCGGCGTGGCGCCCGGCGACATCGGCCTGACGTGCCATGCGTGGATGTACTACCAGGGGCACGACCTGTGGTCGCCCGCCCACTACATCGCCCACCGGCTCGGCGCGCTGCGGGCCGTGCCGGTCGGCGTCCAGCAGGTGTGCAACGGCGGCAGCGCCGCCGTCGAACTGGCGGCGGCCCGGCTCGCCGCGGGCGCGGTCGCGAAGCCGCCCCGCGACACCTTCGCCTCCGCGACCGCGACAGGCCCCGTCCCCGCGACCGACCCCACCCCCACCCCCGACTGGGCCCTGGTCACCACGGCCGACCGCTTCGCCGAACCGGGCTTCGACCGGTGGGCGAGCGACTACGGCGTCGCCTACGCGGACGCCGGTACGGCCGTACTGCTGCGCCTGCCCGCCGCCCCCTCGGACGCCCTGCTGCTCCGGTCCGTGGCGAGCGTCGCCGCCCCGGAACTGGAGGTCATGCACCGCGGCGCCGACCCCTTCGCGCCCGTACCGCGCGGCCACCGGCCGTGCGTGGACATGCGCGCCACCAAACGGGCCTACCTGCACGAACACGGGAACGAGCCGTTCGCGCGCGCCAACCGGCACGCGATCGGCGCGGTCGTGGCCGAGGCGCTGGACGGCACCGGCCTGGACCCCTGGGACCCCCGGCTGCGATACGCGGTGCTGCCCCGATTCGGCGCCAAGACCCTCGCCGAGTCGTGGGTCGCGGAGCTCGCCGGGCACACCCGCGCCGAACCCGTGGACTTCGGCCGTACGACGGGCCACCTGGGCGCGGGAGACGCAGCGGCCGGCCTGGCGGACCTGGTGCGGCGGCGCGCGCTGGCGCCCGGGGAGTCGGCCCTGGTGTTCAGCGCGGGGGCGGGTTTCACCTGGTCCTGCCTGCTGGTCCAGGCACCGGTCCGGAACGCCTGAACGAGCGCAAGACCAAGCGCGCGACCGAGCGCAAGACCAAGGGCGCGACCGAGCGCAAGACCAAGGGCACGGCCAAACGCACGACCAGGCGCACGGCCAAACGCAGCACACCATCGAAGGGAAGGCGGAAAGACATGTCGAGGTCCGTGTTCATCACCGGAGGAAACCGGGGCATCGGCCTGGCGACGGCCCGCGCGCTGGCCGCCGACGGCGACCGCGTGGCGGTCGGCTACCGGTCCGGCGAGCCGCCCGAGGGGCTGTTCGGGGTGCGCTGCGAGGTGACCGACGCGGCCTCGGTCGAGGCGGCATTCGACACGGTCGCGCGGGAACAGGGGCCCGCCGAGGTGCTGGTCGCCAACGCCGGCATCACCCGCGACACCCTCCTGCCGCGGATGTCGGAGAAGGTGTTCGACGAGGTGCTGGACACCAATCTGCGCGGGGTGTTCCGGACCGTACGGGCGGCGGCCGGGCCGATGCTGGCCGCGCGCCGGGGCCGGATCGTGCTGCTCTCCTCGGCCCTGGCGTTCCTCGGCGCTCCGGGGCAGACCAACTACGCCGCCACCAAGACGGCGCTGGTCGGCCTGGCCCGGTCGCTGGCCTGGGAGCTGGGTTCGCGGGACATCACCGTCAACCTGGTGGCCCCCGGCATCATCGACACCGACATGACCAAGCAGCTGACGGACCGCCGGATGCGGGACACCATGAAGATGACGCCGCTCGGCCGGCCGGGCACCGTGGCCGAAGTGGCGGCGGCGGTCCGCTTCCTGGCGAGTGAGGAGGCGGGTTACATCACGGGCACGGTGCTGCCGGTGGGCGGCGGCATCGGCATGGGCGTCTGAGCTGCTGTCGCCGCAGCCACAGCCGCACTCGCATTTGCGAAAGCCGCCGTCGCTGTCGCAGCCGCCGCCCCGGCGAGAGCAGGCATACGAGAGGGCTCCGGCGGCGGCGCGTCCGTGAGGATGCTCCGCAGCAGGGCGTGCGGGTGCGCCGAAGGCCCCAGCCCCAGTTCGTCGGTGAGCACCCTGCGCAGGTCGTCGTACGCGTCGAGCGCCTCCCGGCGCCGGCCCGACAGGCGCAGCGCCTCGATGAGGCAGGCGTGGAACCGCTCGTGGTATGGGTAGGCGGCCACCAACGACCGTAGCTCCGGCATGAGTTCGGCGTGCATACCGAGCCGCATCTCGGCCTCGACGCGCGTGCCGACCGCCTGGATGCGCAGCTCGTCGAGGCGCTGGAGGTGGACTTCCAGATGCTGGCCGGCGTGCACACCGGTCAGCGCGCGCCCCTCCCACAGCCGGAGCCCCGTGCGGCACGCCGCGGCCGCCTCGGCGGGCAGGCCCCGCGCCAGCAGGGCGCGCCCCTCGGCGGTGAGCCGGGCGAACAGGGTGGCGTCCAGCTGGTGGTCGGGGCCGAGCTGCATCAGATAGCCGGGCGGACGGGTGGCCAGCAGCGGGCCGGCCGGTGCGCCGAGCCGCTCCTCCAGTTGGCGGCGCAGGTGGTAGATGTGCGTACGCACCGTGCTGACCGCGCCGCGCGGCGGCCTCTCGGCCCACAACTCGTCGACCAGCGTGCCGGTTTCGACGACGTGCCCGGCCCGCAGCAGCAGGAGGGCCAGCAGCTTGCTGACCTTCGGGCCGCGCGGGACGTGGACGGTGCCGTTCACGGTCATCCGCAGCGTGCCGAGCACCGAGAAATGTATGTGACTGGTCATCTTCTGCCGCTACCCCCAACAGACAGTGGATGAATGGCGCGATGGCGCTCTCGGGGGGACCCTAGCCGCCCGTACGAGGTGGGCGTATGTGCCCAACGGCCGCTGCGGCCTGCCACTTTCGGGGAGCTCGGGGGCGTGCCGCGGTACGTACGGCTCCGGGTCGGGGGTCACTCCCGCGCGTGCGGCGCGGACCCCTCCGGGTGGAGCCGGGGGAGGACGTCGGGGGCGGCCAAGCCCGGCAGCAGTTGCTGCCACCAGGTGGTGATCCGGCGGGTGATGTCCTCGCGGTCGGTGGTGACGTGGGAGAGGAGCTGGATGCCGGAGAAGGAGCCGACGACGGTGGCGGCGGCGTCCTCGGGGACGGTTCCCTCGCGCAGTTCGTCGGCGCCCATGGCGAGGATGAAGCGGCGGGTGAAGATCTCCAGCCACCACTCGTAGGGGGCGGTGTCCCTGGCGTCGAAGGAGCCGTGCTCGATGGTGAGCCGGATGCTGGCGCGCAGCAGCGGGTCGTTGCCCAGTCGCAGCCGTACGGCCAGCTGCTGGGTGAGGTCGATGATGTCCTGGAGCGGTGAGCCCGACTCGGGGACGGCGGTCTCCTCCATCTGGGAGGCCATCACCCCGCGGGCGAGCTCCTCCTTCGAGGCGAAGTGGAAGTAGAGGGCGCCCTTCGTCACGCCGGCCGCCTTGAGGATGTCCGAGATGTTGGCCGCGGCGTATCCGTGCTCGTCGAAGACCGTGGCGGCGGCCTCCAGCACCTTGCGCCGGGTCCGTACCGCGCGCTCCTGCTTCGCCAAGGGGTCCTCCAACTCGGTTCGTCCCGTTCGATGCCCGTATCCCTGGGGCGCAGGGTAAAGAGCGGGGTAAAAGTGGTGATCTTGCTTGAGAATAAAACCGGGTGGTCCGTATTTTACTCACGTCGGAAGCTACGACCAACCCCACGAAGGGCGACGGCGAGTGTCTCTGATCGATGTCATCGATGTGCTTCCCGCGACCGTGCCGCAGCAGCGGACCGAACGGACCGACCGGACCGAACGGACGGAACGAACCGAGCGGGTTGAACGAACCGAACGGGCTGAACGGGCTGAACGGACCGAACGGACCAAGCAGACCGACCCGGCCGCGCTGAGCTACACCCGTACGGCCCCCCGCCACCTCGTGCACCGCACCGCGGTCGCCGAGGTCCTGCTCACCGACTGGCGGCAGCTGGGCGAGGACACGTTCCACCTCGCGGCCCAGTGGCCCCGCGGGCACAGCTTCTACGGCCCGGTGGGCCGCGTCTGGCACGATCCGCTGCTCATCGCCGAGACCGTACGGCAGGCGTCGGTACTGCTGGGGCACGAGTTCTACGGCGTACCGGCCGGCCATCCCTCCCTCATGAGCGCCCTCGACTTCCAGACGGCGCCCGCGCCGTTGGTGGTGGGGCCCGGCCCGGCCGACGTCGAGCTGCGGATCGAGTGCCGCGACGTCCAGCGGCGCGGCCGGCACCTGGCCGCCATGTGTCTGGACGCGGCCCTGCTGCGGGACGGCAGGCTCATGGGGACCGGCCGGATGCCGCTCCAGATCATGTCCCCGGCCGTCTACCGGCGGCTGCGCGGCCCGTACGCGACCCCGCCCGACGAACTCCCGCCCCGCCCCGCCGCCGTTCCGGCCCGCCTCGTCGGCCGGCGCGACCCGCGCGACGTGGTCCTCGGCACGCCCGGCGAGGAGAGACCGGTCGGCGCCGAGGGGCTCAACGGCGAATGGGCGTACGGGAGTTGGCAGCTCCGAATCGACCGCGGCCACCCGGTCCTCTTCGACCACCCCGTGGACCACGTACCGGGCATGGCGCTCCTGGAAGCCGCCCGCCAGGCCGCTCAGGCGCTGTCGCCGGGCCGCGTGCTGCCGGTCGGCGTCGACAGTAAGTACTACAAGTACGTGGAACTGGCCGCCCCCTGCTGGATCACGGCCACGCGCACGCCGGTCGGGCGGGGGAGGGACGCGCAGGTACGGGTCCGGGCGGAGCAGAACGGGGAGACGGTCTTCGAGGCCACGGTCTCCGTTGAGATGTGCGGCTGACGCACGGCTGATCCGCGGCCGACCCGCGGGCCCGCCCGCTGTTCGTCGTCTGCCACATGACAGGCATGGGGGTGCTGCCGCTCGGCGGGGCACCCCGGTGACCTGCGCATGCCGTAAACCCGCCCGGCCGGCGAACCGGGCCGGTGGAGCCCTCCGCGGGCCAGGACCCGCGGCCTTCCCGGGCCCGCGCCCGAACCCGGCCCGCCGCTCCCCGTGGCCTTCCCCCATCACCGCTCTCTGTCGGCGTACTTGGAGTGCTCCGCGTACTCGGCGTGCTCGGTGTACTCGGCGTGCCCGGTGTACTCGCGCCGCGTGTCGCCGCCGCGTCGGGCCGCCGCGTTCGCGGGGAAGCGCGCCGGGGAATAGGGGACGTAAGGGGAACGGGCCGACGGGTCCGTACGGTGTGGGGCTGCGGCTGCGGCCGGGGCCGGTGCGTGGCGTCGGGCCAGGATCGGGGCCGGGGCCGGGGCCGGGCGCGCGACGGTTCGCGAAGCGGCTTCCGGCGAGGACGCCCACGGTCGAGCACCAGTCCCGCTCCCGGCCCCGATCCCGGCGCCGGCTCCGGCTCCACCCAGCGCCTTGTTCACGGCGTCCAGCCGGGACACCGCGTCGAGCTTGTCGAAGATGTTGCGCAGGTGGCGCTTGATGGTGCCTTCGGTGATGCCGAGCCGCGCCCCGATCTGCCGGTTGCTGAGCGCGGTGGCGACCAGGTCCAGGACCTCGCGTTCGCGCGGCGACAGCCGCGCGGCCGGGCCCGCCTCGGCGGCCTCGCCCGCGTACAGCGTGCGGTCGGACACCGAGATCGTCACGACGCGGCGGCCGAGGTCGGAACGGGACCGGAGCGCGGCGGTGAGCGTCTCGCGGTCGGAGCCCTTGTGCAGATAGCCGCTGGCCCCCTCGGCGAGGAGCTCCTGGATCAGCCGCGCGTCGTCGTGCATGGACAGCACGACGACGCGCAGATCCGGCTGATGCCGGAGCAGCCCGCGAACAGTGGCGGCGGGGTCCTCGTTGCGCGGCATCTCGATGTCGAGGAGGACGGCGTCGGGCCGGTGCCGGGCGGCCAGCCGCAGCACCTCCTCGCCGTCGCCCGCCTCGCCGCAGACCTCGAAGTCGGCCTCCGCGCGCAGCAGATCGCACAGCGCCTCGCGTAACAGCACGTGGTCGTCGGCGACGAGGATGCGGATCGGCCGGGCGACGGCTGCGGGCTCAGGCGTGGTCATGGCGATCGCTCCGTTCTCGGAGGGGCGTGCGGACGGGCGTGCTGACAGTCGTGCCGGCGGTCGTGCCGGCGGGTGCGCGTACGGGGATGCGTACGGAGACGGTGGTGCCCTCGCCGGGCGCGGTGGCGACCTCGGCCGCGCCGCCCAGCGCCTGGGCGCGTTCGGCCATGGCGAGCAGCCCGTTGGTCCGGCCGCCGGCGAGCGTGGCGGCGAGGTCGAACCCCCGGCCGTCGTCGGCGACGCTGGCGTGGGCCGCGTACGGCGTGAGCCGCAGGACGGCCGTCACGCGGCGGGCGTGCGCGTGGGCGAGCGCGTTGCGCAGCGACTCCCGGACGATGACGAAGAGTTCGTCGACGGTGGCGGGCGGCAGCCGCGAGGCGTCGCCGAGCACTTGGACGCGTACGTGCGCGTCGCGGGGGCCGGGGATGCGCATGGACCGTACGAAGGAGCGCAGGGCGGATTCCAGCGAGCCGCCGGAGAGGACCGGGCCGCCGGGGAAGGCCGTATCGGAGGGGAAGTCCGGACCGGAGGGGAAGTCCGGACCGGCGGCGGGGGCCGGGCCGACGGCGGGGGCCGGGGCGACGGCGGGGGCCGGGGCGCGCAGGCCGCTGGCGAGCGCGCGGGTGGCGGTGAGAGTGCTCAGCAGGGCGGTGCGGGCCGCGTCCAGGCGGCGGGCCGGCCGCTCGCCCATCGGCGCGGAGTCGGCCTCCAGCAGTTCCAGCTGACGCAGGGCCAGGCACAGGCCGCTGCCGATGCGGTCGTGCACTTCGCGTGCCAGGGTGCGCCGGTCTTGCGTGTGGGGACTGTCGTCTACGTACAGCATCGCAGCTCCTACCTTCGCCTTCGGTAAGGCCACCGCACGGCCACCGCTGCGGCGGTCATGTCCCCGACGGTAGTGCGGAGTTCAGTAACAATCAAACTGCCCGGTTTGTTTTTAACGGGTGTTTGCCGTCGGGGATGAGGTGTAAGCAGCGCCCTGGGTAGGGCTTCAGCCCCATCGCCAGGGTTCCTCTCCAAGGCTAAAAACAAACCTGGTAGGCGGTTTGTTAATTGCTAAGGTTCGTCTCACGGGGCCGACGTCAGGAGAAGAGATGGTGCAGCAGGAACGGGCGGCGCGCACTCGGGAGGCGCTGCTCCGGGCGGCCGCCGAGACGTTCGACCGGGAGGGGTTCATACCGTCGGCGCTCACCGGGATCAGCGACCGGGCGGGGGTCAGCAAGGGCGCGCTGCACTTCCACTTCACCAACAAGGCCGGCCTGGCCAAGGCGGTGGAGAAGGAGGCCGCGACGGTCCTGCGGGCCATCACCGGCAAGGCCCTGACCGGCGCGCCGCCCACGCTCCAGCGCCTGGTCGACGCCACCCACGCGCTCGCCGCGCTGCTCCGCGAGGACGTGGTCGTACGAGCGGGATTCCGCCTCTGCTGCGAACGGACCCACCCCCCGGCCGAGGGCCCGTACGCGCAGTGGGAGCGGTTCGTCGCCCGGATGCTCGAACGCGCCGACGCGGAGGGCTCCCTCGCGCACACGGTCAGCGCCCGCGAGGCGGGCCAGGCGATCGTGGCGGCCACCACCGGCTTCGAGCTCCTCGGGCGGTACGACCGCAGATGGCTCTCGGCCCCGTCCCTCACCGCGTTCTGGTCGCTGCTCCTGCCCCGGCTCGCCACGGAGCCGGTACGCGACCGGCTCCACTGCGGGGAGGTCGCGGAGGCCGCGGCGGCTCTCTAGGCTGCGGCGGGGGAGACAGGGGAGACAGGGGGAAGAAGATGCAAGGAGTTCACGCATCGCAAGGCTCCGGGGCCGGCCGCGCCGTACTGATCACCGGCGCGAACGGCTTCATAGGCGGCCGGGTGGCGGAGTCGGCCATGGCCGTGCCGGACCTGCGCGTACGCCTGCTGACGAGGCGCCCACCCGAAACCGGGACCGCCCCCCGCGACCAACGGGCCGGCCGCCGGGCCGAACACTGGCGGGCCGACCTGGCGGACAGGGCCACCCTCCGCGATTCCTGCGAGGGCATCGACACGGTCATCCACTGCGCGTCGCGGATCGGAGCCGACGAGGCGGAGAGCCGACTGGTCAACGCCCGCGGCACCGAGGCGCTGGTGGAGGAGGCGGTACGGGCGGGCGTAGGGCGCATCGTCTGCCTGAGCACGGCGGCGGTGCACGGCCGCGGCCCGTTCTCGCGGGCGGACAGCGCGCGCCTGCCCATCGCCCCGGCCTCGGCCACCAGCCGCAGCCGCGCCGACGCCGAACGCGCCGTCCTCGCCGCCGGCGGCACCGTGCTCCGCCCGCACCTCGTGTACGGGGCGGGGGACCGCTGGGTCGTGCCCGCCCTGCTGAGCCTGTACACCGCGCTCCGCGCCGGGGTGGCCGGCGGTCGCGTACAGCAGTCCGCCATCCACGCCGACGCCCTGGCCGACGTCATCCTCGCCACGGCCCTGACCCCGCACCCGATCCCGGGCGCCTACGCGGTCAACCACCCCGACCCGGTCTCCGGCGCCGACCTGACCGCCGCCCTCGTCACCCACCTGGGCCTGCCTCGCGCACGTACGGACCTCACCTACGAGCAGGCCCGAGCGCGCCTGGCCGACTCCCCGAAGGACCTCCACGCCCTGTCCGTCTTCGGCGTGGACCACTGGTTCGACAGCACCCCGATCTGGCGCCGCCTGTCCCTGCCCCCGGGCCCGCCTTTCCCCGAGTCCTTCGCCTCCGCGGCCCCTTGGTACCGCACCCACCTGGGCGCTGTTCCGGTGCGGCCGCGGCCGGGCGGCGAGTAGCCCCGCGGCGTAGTGCTCCGGCTTCGGCCCCGGCCCCGGCAGCCCTTCGGCGCCGTGGGCCGGTCGCGGGCGGGGTGACGCGGTTCTCGTACGCGCGGCGGGGCCCCTTTGCGCGTCAGCTCGCGTCGGAGGCAGAGCCGGAGGCCCCCGGCGGCGTTTCCTTCTCCTCGTCCACCTGCTCGTTCACACCGAGGAGACGGGTCGCGGAGTGGGCGAGGCGGGCCCGCTCGGTCTGCGGCAGGCCCGAGGCCAGGCCCTCGATCCGGCGGGCCACCGACGTGCGGAAGGCCGCCTCGGTCTGTCGGCCCTGGTCGGTGAGGTGGACGCGGGAGGCGCGCCGGTCGCCGGGGTCCGGGGCGCGCCGCACCAGGCCGCGCCGCTCGGCCCGGTCCACCAGGCCGGTCACGCTGGCGCGTTCGACGCCGAGCAGGGCGGCCAGCTCGGTCATGGCGGGGCTGCGGCCCTCCAGCGCGCCGAGGAGACGGGCCTGCCCCGGGGAGGTGTCGTGCTCGGCGCACGCGTCCTCGACGACGGACTGCACCAGGAAGGACAGCTGCACCAGCGCGTCCGTCAGCGGCAGGCTCTGGCTCTCGTCTCCGACCTCGCCCTTGCCCTTGCCCATGGGGTCCTCCTTAGTGCGGCGCGCCCGGCGGCTCCGTGGCGAATGGTTAGCGGCACATATATTATGGGCCACGAAGTATTATGGTCCGAGCCAGACCATCCAAGACCAGACCACCCCCACCATCAGGAGGGCCTCCATGTACGCAGCAGTTGTCACCGCCTTCGGCCGCCCGCCCCGCTACCAGTCCTTCCCCGACCCCGTCCCGGCCGCGGGGGAGGTCCTCGTGAAGGTCCTGGCCGCGGGGCTGCACCCCCGGGTCCGTTCCGGCGCGGCCGGCACCCACTACACCAGCGACGACACCCTGCCGCTGGTCCCCGGCTTCGACGGCGTGGGCCGCACCCCGGACGGAACCCGCGTCTTCTTCGGCGGCCTCAAGGCCCCGAACGGCAGCATGGCCGACTACGTCGCCGTCCCGGCCAAGACCCTGGTCGAACTGCCGGACGGCGTCGACGACGTCACCGTGGCCGGAGCCATGAACCCGGCGATGTCGGCCTGGCTCGCCCTGACCCACCGCGCGCGGATCCAGCCCGGCGAGAGCGTGCTGGTCCTGGGCGCCACCGGCAACGCCGGACAGATGGCCGTCCAGCTCGCCCGCCTCCTCGGCGCCACGGCCATCACCGCCGCCGGACGCGACCCGCAGGCCCTGGCCAAGCTCCCCGGCCTCGGCGCCGACCACACCGTCTCCCTCGACGCCGACGACGACACGGTCGCCCGGCGCCTGGGCGAGGCGGCCGCGAACGTCGACGTCGTCGTCGACTACCTGTGGGGCCACCCCACCGAAGTCGCGCTCGCCGCGATCACCGCGGCCCGCGCCGACGCCGCCCACCGGCTGCGCTGGGTGCACGTCGGCGCCATGGCCGGTCCCGACATCACCCTGCCCGGCGCCACCCTGCGCAAGACCGACGTCGACTTCCGCGGCAGCGGCCAGGGCTCCGTCTCGCCCGCCGACATGCGCACCGCCCACCAGGAACTCGCCGACCGCCTGCCCACCGCCGGCCTCACCATCGACACCGTCACCATGCCCTTGCACGACGCGGAAACCGCCTGGGACACCAACACCCCCACCGGCACCCGCATCGTGCTCGTACCCTGACCCCCGGCAGACCCCCGGCAGACCCCCGGCTGCCAGGAGCATGGAGCCCCGCCGCCCCCACCGCCCTCCTCATCGTCGAGACCCCGCCCTCCAGGAACGCTCCCCGGCCGAGCGAGCCCACTTGGTGAACGCGCTGACCGACGGTTGTGGGGGGCGAAGCGGAGGCGGAGGAGGGGAATCGAAGACGGGATTCTCAGCCCGAACCGGCTACCAGGGGTGCCACTACGGCGGCGATGGCAGACGCGAGACTGGCGACCGCGATGAACGCGCCGAACTTCTCCTTCGCCGTGGGGAAGACCGCTCTCGAGAAATCCCCCGCCTTGCTGCGCAGGACGATCATCTTCATCTTCTGCCACCGGTGCTGACGAAGGCCGCACCCCATCAAGATGCCCATGGCGTTGCGCCGACAGTATGTGCCGTTGCGGTTCACGGCCCCGCACCACACCGGAATCTGGAAGGCGGCGTATGCGGCGACGGCCAGGGACAACACCACGATGACCGCGGACGCGGCTCCGCTTCCCCACGCCACGATCAGGGCAGCTGCCGCCACATAACCCCAGTACGTCCAAATCCCCCTCATGGCCTGGACGCTACTGCTGGGCGGCGGTGGCGTACAGAGCGTGAACGAGGCGGGTGGGCGCGCGGCACCTGCTTGCGGTGGATGGCGCTTGTTCCCTTTGCGCTCCCGCGCGTCGCCGCTGGTCGAGCACCCGCGGCGCACCAAGACGGCGCGGCAACAGTTCGGTGACGCCGAGTCGTCGATCACGCTCGGCGCCTGGCCGTGCCTACGGCAGGGCCGGCCGGAGCGACGCGGCGAGGGCAGTCGTCGAGACGGTCCTCGCCGACGTGCCCCCTTGCGCCCCGCTCGCCCGGCCCGGCGCTCAGCGCGGGCTCGATCGGAAGGTCAGCGGTAGTTCACGAACTGGATCGCGAAGTCCAGGTCCTTGCCCTTGAGCAGCTGCTGGACGGACTGGAGGTCGTCCCTGCTCTTCGAGGTCACCCGCAGCTCGTCGCCCTGCACCTGCGCCTTGACGCCCTTGGGGCCCTCGTCACGGATGATCTTGGCGACCTTCTTCGCGTTCTCCTGCGAGATCCCCTCCTCGACCGAGGCGAAGATCTTGTACTCCTTGCCGGACGCCTGCGGCTCGCCCGCGTCCAGCGACTTCAGCGAGATGCCCCGCTTGACCAGCTTGGACTGGAAGATGTCGAGGACCGCCTTCACGCGCTCCTCGGAGTTGGCGCGCATCTCGATCTTCTCGCCGGACCAGTCGATCGAAGCGCCGACGCCCTTGAAGTCGTAACGCTGCGAGATCTCCTTCGCCGCCTGGTTGAGGGCGTTGTCGACCTCCTGCCGCTCGACCTTCGAGACGATGTCGAAACTGGAGTCGGCCATATTGAGTTGGCTCCTCGTACGTAGATCCATCAGGGGGTACGGCCCACGGACCGCCCTGCCAGCCTAGTCACCCCCGCCCGATCCGGCGGCGTCGAATCGAGTGGCGGACCACCCCTGGTCATCGGGTATGGTTTACGTCGTTGCCACAGAGCGCTGCGAGCCAGCGGTCGCGGGCAGCAATCCTTGGCGGTGTGCCCGAGTGGCCAAAGGGAGCAGACTGTAAATCTGCCGGCTCAGCCTACCCAGGTTCGAACCCTGGCGCCGCCACGGTTAAAGGAACGGCCCCCGATCTGCGAAGCGCAGATCGGGGGCCGTTTTCGTATGACAGTGACAGCGGCGGCGGCAGCGGGGTACGGGCAGCCGGCCCCCGCCTCGCGTCAGCCCCCGGCGACCGCCTCGACCGCCTCCGCCACCGGCGTGTCGCCCCCGATCAGTTCCAGGGTGCGGCCCGCAGTGGCCGGTGCGTACAGGAGGGCGGCCAGGGTCGCCGCCACGTCGTCGCGGGTGACGTCGGACCGCCCGGTGGACTCGGCGAGGGTCACCAGGCCCGTTCCCGCGTCGTCGGTCAGCCGGCCCGGTCGCAGGACGGTCCAGTCGAGGCCGAAGCGGGCCCGTACGTCGTCGTCCGCGGCGCCCTTGGCGCGGAGGTAGGCGGCGAAGACGGGGTCCGTGCCGGGCGGCGGGCTGTCGGAGGCGCCCATGGAGGAGACGATCAGGAAGCGGCGTACGCCCGCGCGCTCGGCGGCGTCGGCGAAGAGGGCGGCCGCGCCCCGGTCCACGGTGTCCTTGCGGTCCGCGCCGCTGCCCGGTCCCGCGCCCGCCGCGAAGACGGCGGCGTCCGCGCCCTCCAGGTGTCGGGTGACGTCCTCTACGGACGCCGATTCCAGGTCGCAGACGACCGGTTCCGCGCCCGCGGCGAGGAGGTCTCCGGCCTGCTCGGGCCTGCGGATGATGCCCGCGACCTCGTCGCCGCGCTCGGCGAGCAGGCGTTCGAGACGGAGTGCGATCTGACCGTGTCCACCAGCGATGACAATGCGCATATTTCCGACCGTACGCCGTGCAACCTTCTTTGCCACTCAAGAGTCTCTGTTGTTGATCAACACGTGGCTGAAAATCTGCCGCGCGCTGGATACGAGGGAGTCAGTCATCACCGCCATACGCAAGACCATGACCGCTGTCGGCTGCGTCGCGGCCCTGACCGCCGGCGCCGTCGCCTGCGGTACGGAGCAGCAGCTGTCCCCGGGGAAGCAGCTGTCGAACGCCTTCGACACGATGGGCAAGCAGCACTCGCTCTCGGTCGAGATGGGCTTCGACGCCGCCCCGGATCAGCTCGTCGCGCTGACCAAGGGCGGCGACGAACCGATGCCGCCGGCCATGGCCAAGGCGTTGTCCAAGCTGAAGGTCACCTTCTCCGCCGAGTCGAAGAAGGCCCTGGCGGACTCGGAGGAGGGGGACGTCACCGGTTCCCTGATGAAGGTCTCGGGCGCCGAGGGCGACCTGGTGGAGGGCCGCTTCGTCGGCGACAACGTGTACTACCGCGTCGACGTGAAGGCCTTCGCGAAGATGACCGGTTCGCCCGCGCCGTCCAAGGAGGAGCTCCACGCGAAGCTCCCCAAGGGCCTCGAATTCGTCGACAAGGTCCTCGACGGCCAGTGGGTCAAGGTCAACACCAAGGAACTGAAGAAGGTCGCCGAGAAGCAGTCGGAGGCCAAGGGCGGCAAGAAGCCCTCCGCGGAGCCCACGCTCAGCGAGAAGACGCAGAAGAAGATCCTGGACGAGATCAAGGGCGTCGTGAAGAACGAGGTCACGGTCAAGGACGGCGGCAAGCGCGACGGCGCCGACCACGTGGTCGCCACCGCGCCCTTCCGTACGGTCCTCAAGAGCGTCTTCGACAAGCTGCGGCCGTTCGCCGACGAGATGTCGCCCGGCGGCGCCGCCAACATGCCCAAGGAGAAGGACTTCAAGGACATCCCGAACACGAAGGTGTCCGTCGACTTCGCCCTCAAGAAGGGCAAGCTCTCCGCCGCCTCCGTGGACCTCGCGCCGCTCGCGGAGAAGGCGAAGGTCAAGGGTGAGGTGCCGCTGCGGATGACGTTCGGCGACGGCGACGCCAAGGTCACCGCCCCCGAGAACGCCACGGCGGTCGACCCCGAGAAGATGATCGCCGGAATGATGTCCATGGCCGCGAACGCCCGCGGCACCGTCGGTGGCGGCGGCGCCCACGGCGCCAACAGCTCCCTCTACACGGGCTGACAACCCCGCGTAAGGGGCAGGCCACTATGAGGCCCGCCCCTTACGCAGTCCCGCCCCCGCCGCCGCGCGCCGACTGCCGGGGCAGGTCGAGGGCGATCACCGCCGCCGAGTCGCAGTACTCCCGCACCGCGCTCGTACGGGCCACCACCCGCCCCCGGTGCACCACCGTCCGGCTGTACGCGAGCGACAGGACGCCCGCGACGCTCTCGCCGCGCACGGCCAGCAGCTCCGCCGGGAACCCCGCCTCCACCCGGACCAGCGGCAGCCCCAGCGCGGCCCGCGCCGCCGTGCTCACCGCCTCGTACGCCTCGTGCGGCCGCAGTTCACCGCGCGACGCCAGCAGATAGGCGGCCTCCAGCGGATCGCCGCGCCCCACCGGGTTGGCCGCGTCCCGCAGCGCGCCGCTCCCGGCCGCCACCGCGACGCCGGCCGCGCGCAGCAGCCGCACCGGCGCGCACCGCGAGACGCGCGCCTCGCGCTGCTCCAGCGCGCAGCAGTCGCCCTGCGGCAGACAGACCACGCCGACGCCCGCCGCCGCCAGCTGCTCGGCCGCCCGTACGGCCAGGTCGTGCGGGAGCCGGGCGAGACCGCCGCACGGGCCCAGGGTGACGCCGGGCCGCAGCCGGCCGGCCATCGCCGCGAGCCGCGCCAGCCGCGCCGGGTCGTCACCGTCCGTATGCAGGTCCACGGCGCAGCCGTGCTCGGCGGCGATCTCCAGGACGGCCTCGGTGTACCCGGTCGGGTCGGGGTCGAGGTCCGGGCAGCCGCCGATCACGGTCGCGCCCATCTTCACGGCGTCCCGCAGCATGGCGAGGCCGTCCGCCCCGGCCGCGCCGGTCAGCAGCCGGGGCACGGCGACGGCGGTGAGGTCGGTGAGCCCGCGCAGCGCCCGCCGGGCCAGCAGCACGGCCTCCAGCGAGCGCAGCCCCTGTACGTCGCCGATCCGCACATGGCTGCGGAGCGCCGTGGCGCCGTGGCCCAGGTGCAGGAGGGCGGCCTCGGTGGTGCGGCGCTGCACGTCTTCCAGGGTGTGCGGGACGGGGCCGGCGGCGTCCGCGTCGGCGGTGAGGGCGGTGTCGGTGTGCGCGTGCGGCTCGGCGGGGGCGGGCAGCAGCAGATAGCCGTGCAGGTCGACGCGGGTGCCGGGGACGAGGCTGCCCGGGGTGCCGACGGCCTCGATGGTCCCGCCGCTCAGCCGTACGTCCACGGTGCGGCCGTCGGCGAGCCGGGCGCCGCACAGGACGAGGGCGGTCCAGTCGGGGGCGGCGGGCCCGGCGGTGGCGTCGGCAGCCTCGCCGTCGGGGTTCTTGGGGGGCTGCGACTGGCTGTCGGGCATCGCGCTCCTCGAAGGGCCGGGGCGTGCATGATCACGCAGCGTGGTCCGAGCCTAGGGCGCGGCCGGGGCGGCTTCGAGCAAGCGCCGAATAGTCGTACCGGTGTGGTTCGAGAGGCGATTGGGGCGGAGGGCGACGGGGCACGGATACGGATTTCACGATCGGCGGCCGAGCGTGTAATGTCTTCATCGCTCGCCCCAATAGCTCAGTCGGCAGAGCGTCTCCATGGTAAGGAGAAGGTCTACGGTTCGATTCCGTATTGGGGCTCTGGTGTGTGAAGTTCCTCGCCTTCGGGCGAGGGTCTCTCTCGCATCACAGCGGTGTAGCTCAGTCGGTAGAGCAAGCGGCTCATAATCGCTGTGTCACCGGTTCAAGTCCGGTCACCGCTACACACAGTAGCCGATTGTGGGGTCGGTCCTCCGGTCGGCTACTCTTTTATGCGTTAACCCTTCCATCCGTCAAGGAGCACTCACGTGGCTGCCACCGACGTCCGCCCGAAGATCACGCTGGCCTGCGTGGAGTGCAAGGAGCGGAACTACATCACCAAGAAGAACCGGCGTAACAACCCGGACCGTCTTGAGATGAAGAAGCACTGCCCGCGTTGCAACGCGCACACCGCGCACCGCGAAACGCGATAACAAAGGCTCGTCTGCGAGGCCGTCCCCATTTTTGGGGGCGGCCTCGCGGCGTTGGTATGCGCGGCTGTGCGCGGGACGCGTTCGCGGCGGCCGTCCGGGACGGCTGCCCGAGGCGGCCGGGCGAGGCGGCGGGTGAGATGGCGGCCCGGGAGATCCGCCCGGGTTACCCGCACCTGTCCGAGATACCTGTACGCGCCTGTGGTACCTGTACCCATCCGCACGCAAACAACAGGAGGTGCCGAGCCGATGGCGCTCGACCAGTCCTTCGTCGGACGGACCTATCCGCCCACCGCACCGTACGAGGTCGGCCGGGAGAAGATCCGTGAGTTCGCCGAGGCGGTCGGCGACGCGAATCCGGCGTACGTCGATGCCGAGGCCGCTCGGGCCCTCGGGCACCCCGATGTGATCGCCCCGCCGACCTTCGTCTTCGCGATCACCTTCAAGGCCGCCGGGCAGGTCATCGAGGACCCTCAGCTGGGCCTGGACTACAGCCGGGTGGTGCACGGCGACCAGAAGTTCGCCTACACGCGGCCCGTACGGGCGGGGGACCGGCTCACCGTCACCTCGACCATCGAGTCGGTCAAGTCGCTGGCCGGCAATGACGTCCTGTCCGTGCGCGGCGAGGTGCACGACGCGGACGGCGAGCACGTGGTGACCGCGCACACGATGCTGGTGGCGCGCGCCGCCGAGGGGGAGTGAGGCAGATGGCAGCGAAGGTCTCGTACGACGCCGTCGAGGTGGGCGCCGAACTCCCGGCCCAGTCCTTCCCGGTGACCCGCGCCACGCTCGTGCGGTACGCGGGCGCCTCCGGCGACTTCAACCCGATCCACTGGAACGAGAGGTTCGCCAAGGAGGTCGGGCTGCCGGACGTCATCGCGCACGGCATGTTCACCATGGCCGAGGCGATCCGCGTGGTCACCGACTGGGCCGGCGACCCGGCGGCGGTCGTCGAGTACGGCGTGCGGTTCACCAAGCCCGTCGTGGTCGCCGATGACGACGAAGGTGCGGTCATCGAGGTCAGTGCCAAGGTCGCGGCCAAGCTCGACGACGAGGCCCGTACGGTCCGGGTCGACCTCACCGCGATGAGCGCGGGCCAGAAGGTGCTGGGGATGTCCCGCGCGGTGGTACGGCTCGCCTGAGCCGTGCGGACCGCGGCGGGTGTAAGGGGCGACCGTCCATGGCGGTCGCCCCTTACTTTTCGCGTCTCGCCCCCGGGCTTGACCTGGTTAGTGATCGAGCACTAACTTAACCGCATGGTCAGGATGAGTGCGGAGGAGCGGCGCGAGAGCGTCATCCGCGCGGCGATGGCGGAATTCGCGCGCGGCGGTTACAAGGGGACGTCCACCGAGGCCATCGCCAAGCGTGTGGGCGTCTCGCAGCCGTATCTCTTCCGCCTCTTCCCGAACAAGCAGGCCATCTTCCTCGCCGCCGCCGACCGCTGCATCCAGGAGAACATCGAGGTCTTCCGGAAGGCGGCCGAAGGGCTGGAGGGGGACGAGGCGCTGAGCGCCATGGGCTCGGCGTACCAGGAGCTCATCGGCAGCGACCCGGACAAGCTGCTCCTACAGATGCAGGTGTACGTCGCGGTGGCCTCGGCCGAGGCCGCGGGCGACCGCGAGTTCGGCGACTCGGTGCGGGCCGGCTGGCAGGAGCTGTGGGACGCGATCCGGCTGGCTGTCGGGGGAGACGTGGCGGAGACCACGTCGTTCCTGGCGCACGGGATGCTCATCAACGTCTTTGTGTCGCTGGGCTTCCCGCCGGAACACCGCCTGTGGGAGGGCATTCACGAGACGGTGCCCTGCAAGCCGCGAGCCTGAGCGGGCCCCGGGGGCCGGTGTCCTTTTCCGCGTCCGCTTTTTTATGCCCGCGAAACTTAGTAATCAATAACTAATCAACTGGGGGAGAGAAGTGACCCATCCAGCGAAACCGGCCCGGAGCAGCCGCTCCATCACCGTCTGGGCCCTGATCATCACCAGCGCCGCCGGCTTCATGGCGGCCCTCGACAACCTCGTCGTCACCACCGCCCTGCCCTCCATCCGCGAGGACCTCGGAGGCGAGCTGGCCGACCTCGAATGGACCGTCAGCGCCTACACCCTCACCTTCGCCGTCCTGCTCATGTCCGGCGCCGCGCTCGGCGACCGCTTCGGCCGCCGCCGCCTCTTCATCGCCGGCACCGCCCTCTTCACCGCCGCCTCCGCCGCCGCGGCCCTCGCCCCCGGCATCGACGGCCTGATCGCCGCCCGCGCCGTGCAGGGCGTCGGCGCCGCCGTCATGATGCCGCTCACGCTGACCCTGCTCACCGCCGCCGTGCCCGCCGCCCGCCGCGGCATGGCGTACGGCATCTGGGGCGCGGTCAACGGGCTCGCCGTCGCCTCCGGCCCGCTCATCGGCGGCACCCTCACCGAACACATCTCCTGGCAGTGGATCTTCTGGCTGAACGTCCCGATCGGCGTCGCCCTGCTCCCGCTCGCCCGGCTGCGCCTGAACGAGAGCCGCCGCGCCGACGCCCGGCTCGACATCCCCGGCACCGCGCTCGCCAGCGCCGGTCTGTTCGGCATCGTCTACGCCCTGGTCCGCGCCAACCCGGACGGCTGGACCAGCGGTCCGGTCCTCACCGGACTGATAGCGGGCGCGGCGCTGCTCGTCGCCTTCGTCGCGTACGAACTGCGCGCCGCCCACCCCATGCTCCCCATGCGCCTCTTCCGCATCCGCGGCTTCTCGGCGATCAACGCGGCCAGCATGCTGATGTTCGTGGGGATGTTCGGCTCGATCTTCTTGCTCAGCCAGTTCCTCCAGAACGTCCTCGGCTACTCGCCCACCGAGGCCGGGCTGCGCATGCTCCCGTGGACCGGCATGCCGATGATCGTCGCGCCCCTCGCCGGCTACCTCTCGGACCGCATCGGCGGCCGCCCCGTCGTCGGCGTGGGCCTCGCGCTCCAGGCCCTCGGCCTCGCCCTGTTCGCGCTGGTGCTCAGCCCCGACATCTCGTACGCGGAGCAGCTGCCCGGCCTGATCGTCAGCGGCATCGGCATGGGGATGTACTTCGCGCCGGCCGCCAATCTGGCGATGTCCAGCGTCAGCCCCAGCGAGCAGGGCATCGCCTCCGGGGCCAACAACGCGATGCGCGAGGTGGGCGGCGCGCTCGGCGTGGCCGTGCTCGCCACGGTCTTCTCCTCCCAGGGCGGCTACGAGAGCGGACAGCGATTCGTGGACGGGCTGGAGCCGGCCCTCTGGGCGGGCGCCGGAGCCGTCGCGCTCGCGGCCGTGGCGGCGTTCCTGATACCCGCCCGCCGCCGTACGGGCCAGGGGCCGGACGGGCAGGGCGGCCGGGCCCCGGCGGAGCGGAAGTCCCCGGTCGCCGCCTGAGCCCGGGCCGGTCCGCACCGTCGCGGGCCCCGGCGACCACCGCCGAGGGCCCGCGGCGGCGCCCCCGTACTCTTGGGCGGGTGCAGGAACTCCATGACGCCCCCCTCGCCCCGCTGACCACCTTCCGGCTCGGCGGCCCCGCGACCCGCCTGATCACCGCCGTCACCGACGACGAGGTCGTCGCCGCCGTACGGGAGGCCGACGCCGCCGGCACCCCGCTGCTGATCATCGGCGGCGGCAGCAACCTGGTCATCTCGGACGCGGGCTTCGAGGGCACCGCCCTGCGCATCGCCACCGCCGGCCGCACGCTGGACGGCACCCGGCTGGAGCTGGCCGCGGGCGAGAACTGGTCCGACGCCGTCGCCCACGCCGTCGCGGCGGGCCTGGCCGGCATCGAGTGCCTGGCGGGCATCCCCGGCTCCGCCGGCGCGACCCCGATCCAGAACGTCGGCGCGTACGGCCAGGACGTCTCCGCCACGATCACCGAGGTCGTCGCGTACGACCGGCGGGCCGGCGAGGTCGTGACCGTACCCAACGCCGAGTGCGGCTTCGCCTACCGCCACAGCCGCTTCAAGGCGGACCCCGAGCGCTATGTGGTGCTGCGCGTGCGGTTCGAGCTGGAGGACGCGGGCGGGCTCTCCGCGCCCGTCAAGTACGCCGAGACGGCGCGCGCCCTCGGCGTCGAACCCGGCGACCGGGTCCCCGCCGCCACCGCCCGCGCGGCCGTGCTCGCCCTGCGCGCGGGCAAGGGCATGGTTCTCGACCCCGACGACCACGACACGTGGTCGGCCGGGTCCTTCTTCACCAACCCGGTCCTCACCGAGGCCGAGCACACCGCGTTCCTCGCCCGCGTCGCCGAGCGCCTCGGGCCGGACGTCGCCGCGCCGGCCTACCCGGCGGGCGAGGGCCACGTGAAGACGTCCGCCGCCTGGCTCATCGACCGGGCGGGCTTCGCCAAGGGGTACGGGGCCGGGCCCGCCCGCATCTCCACCAAGCACACGCTGGCGCTGACGAACCGGGGGGCCGCGCGGACGGAGGACCTGCTGGCGCTGGCCCGCGAGGTGCGGGACGGGGTGCGGGAGGCGTTCGGGGTGACGCTGGTGAACGAGCCGGTGACGGTGGGCGTCCGCCTCTGACCCGCCCACCGGGCCGGGCTCTGTTTCGGGGCTCCGCCCCGGACCCCGGTCCTCAAACGCCGGACGGGCTGATTCGGCCCGGCTTCCGGTGTCCTCAAGCGTCGGGCGGGCTGAATCGGCGCGGGCTTATGTGGTCGTCAGCCACTCGTCGATCTCTTTCAGGAGGTCGGTGCGGACGGGTTCCGGGGCGGCTGAGGCGCGTACGGACTGGCGGGCCAGTTCGGCGAGTTCGGGGTCGGTGAAGCCGTGGTGCTCGCGGGCGATCTCGTACTGGGCCGCCAGGCGGGCGCCGAAGAGGAGGGGGTCGTCGGCGCCGAGGGCCATGGGGACGCCCGCGTCGTACAGGGTGCGCAAGGGGACGTCCTCCTGCTTCTCGTAGACGCCGAGGGCCACGTTCGAGGCGGGGCACACCTCGCACGTCACCCCGCGGTCGGCGAGGCGGCGCAGCAGGCGGGGGTCCTCGGCGGCCCGTACGCCGTGGCCGACGCGGGCCGCGTGCAGGTCGTCCAGGCAGTCCCGGACGCTGCTGGGCCCCGACAGCTCGCCGCCGTGCGGCGCGGCCAGCAGGCCGCCGTCGCGGGCGATGGCGAAGGCGCGGTCGAAGTCGCGCGCGAGGCCGCGGCGTTCGTCGTTGGAGAGGCCGAAGCCGACCACGCCGCGGTCGGCGTAGCGCACCGCGAGCCGGGCGAGGGTACGGGCGTCCAGCGGGTGCTTCATCCGGTTGGCGGCGACCAGCACGCGGATGCCGACGCCGGTCTCCCGCGAGGCGGACTCGGCCGCGTCGAGGATGATCTCCAGGGCGGGGATGAGGCCGCCCAGCCGGGGCGCGTACGAGGTGGGGTCGACCTGGATCTCCAGCCACCGGGAGCCGTCGCGGACGTCCTCCTCGGCGGCCTCGCGCACCAGCCGGCGGATGTCGTCGGGGGAGCGCAGGCAGGAGCGCGCGATGTCGTACAGCCGCTGGAAGCGGAACCAGCCGCGCTCGTCCGTCGCCCGCAGTCTCGGCGGCTCGCCGCCGCTCAGCGCCTCGGGCAGGTGCACGCCGTACTTGTCGGCCAGTTCGAGCAGGGTCGACGGGCGCATCGACCCGGTGAAGTGCAGATGCAGATGGGCCTTCGGCAGCAGGCGCAGATCACGGCGGGCGGCTTCGCCACGGGTACGAACACTCTCCATTCAGAGATCTTGCCGCACCCGCCCGCCCTCCGGTAGGGGCTTCGCGTGAATGAGTCCCTGAACGAGCGGCGGCCCGAAAGCGGATACGGGCCCCCGGCCGGCGGCCGAGGACCCGTATCGGGCGTTGCGTACGACCGTCAGGCCGCGGCCTCCGCCAGCAGCTTCTGGATCCGCGAGACGCCCTCGACGAGGTCGTCGTCGCCGAGCGCGTACGACAGGCGCAGGTAGCCCGGCGTGCCGAACGCCTCGCCCGGCACCACCGCGACCTCCGCCTCGTCCAGGATCAGCGCCGCCAGCTCCACCGAGGTGGCCGGGCGCTTGCCGCGGATCTCCTTGCCGAGCAGCGCCTTCACCGAGGGGTAGGCGTAGAACGCGCCCTCCGGCTCCGGGCACTCGACGCCGTCGATCTCGTTGAGCATCCGCACGATGGTGCGCCGGCGGCGGTCGAACGCCTCGCGCATCGTCGCGACGGCCGCGAGGTCGCCGGAGACGGCGGCCAGCGCGGCGACCTGCGCGACGTTGGAGACGTTGGAGGTGGCGTGCGACTGGAGGTTGGTCGCGGCCTTCACCACGTCCTTCGGGCCGACGACCCAGCCCACCCGCCAGCCGGTCATCGCGTACGTCTTGGCGACGCCGTTGACCACGATGCACTTGTCCGCCAGCTCCGGGACCACCACGGGCAGCGAGGAGAACTCCGCGTCCCCGTAGACCAGGTGCTCGTAGATCTCGTCGGTGAGCACCCACAGGCCGTGCTCGGCGGCCCAGCGGCCGACCTCCTCGACCTGCGCGCGGGTGTAGACCGCGCCGGTCGGGTTCGAGGGGGAGACGAAGAGCAGCACCTTGGTGCGCTCCGTACGGGCCGCCTCCAGCTGCTCCACCGAGACGCGGTAGCCGGTCGTCTCGTCGGCGACGACCGGCACCGGGACGCCGCCCGCGAGCCGGATCGACTCCGGGTAGGTGGTCCAGTACGGGGCCGGCACGATGACCTCGTCGCCCGGGTCGAGGATGGCGGCGAACGCCTGGTAGATGGCCTGCTTGCCGCCGTTGGTCACCAGCACCTGGTCCGCGCCGACCTCGTAGCCGGAGTCGCGCAGCGTCTTCGCGGCGATCGCGGCCTTGAGCTCGGGGAGGCCGCCGGCGGGCGTGTAGCGGTGGTACTTCGGGTTGCGGCAGGCTTCCACGGCGGCCTCGACGATGTAGTCGGGCGTGGGGAAGTCCGGCTCGCCGGCGCCGAAGCCGATCACCGGACGCCCGGCGGCCTTGAGGGCCTTCGCCTTGGCGTCGACGGCGAGCGTCGCGGACTCGGAGATCGACCCGACGCGGGCCGACACCCGACGGTCGGTGGGGGACTGTGCGGGAGGAGTAGCAGCGGTCATGCATGCATCGTCCCAGACCCGCCGCAGGCCGGGCACGTGAGTTCTGTAACGTGCACGGGCCCCGTGATCATGCGGGTGGGAGCGGGTCCGGGCCCGGGACCGGGGCGCCCTCCGGCGGGCGGATCGGACGTTCCTGTTCGACGTCGGTCCCTCCAGCACGTACACTCAGGCGTCGTTGGCCCTCAGCGGCGGCACGTTCGTGCGCACTCCATGCGTCCGAGTGGATGCGGTACGTTGGGGGGAACCACAAAGGGTCGTAGCTCAATTGGTAGAGCACTGGTCTCCAAAACCAGCGGTTGGGGGTTCAAGTCCCTCCGGCCCTGCTACACGCATCTTCACCATGGTGCGTGCATGCGTACGTAGTGAATTGCACCGCCGTGCGGCTCAACCGGGCGCGGCACGGACACGACCCGGATTCAGGTGAGGACGTAGTGACGGAAGCCCTTGGCTCCACCGCGACGCCTGAGAGCGGTCGTCCCGAGGACGAGGTGGCGGCCAAGAAGGCACGCCGCGGCGGCAAGCGCGGGAAGAAGGGCCCCTTCGGCCGCCTCGCGCTCTTCTACCGCCAGATCGTCGCTGAACTCCGCAAGGTCGTCTGGCCCACTCGGAACCAGCTCTCGACGTACACCTCTGTGGTGATCGTCTTCGTTGTCATCGTCATCGGCCTGGTGACCGTGATTGACTATGGGTTCAACAACGCCGTCAAGTACGTCTTCGGCTGAGCCCGCGCGTCGGGTGACGGCACATCGAAGCGTCGCCCTTCGCCTGTTCCACCCCTTGAAGCCAGGAAGAAGCAGCCACAGTGTCTGACCCGAACCTGAACGACGCCGCCGAGCCCGCCGAGGCGGCAGCGGCCGACGTGGACGCGCCGGCTGTCGCGGACGAGGTCGGCGACGCCACCGAGCTGCAGATCGTCCAGAACGCCGACGGCGTTGACGAGCTGGACGCCGAGGAGGCCGCGGCGGGCGAGCCCGCCGAGGAGGCCGCCCTCCAGGTGGAGGACGACGCCGAGGCCGCCGCGGAGGTCGCCGAGGACGAGGCCGCCGACGCCGAGGCCGTCGCGGAGCAGGAGGATGTCGACCCGATCGAGGCGCTGCGCCAGGAGCTGCGCGTCCTGCCGGGCGAGTGGTACGTCATCCACACCTACGCGGGCTACGAGAACCGCGTGAAGACCAACCTCGAACAGCGCGCCGTCTCGCTGAACGTCGAGGACTACATCTTCCAGGCCGAGGTGCCGCAGGAAGAGGTCGTCCAGATCAAGAACGGCGACCGCCGCACCGTCCGCCAGAACAAGCTCCCCGGCTACGTGCTGGTGCGCATGGACCTGACGAACGAGTCGTGGGGCGTCGTCCGCAACACGCCCGGCGTCACGGGCTTCGTGGGCAACGCCTACGACCCGTACCCGCTGACCCTGGACGAGATCGTCAAGATGCTCGCCCCGGAGGCCGAGGAGAAGGCCGCCCGCGAGGCCGCCGAGGCCGAGGGCAAGCCCGCGCCGTCCCGCAAGGTCGAGGTCCAGGTACTGGACTTCGAGGTGGGCGACTCGGTCACCGTCACCGACGGCCCGTTCGCGACGCTCCAGGCGACCATCAACGAGATCAACGCCGACTCGAAGAAGGTCAAGGGCCTCGTCGAGATCTTCGGCCGCGAGACCCCGGTCGAGCTCAGCTTCGACCAGATCCAGAAGAACTGACGCTCTTCCTGGAACACCGGCTTCCGGACAGGTCAGATCGGCTCTCGCGGGGGATGTCCCCCGCCGATGGGAGACGGTCTGACCTGCTCGGTTTTCTGCCGCACGGCTATACCCGTTATCGTTGTGCGGTATGCCTCCATCCGGATGACCGGATTCGGGGGCGAAACACCTCTCACTAGGACCCGGAGAGAGCATGCCTCCCAAGAAGAAGAAGGTCACGGGGCTGATCAAGCTCCAGATCTCGGCCGGTGCGGCCAACCCGGCTCCGCCGGTCGGCCCCGCGCTGGGCCAGCACGGCGTCAACATCATGGAGTTCTGCAAGGCCTACAACGCCGCGACCGAGTCGCAGCGTGGCATGGTCGTGCCGGTGGAGATCACGGTCTACGAAGACCGCTCCTTCACCTTCATCACCAAGACTCCGCCGGCCGCCAAGCTGATCCTCAAGGCCGCGGGTGTGGAGAAGGGCTCCGGCGAGCCGCACAAGACCAAGGTCGCCAAGATCTCCCGCGATCAGGTCCGCGACATCGCCACCACCAAGATGCCCGACCTGAACGCCAACGACCTGGACGCCGCCGAGAAGATCATCGCCGGCACCGCCCGTTCCATGGGCATCACGGTCGAGGGCTGATCACCCCGTAGCACCCCGTGGAAGGACCACGCGCTGGTCCGTACCACGACTCCACACTCAGCACTGAGGAGAAGCAGTGAAGCGCAGCAAGACTCTCCGCGGCGCGGACGCCAAGGTCGATGCGGAGCGCCTGTACGCCCCGCTTGAGGCCGTCCGTCTCGCCAAGGACACCTCTGCGACCAAGTTCGACGCGACTGTCGAGGTCGCCATGCGTCTGGGCGTCGACCCGCGCAAGGCCGACCAGATGGTCCGCGGCACCGTGAACCTTCCGCACGGCACCGGTAAGACCGCCCGGGTCCTGGTCTTCGCGACCGGCGACCGTGCTGCGGCCGCGGAAGCCGCGGGCGCCGACATCGTCGGCTCCGACGAACTGATCGACGAGGTCGCGAAGGGCCGTCTGGACTTCGACGCCGTCGTCGCCACCCCGGACCTCATGGGCAAGGTCGGCCGCCTCGGCCGCGTGCTCGGTCCGCGTGGTCTGATGCCGAACCCGAAGACCGGCACGGTCACCCCGGACGTGGCGAAGGCAGTCACGGACATCAAGGGCGGCAAGATCGAGTTCCGCGTCGACAAGCACTCGAACCTGCACTTCATCATCGGCAAGGTGTCGTTCGACGAGGCCAAGCTGGTCGAGAACTACGCCGCGGCGCTCGAAGAGGTCACCCGCCTCAAGCCGTCCGCCGCGAAGGGCCGCTACATCAAGAAGGCGACCCTGACCACCACGATGGGCCCCGGCATCCCGCTGGACCCCAACCGCACCCGCAACCTCCTCGTCGAGGAGGACCCGGCGGCCGTCTGATCCAGACGCCCGCCGCGGGTAGCGCGATGTAGATCGCGGTACGCACGTACGAGCCGGGTCCCGCGCCTCAGCCGAGGCGCGGGACCCGGCTCGTGGCGTTGTCGGAGCCCTCCACTAGAGTCGGTGCCCGTTCTGGGAAATCGTTGAAAGAGGGGGAACGATGAGGATCACGCGAGTGGCGACGGCCGCGGTCGGTGTCGTGCTGATGGCCGGGCTCACGGCCTGCGGGGGCGGCGACGGGGACAAGGACGGCGCCAAGGGGAGCGGCAAGGCGTCCGGCGGCGGGAACGCGGCGTCGGCCCAGGGCGCGCTCGCGGCGCTCCAGAGCGTGTCGAAGAAGGCGGGCGAGCAGCACTCGGCCAAGGTCGACGGCACGATGTCGATGGGCGAGATGCACGCCTCCATGAAGGGCGACATGGACTGGTCCGACGGGATACGGGCCAACATGACCATGACCCAGAAGGGCGGCATGGCGGACGCCGCGCCGACGGCCGACAAGCCGATGCGGGCCCGGTACCTGCCCGACGCGATGTACATGAACCTGGGCGGCTCGCTCGGCCCCAAGGCGCAGGGCAAGAGCTGGGTGAAGTACAGCTATGACGCGATGGCCGCGCAGGCAGGGGCCTCCGGGACCTTCCTCAAGGACCAGCTGAAGAACAACGACCCGACCCGTTCGGTGGACCTCCTCATCGCCTCCGGCAAGGTCAAGGAGGCCGGCAAGGAGGACGTCCGCGGCAAGCAGACGACCCACTACACCGGAAAGGTCAGCGTCTCCGACATCGCGGGCCTGCAGTCCAAGTCCCTCTCCAAGAAGGACCTGGACGCGTTGCAGAAGCAGCTTCAGCAGAGCGGCATGGACACCGAGACGGTCGACCTGTGGGTCGACAGCGACCACCTCCTGGTGAAGCGGCAGGAGCGGGCCCAGGGGAAGAAGTTCTCCACGGACACCACGGTCTTCTACTCCGACTACGGCACCAAGGTCTCCGTGGCGCCCCCGGCGGCCTCGGAGACGGTCGACTTCGCGGAGCTCATGCCGAAGCGGTAGACACGGGCAACGCGCGGCGGGCGGGCTGCAAGCAGACGGGCCGGGGGCCGGCTGATTTGCCTGCGGGCCGTCCGTTCGCGTACCTTTGCGAAGAAGCCAAAGACCGCTGGTCGTCGCTGTGCCTCCGTAGGGGGTGTGGTGGCCGAAGGATTCCGCTAGCTGCGGGCGACCTGCGCAGGTGTTCAGGTCGAACTCCCGCTGTGACCGCGAGGTCCGTGCGGTCGAGTCACGCCCCGTGCGCCCGCGCCGGGGCGTTTCGTTTTGCCCAGGTCCCTTCTCGCGTCTATGCGGTCCGAATCACCCGGAAGGAGGCCGAGGCTCATGGCGAGGCCCGACAAGGCTGCCGCGGTTGCCGAGCTCGCGGATCAGTTCCGCAGCTCCAACGCCGCCGTGCTGACCGAGTACCGCGGTCTCACCGTGGCACAGCTCAAGGAGCTGCGCCGTTCGCTCGGTGAGAACGCCCAGTACGCCGTGGTGAAGAACACGCTGACCAAGATCGCGGCCAACGAGGCCGGGATCAGCTCGCTCGACGACCTGTTCAACGGTCCGACGGCGGTCGCCTTCGTCTCCGGTGACCCGGTGACGTCGGCGAAGGGTCTCCGTGACTTCGCCAAGGAGAACCCCAACCTCATCATCAAGGGCGGTGTCCTTGATGGTAAGGCGCTGTCCGCCGATGAGTTCAAGAAGCTCGCGGACCTCGAGTCCCGCGAGGTGCTGCTCGCCAAGCTGGCCGGCGGCATGAAGGCGTCCATGGCCAAGGCCGCGGCGACCTTCCAGGCCCCGCTCACGAAGTTCGTCCGTACCACGGACGCCCTTCGCAGCAAGGTCGAGCAGGGCGGTGCCGGTACGCCGGCTCCCGTCGAGGCCGAGGCCGCCGAGTAATCGAGCTCCGCGCTCGATCCACTCGCGTCCGTCACGGTCGCAGCGGGCCCGTACGCCCGCCGAAATGTACATCCGGCACCCGCCGATTAGTGGAAGGACGCCATCATGGCGAAGCTCACCCAGGAAGAGCTGCTGGCGCAGTTCGAAGACATGACCCTTCTTGAGCTCTCCGGCTTTGTGAAGCTCTTCGAGGAGAAGTTCGACGTCGAGGCTGCCGCCCCGGTCGCCGCCGTCGCCGTGGGCGGCGCCGCCGGCGGTGCCGCCGAGGCCGTCGAGGAGCAGGACGAGTTCGACGTCATCCTCACCGGCGCCGGCGAGAAGAAGATCCAGGTCATCAAGGTCGTGCGTGAGCTGACCTCGCTGGGTCTGAAGGAGGCCAAGGACCTCGTCGACGGCACCCCGAAGCCGGTCCTGGAGAAGGTCGCGAAGGAGGCCGCCGAGAAGGCTGCCGAGTCCCTCAAGGCCGCCGGCGCCTCCGTCGAGGTCAAGTGACCCGCGGAGTCCGCTGACTCCTGAGCTGTTTCTCAAGGGCGATCACCCATGTGGGTGGTCGCCCTTGGGCGTTGCCGCCCTGGCTGCGTTGCCTGCGCGGTCAGGACGAGTATGGTGATCTTCGTTGCCCCGCAATGCGGCCTCGTGACGATCGCAACGGGGTGGGGGGCCTTGACGAACGGCACACAGCGCGCAATTCTCAGGACGCGTCGTCACATCGGTCCTAGGTCCGAGGCATGGAACGAGGGCGAAGCGGGAAGTCTTGCGGCAGGCGTTGAAGAACGCACAGCAGAACAACGAGGGGGAGACCCCTCCCGGAGGGAGAGGGTGGCGCTGCCGGTCTCCGGAAACCCGGGCTGGACATCAGTGTGGCTAGTGGCTACACTGACCCTTTGCGCTGCCTGTTAGCTGCTCCCTGCCCGTCACCAGGGGCATGCCCACTGTCGAGCATTGCTGATTGAACATCCCTGACCTGGGATTTCTCTCGGTGTGCAGAAAGTGGGACCGGTACGCGCGTAGTGAGTCCGAGCCCTCGGAAGGACCCCCTCTTGGCCGCCTCGCGCAACGCCTCGACTGCCAATACGAACAACGGCGCCAGCACCGCCCCGCTGCGCATCTCATTTGCGAAGATCAAAGAGCCCCTTGAGGTTCCGAACCTCCTTGCGCTGCAGACCGAGAGCTTCGATTGGCTGCTCGGCAACGCCGCATGGAAGGGTCGTGTCGAGGCTGCGCTGGACAGTGGTCAGGACGTCCCCACGAAGTCCGGTCTGGAGGAGATCTTCGAGGAGATCTCCCCGATCGAGGACTTCTCCGGGTCGATGTCCCTGACCTTCCGCGATCACCGCTTCGAGCCTCCCAAGAACTCCATCGACGAGTGCAAGGACCGCGACTTCACGTACGCGGCCCCGCTCTTCGTCACCGCCGAGTTCACCAACAACGAGACCGGCGAGATCAAGTCCCAGACGGTCTTCATGGGCGACTTCCCGCTCATGACCAACAAGGGCACCTTCTGCATCAACGGCACCGAGCGTGTCGTCGTCTCGCAGCTCGTCCGCTCGCCGGGCGTCTACTTCGACTCCTCCATCGACAAGACGTCCGACAAGGACATCTTCTCGGCCAAGGTCATCCCGTCCCGCGGCGCCTGGCTGGAGCTGGAGATCGACAAGCGCGACATGGTCGGTGTCCGCATCGACCGCAAGCGCAAGCAGTCCGTCACCGTTCTCCTGAAGGCTCTCGGCTGGACGACCGAGCAGATCCTGGAGGAGTTCGGCGAGTACGAGTCCATGCGCGCCACCCTGGAGAAGGACCACACCCAGGGCCAGGACGACGCGCTGCTCGACATCTACCGCAAGCTGCGTCCGGGCGAGCCGCCGACGCGCGAGGCCGCGCAGACGCTGCTGGAGAACCTCTACTTCAACCCGAAGCGCTACGACCTCGCGAAGGTCGGCCGCTACAAGGTGAACAAGAAGCTCGGCGCGGACCAGCCGCTGGACGCCGGCGTGCTCACCACCGACGACGTCATCGCGACCATCAAGTACCTGGTCAAGCTGCACGCCGGCGAGGTCGAGACGGTCGGTGAGAACGGCACCTCGATCGTCGTCGAGACCGACGACATCGACCACTTCGGCAACCGCCGCCTGCGCAACGTCGGCGAGCTCATCCAGAACCAGGTCCGCACGGGTCTGGCCCGTATGGAGCGCGTCGTCCGCGAGCGGATGACCACCCAGGACGTCGAGGCGATCACGCCGCAGACCCTGATCAACATCCGGCCGGTCGTCGCCTCCATCAAGGAGTTCTTCGGCACCAGCCAGCTGTCCCAGTTCATGGACCAGACCAACCCGCTGTCGGGCCTGACCCACAAGCGCCGCCTGTCGGCGCTGGGCCCCGGTGGTCTGAGCCGTGAGCGGGCGGGCTTCGAGGTCCGTGACGTGCACCCCTCGCACTACGGCCGCATGTGCCCGATCGAGACGCCGGAAGGCCCGAACATCGGCCTGATCGGCTCCCTCGCCTCGTACGGCCGGGTCAACGCGTTCGGCTTCGTCGAGACCCCGTACCGCAAGGTCACCGACGGCATCGTCACCGACCAGGTGGACTTCCTCACCGCCGACGAGGAGGACCGCTTCGTCATCGCGCAGGCGAACGCCCCGCTGACGAACGAGAACACCTACGCCGAGGACCGCGTCCTCGTCCGCCGCCGCGGCGGCGAGATCGACTACGTCCCCGGCGCGGACATCGACTACATGGACGTCTCGCCGCGCCAGATGGTGTCGGTCGCGACCGCCATGATCCCCTTCCTGGAGCACGACGACGCCAACCGCGCGCTCATGGGATCGAACATGATGCGCCAGGCCGTGCCGCTCATCAAGGCGGAGGCCCCGCTGGTCGGCACCGGCATGGAGTACCGCTGCGCGGTCGACGCCGGCGACGTCATCAAGGCCGAGAAGGACGGTGTGGTCCAGGAGGTCTCCGCGGACTACGTCACCGTCGCCAACGACGACGGCACGTACAACACGTACCGGGTCGCGAAGTTCTCCCGCTCGAACCAGGGCACGTCCTTCAACCAGAAGGTCGTCGTGGACGAGGGCGCCCGCGTGATCACCGGTCAGGTGCTCGCCGACGGCCCGTCCACGGACGAGGGCGAGATGGCGCTCGGCAAGAACCTCCTCGTGGCGTTCATGCCGTGGGAGGGCCACAACTACGAGGACGCGATCATCCTGTCGCAGCGCCTCGTGCAGGACGACGTCCTCTCCTCGATCCACATCGAGGAGCACGAGGTCGACGCCCGTGACACCAAGCTCGGCCCGGAGGAGATCACCCGGGACATCCCGAACGTCTCCGAGGAGGTCCTCGCCGACCTCGACGAGCGCGGCATCATCCGCATCGGCGCCGAGGTCGTGGCCGGCGACATCCTGGTCGGCAAGGTCACGCCCAAGGGCGAGACCGAGCTGACCCCGGAGGAGCGCCTGCTCCGCGCGATCTTCGGCGAGAAGGCGCGCGAGGTGCGCGACACCTCGCTGAAGGTGCCGCACGGCGAGATCGGCAAGGTCATCGGCGTCCGCGTCTTCGACCGCGAGGAGGGCGACGAGCTGCCGCCCGGCGTGAACCAGCTGGTCCGCGTCTACGTCGCGCAGAAGCGCAAGATCACCGACGGTGACAAGCTCGCCGGCCGCCACGGCAACAAGGGCGTCATCTCCAAGATCCTGCCGGTCGAGGACATGCCGTTCCTGGAGGACGGCACCCCGGTCGACATCATCCTCAACCCCCTCGGCGTGCCGTCCCGAATGAACCCGGGACAGGTCCTCGAAATCCACCTGGGCTGGCTCGCCAGCCGGGGCTGGAAGGTCGAGGGCAGCGAGGAGTGGATGCAGCGCCTCCAGTCCATCGGCGCCGACGACGTCGCGCCGGGCACCAACGTCGCGACCCCGGTCTTCGACGGCGCCCGCGAGGACGAGATCGCCGGTCTCTTCGAGTCCACGATCCCCAACCGCGACGGCGAGCGCATGGTGCTCCCGTCCGGCAAGGCCCGGATGTTCGACGGCCGCTCCGGCGAGCCGTTCCCGGACCCGATCTCGGTCGGGTACATGTACATCCTCAAGCTGCACCACCTGGTCGACGACAAGCTGCACGCCCGGTCGACCGGCCCGTACTCGATGATCACCCAGCAGCCGCTGGGTGGTAAGGCCCAGTTCGGTGGCCAGCGCTTCGGCGAGATGGAGGTGTGGGCGCTGGAGGCGTACGGCGCCGCGTACGCCCTCCAGGAGCTGCTGACCATCAAGTCCGACGACGTGACCGGCCGCGTGAAGGTCTACGAGGCCATCGTCAAGGGCGAGAACATCCCTGAGCCCGGCATCCCCGAGTCCTTCAAGGTGCTCATCAAGGAGATGCAGTCCCTCTGCCTCAACGTGGAGGTGCTGTCCTCGGACGGCATGTCCATCGAGATGCGCGACACCGACGAGGACGTCTTCCGCGCGGCGGAGGAGCTCGGCATCGACCTGTCCCGGCGCGAGCCGAGCAGCGTCGAAGAGGTCTGACGGGTCTGGCCGGGGCTCCACTCCAGGAGCCCCGGCCGTCCCAGGACCCCCAGACCACGATGAAGACACGACCCTGAAAGAGGGATTGACGACCAGTGCTCGACGTCAACTTCTTCGACGAGCTGCGGATCGGCCTGGCCACCGCGGACGACATTCGGACCTGGTCCCACGGCGAGGTCAAGAAGCCGGAGACCATCAACTACCGCACCCTCAAGCCCGAGAAGGACGGACTCTTCTGCGAGAAGATCTTCGGTCCGACGCGGGACTGGGAGTGCTACTGCGGCAAGTACAAGCGTGTCCGCTTCAAGGGCATCATCTGCGAGCGCTGCGGCGTCGAGGTCACTCGTGCCAAGGTGCGCCGTGAGCGGATGGGCCACATCGAGCTGGCCGCTCCCGTCACCCACATCTGGTACTTCAAGGGCGTCCCGTCGCGGCTGGGCTACCTGCTCGACCTCGCCCCGAAGGACCTTGAGAAGGTCATCTACTTCGCCGCCTACATGATCACGTGGGTGGACGAGGAGCGCCGTACGCGCGACCTGCCGTCGCTGGAGGCGCACGTCTCCGTCGAGCGCCAGCAGATCGAGCAGCGCCGCGACGCCGACCTGGAGGCCCGCGCCAAGAAGCTCGAGTCCGACCTGGCCGAGCTGGAGGCCGAGGGCGCCAAGGCCGATGTGCGCCGCAAGGTGCGCGAGGGCGCCGAGCGTGAGATGAAGCAGCTGCGCGACCGCGCGCAGCGCGAGATCGACCGCCTCGACGAGGTGTGGAGCCGCTTCAAGAACCTCAAGGTCCAGGACCTGGAGGGCGACGAGCTGCTCTACCGCGAGCTGCGCGACCGCTTCGGCACGTACTTCGACGGTTCGATGGGCGCCGCCGCGCTGCAGAAGCGGCTGGAGACCTTCGACCTCGACGAGGAGGCCGAGCGCCTCCGCGAGATCATCCGGACCGGCAAGGGCCAGAAGAAGACCCGTGCGCTCAAGCGCCTCAAGGTCGTCTCCGCCTTCCTGCAGACCAGCAACAGCCCCAAGGGCATGGTGCTGGACTGCATCCCGGTGATCCCGCCGGACCTGCGTCCGATGGTGCAGCTGGACGGTGGCCGCTTCGCGACCTCCGACCTGAACGACCTGTACCGCCGTGTGATCAACCGCAACAACCGCCTGAAGCGGCTTCTCGACCTCGGCGCGCCCGAGATCATCGTGAACAACGAGAAGCGCATGCTCCAGGAGGCCGTGGACGCCCTCTTCGACAACGGCCGCCGCGGCCGCCCGGTGACGGGCCCCGGCAACCGTCCGCTGAAGTCCCTGAGCGACATGCTCAAGGGCAAGCAGGGCCGTTTCCGTCAGAACCTGCTCGGCAAGCGAGTCGACTACTCGGCGCGTTCCGTGATCGTCGTCGGCCCGCAGCTCAAGCTGCACCAGTGCGGTCTGCCGAAGGCCATGGCGCTGGAGCTCTTCAAGCCGTTCGTGATGAAGCGCCTGGTGGACCTGAACCACGCGCAGAACATCAAGTCGGCGAAGCGCATGGTCGAGCGCGGCCGCACGGTCGTGTACGACGTGCTGGAAGAGGTCATCGCCGAGCACCCGGTGCTGCTGAACCGTGCGCCGACCCTGCACCGCCTCGGCATCCAGGCCTTCGAGCCGCAGCTCGTCGAGGGCAAGGCCATTCAGATCCACCCGCTCGTGTGCACCGCGTTCAACGCGGACTTCGACGGTGACCAGATGGCCGTGCACCTGCCGCTCTCCGCGGAGGCGCAGGCCGAGGCCCGCATCCTGATGCTGTCCTCGAACAACATCCTCAAGCCGGCCGACGGCCGTCCGGTCACCATGCCGACCCAGGACATGGTGCTGGGGCTCTTCTTCCTCACGACCGATGAGAAGGAGCGCAAGGTCAAGGGCGAGGGCCGCGCGTTCGGCTCGACCGCCGAGGCCACGATGGCGTTCGACGCCCGCGAGCTGTCGCTCCAGGCGAAGGTCGACATCCGCTTCCCGATCGGCACCGTCCCGCCCCGCGGCTGGACCCCGCCGACCCCGGAGGAGGGCGACGAGCACGGCGGCGAGTGGCAGCAGGGCGACAGCTTCCGGCTGCGTACGACCCTGGGCCGCGCGCTCTTCAACGAGCTGCTGCCCGAGGACTACCCGTTCGTCGACTACTCGGTGGGCAAGAAGCAGCTCTCCGAGATCGTCAACGACCTGGCCGAGCGCTACCCCAAGGTCATCGTGGCGGCGACGCTCGACAACCTGAAGGCGGCCGGCTTCCACTGGGCGACCCGGTCCGGCGTCACCGTCGCCGTCTCGGACATCGTCGTCCCGGAGGCCAAGAAGGCCATCGTCAAGGGCTACGAGGCCCAGGACGAGAAGGTCCAGAAGCAGTACGAGCGCGGTCTGATCACCAAGGACGAGCGCACGCAGGAGCTCATCGCGATCTGGACCAAGGCGACCAACGAGGTCGCCGAGGCGATGAACGCGAACTTCCCCAAGACGAACCCCATCTTCATGATGGTTGACTCGGGCGCCCGAGGAAACATGATGCAGATGCGTCAGATCGCCGGTATGCGTGGTCTGGTGTCCAACGCGAAGAACGAGACCATCCCGCGACCCATTAAGGCGTCGTTCCGTGAGGGCCTCACCGTGCTGGAGTACTTCATCTCCACGCACGGCGCCCGTAAGGGTCTCGCGGACACCGCCCTGCGTACCGCCGACTCGGGTTACCTGACCCGTCGTCTGGTGGACGTCTCGCAGGACGTGATCATCCGCGAGGAGGACTGCGGCACCGAGCGCGGCCTCAAGCTGGACATCGCGACCAAGGGCGCCGACGGCGTGCTCCGCAAGACGGAGGACGTCGAGACCAGCGTGTACGCGCGCATGCTCGCCGAGGACGTCGTCGTCGACGGCAAGGTCATCGCGCCCGCCAACGTCGACCTCGGCGATGTGCTCATCGAGCAGCTCGTCGCGCACGGCGTCCAGACGGTCAAGACCCGCTCGGTCCTCACCTGCGAGTCCGCGGTCGGCACCTGTGCCTTCTGCTACGGCCGCTCGCTGGCGACCGGCAAGCTGGTGGACATCGGCGAGGCGGTCGGCATCATCGCCGCCCAGTCGATCGGTGAGCCCGGCACCCAGCTGACGATGCGTACCTTCCACACCGGTGGTGTGGCCGGTGACGACATCACCCAGGGTCTGCCGCGTGTCGTCGAGCTCTTCGAGGCCCGTACGCCCAAGGGCGTCGCGCCGATCTCGGAGGCGGCCGGCCGCGTCCGGATTGAGGAGACCGAGAAGACCAAGAAGATCGTCGTCACCCCGGACGACGGCAGCGACGAGACGGCCTTCCCGATCTCGAAGCGCGCCCGTCTGCTGGTGGGCGAGGGCGACCACGTCGAGGTGGGCCAGAAGCTCACCGTGGGCGCCACCAACCCGCACGACGTGCTGCGCATCCTCGGCCAGCGCGCGGTCCAGGTGCACCTGGTCGGCGAGGTCCAGAAGGTCTACAACTCGCAGGGCGTGTCGATCCACGACAAGCACATCGAGATCATCATCCGGCAGATGCTGCGCCGCGTGACGATCATCGAGTCCGGCGACGCGGAGCTGCTGCCGGGCGAGCTCGTGGAGCGCACCCGCTTCGAGGGCGAGAACCGTCGCGTCGTGACGGAAGGCGGCCACCCGGCCTCCGGCCGTCCGCAGCTGATGGGTATCACCAAGGCCTCGCTGGCGACGGAGTCCTGGCTGTCGGCGGCGTCCTTCCAGGAGACGACCCGGGTGCTCACCGACGCGGCGATCAACGCCAAGTCGGACTCCCTGATCGGCCTCAAGGAGAACGTCATCATCGGTAAGCTCATCCCGGCCGGTACGGGCCTGTCCCGGTACCGCAACATCCGGGTGGAGCCCACCGAGGAGGCCAAGGCCGCGATGTACTCGGCCGTCGGCTACGACGACATCGACTACTCGCCCTTCGGGACGGGGTCGGGCCAGGCCGTGCCGCTGGAGGACTACGACTACGGTCCGTACAACCAGTAAGCGGTTGTAGAGCGGTTGTAAAGCGGTTGTAAAGCGGTTGTTCTGAAGGGCGGTCACCCCGGTTCGGGGGTGGCCGCCCTTCGGCGTGCCCGGCCCGCGGGGCCGGGGTATGACGCCGACAGCCCTACCGGCCGGTCAGCCCCCACGCGGAGAGCACCAGGCCCGCGAGGGCCGTGAGCGCGGCGATGCTGGCCAGCGGCCAGCGGGCCCGCTCCAGGGCGTAGAGCCGGGACTCGTGGTCGGCGAGCTGCTTGTCGGTCTGATCACTGCGCTGGACGAGCAGCGCGAGCGCGCCGTCGACCCGGGCGAACCCGGCCTCCATCGTGCCGCGGAGCCGTTCCAGCTCCAGGGCGACGGTGGCGGTGGTGCCGGACGCTTCCGTGTCGGTGTCGTTCATACGCGGCCCCGGTCATCCTCGGCGGCGAGGGCGCGCAGGGCGGCGTCGCCGTTCGAGGGCGGGCCCTCGGTACGGAGCCAGACGGGGAGCAGGGCCTGCACGGCCGGCAGCGCCATGACGCGGGCGAGGCCGCCCGCGGCGGCCAGCGCCCCCGCGACCCAGGGGAGGGTCGCGGGGATGCCGGAGGCGTCGACGATCGTGGGAAGGACGACCGCGAGGCCGACGGCGGTCTGGAGAACGGTGCGGAGAGTCCGCTTAAGGGCGTCGGACAAGAGACGGCCTTTCTGCGTGGGGCTGGACGGTCAGGAGCGCGGGACCTTGAGCGCGTCCCAGGAGCTCCGGCCCGGCCAGCCGTCGGCGTCGGAGCCGCTGAAGCCGAGCTTGCGCTGCCACTTCGCGTAGGAGTTCCGGTCGGCGTCGCTCCACCGGGAGCCCGGGCCCTCGGCGTACGCGGAGCAGCCTTCCGCGACGAGGCGGCGGCCCATGGCGGTGACGATGGAGGAATTCGGCCCGCTCTTGAAGAAGGCGGCGCCGGGGAAGGGCTCGTAGGCCGGCTGGGGCGGCTTGCTGGGGGCGGAGCCGAGCCGGCTCGCGACCTTTCCGCGCATGCCGTCCATGGAGAAGCCGACCGGGTCGATCTTGGTGTTGGTCCACTCCTTGTGGCCGATGACGGACCCGGAGCCCCAGCCGTGCGCGCGGCAGATGGCGGCGGAGACCCGCTCGATGGCCTCCAACTGGGCGGCGGGCCACGGGTCGTCGCCGTCTCCGAGGTTGATGCACTCGAAGCCGTAGAAGCGCACGTTGCCGTCGGTGTCGTTCTTGGTGGGGCGCGGCAGGCCGGACTCGCGGACGACGGCGTTCAGGACGCTGCTGTCACCGCTGCCGGCGTGGTTGGCGCGGCCGTTGCCGACGAGGTGGACGGTGCCGGCCTTGTCGATGACGCCGTGGCACAGCGGGCCGGGGAGCTCGTCGTACCCGTCGTAGCAGAGGTCGACGCTGCTCTGGGTGCCGCTGGTGACGGTGTGGTGGATGATCACCCCGTTGACCGGGCCCCAGGCGCCCTTGTGGTTGCGGTTGTGGTCGCGCCAGTCGCCGACCTCGACAACGGTGACGCCTTCGGCGCGCAGGGCGGCGACGAACTGGTCTGCGGAGAGGGGGGTTGCCATGTGGATCGCTCCAGGGGAAGGGGGACGCGAACGCCCCGGACCGCGTGGCGGTCCGGGGCGTTCGCGTGGGTGGGGTGGGAGGTGGCGCTGGGGTCAGGCGGGGACGGCGTAGGTGACGGTGACGGTGAGGTCGACCTGCCACGCGGCACCGGGCTCGTCGGTGCGGACGACGAGGCCGGGGACTGTCACGTCCCAGCCCTGGCCGTCGGCGGCCAACTGGCCCTCGACCCAGTGGCTCCCTTCGAGGTGCGCCCCTGCGGTCAGCAACGTGATGCGCTGGCCTGCGCCGAGGAGCAGACCGCCTTCGGGGATGCGCACGGAGAACGGGCCGTGCTCAAAGGGGCTGGTGAGCGTAAAGGTCTGCGTGAGCGCCTCGATGGTCTTGATGGCGCCGGTGAAGAGGGATCGGGTGGTCATTGAGGTCTCCTATGTGTGGCGGAACGGGGTCAGGCGACGGCTGCCCACGTGGCGTTGGCGTCGATGATGAGGGTCTTCGGGGCGAAGGATGCTGGGAGGGAGCCCTGGCCGGTCGCGGGGAGACGGCCGTAGCGGACGAAGGCGTCGCCCATACGGGCCGAGCCGGCCGGGCGGACGCCGTCGCCCGCACCGAGGGCGAAGCCGGGGCCCTTGCCCACTTCGCTGGGGCCGTTGACGAGCAGCGCGACCCAGTAGTTGCCGGGCTGCGCCTCGTACGCCGTGGTCAGCGGGCAGACCACGGTCGAGCCGCCCTTGACGACGTCCTTGAGGGAGTTGGTCACGCCGACCCGGGTGCCCGTAGCGTCGTACAGGCCCGCGTAGGTGGCCGCGCTGAGCGTCGCAACGGTGTAGCCCGTGCAGTAGAAGACGACGTGGTTGATGGTCGTGGGGGTGTTGAGGCGGATGCCTATCACATAGACGGACCCCGCGGTGCAGTACTGCGAGCGGTTGCCCGAGGAGGCGGCCGGGTCGAAGGTCCAGGCCTTGAAGCCGAGGTCGCCGGGGGACCAGGTCCCCGGGGTGGAGACCGAGTCGACGTACTCCTTGCGCGTGAGGTGGTGGGGGTTGGTCGGGGCGGCGGTGGAGAAGGGCGGGGAGGTGAAGATCTTCGCGTTGTCGATCGTCTGCGGACCGGACAGCAGGACGGCCGTGCCCTCCGGCACCGCGCCGACGGCCGTGGCGTCCAGGACAACCTTGCCGGTCTTGTCGTTCACCGACTGGACCGGGACGTCGGCCGGCTTCACATACCGCAGGTCGCCGGCGGCCTGGTCCAGGGCGCCCACGTCCATGGCGCTCAGGACGACCGCGCCCTTCTTGCCGTTGACGGACGACACCGGGGCGACCGCGCCCGGCGGCAGCTGCGCGGCCGGGACCTTGCCGGTCTCGTCGAGGGCCGCGACACCGCTCGCTGCGCCGACCGAGGAGGCCGGGACCGCCTGCACGTCGGCGGCCGCGAGGGTGATCTCCGCGGTGCTCTTGCCGTTGACGGACTGGACGAGCCCCGGCGCGCCCGCCGGACCCGCGGGGCCCGGGGCGCCGGCCGGTCCGGGCGGGCCCGGGACGGCGACGTACTCGGGGGCTTCGGGGTTGACCGGGGCGATGTCGGCGAGGTCGACGGTCCGCTGGGAGGCCGGCAGCACGATGTTGTACGTGCGGTTCACCGACAGCCCGGACAGCTGCTCGATGACGGTGTACTGCCATTTCACCGGATTCATCCCCGGGGCGTCCGTGGCGGGCAGGACGGCCTTGATCCGGCCGTCCGCGTCGAGCGGGGCGACGATCGGGCCGCCGAGGATGAGGTCGGTGTCGGGGTGCGTCAGCAGCGTCGGCGCCTGGAAGGTGACGTTCCCGGTGAGGGGGAGGCCGTCCGGGGTGAGGTAGTGGGCGGTGACGGTCACGGTGGGGATGTTGTCGGGCAACATGTGCGCAACTCCAAGGGTGTTGAGGACGAGGTCAGGACTGGACGCCGTACAGCGCGCGCGGCCTGCAGGAGACGGAGCCGCCGGCGGCTGCCGCGCGGGCCTGGATCTGGAAGGTCACTCGGCTGTTGAACGGGACCCCGATGGGAACGGTGAACTCCAGCGGTCCCGGGCCGGCCGGACCGACCTGGGCGTCGTTGACCAGCAGCCGGACCTCGCCGCCCGCCGTGGCGGCGATCAGGCAGTAGAGGTTCGGGTGCTGGGCGATGGCTTCGCCGCTGTAGAGAGTCGTCCACTCCGGGGCGCCGGTGGACTCCCAGCGGCCGGTGTTCTCCGGAGTCGGCATCGGGTACGGGATGTACGGCCGGGCGAGCCCTTCCCCCGTGGTGTCGTCCGCGAAGAGGGCGTTGCCCTTGCGGTCGAAGACCTTCACCGACTGGCTCGGCTGGAGGTCGGGGGCCTCGGCGTGCACCGACAGCGCCTTCGAGCCGTCGTCGCGGCGGACGAAGAAGCCCTGCTGCTCCCCGTCGGGCCGGGCGGGGGAGACCTGGCCGATGTAGAGGAGCTCCGCGCCCTTCTGCTCGTCGCGGTTGCGGACGGCCAACTGCCCGCCGTCGCTGATGACGACGTTGCCGCCGCTGACCCGGTCCATGGCGGGGCGGGTGTTCGCGCTGCCCATGAGCGCCCGTACCTGCCGCTCCAGCGAGCGGATGCGGTCGAGGAGGTCGGTGGGGATCGCGGCCATCTATGCCTCTTCCAGATAGAGCTTCGCGGTCTCGCTCTTGCCGCGCGCGGGCGGGGTGACGGTCAGGCCCACGACGCGGTAGCGCAGGTCCGGGCCGTCCATGTGCCAGCCGTCGCGGATGCGCAGCCGGACGGGCGCGCCGATGAGGGCGGGGGTGATGCGCCCGTCCACGCGGATGGTCACCTCGGGGATGATCTGCGGCCTGCGGGCCCGGGCCAGTTCGGCCCGTGCCGCGCTGTTCAGGACCGCCTGGTCCGAGACACCGCTGTGGTCCGAGGAGTTCTCCAGGCGCGGCCAGCCCGCGTCGAGGTCCTCGGTCGAGACGGCGGGCCGGGACACCTCCGGGAGCGAGTCGGAGGCCTGGTTGCGGTTGGCGGACTCGCCCCGGGCGACCCATACGTTGGCCTGCACGGTCGAGTCGGCCGGCAGGCTGTAGGTGAGGACCTGGCCGGGCCGGTCGAGGACGATGTCCGCGTCACTGGTCGCGATCTTCGGATGGCCGAGCTGGAGCTTCTTGACCCGTGCGCCCGTCTCGGGGTCCCGGAAGCACTGGACGCGCCACTCGAAACCGTTCTGCATGGCGGCCAGTTGGTCGATCAGCTCGCGCACCCGCGCCAGGTCCGTATAGCCGTAGCCGCGGTTCCACACCACGCCGGAGAGGTCGTCCCCGTAGGTGATGCCGAGGTCGCCGCCCGGCTGTGACTGGACGTGCCGGACGAGGGCACGGACGATCTCGAACTGGTCGACGGCCGAGAACGTCTGGTCCTCGGCCAGGATGCGGTGGTCGAGGTAGGAGTCGAAGGTGCCCGCCTGGATCTGTACGGTCAGCCGGCCCCGCTCGTCGCCCGCCGGGGTGCAGGTCCACAGGATGCCGCCCCACCAGATGTCGGAGCCGCGCTCCAGCCAGACCGCGGTGCGGCCGGGCTGGAGCGCGGTACGGGCCCGCTGCGCGAGGGCCGTGTCGGGCAGCGGGACCGTGGCGCGCAACTGCCCCGGCTTGCCGATGAAGTCGTCGAACTCGACCTCGGTGAGGGGCAGCGAATCGATGACCCGGTCGGTGAGCAGATCGCAGAAGAGGGCGCGGTAGGCGACCTCCGCCGTCGGCGTCATCCGCCTCATGCGTTGACCTCGTAGGTGCCCCAGACCTCGTACCAGTTGTCGGGGGTCGGTGCGATCGGGTGGTCGGCGTCCGCCCACGCGGAGGACGGGCGGCCGTTCGAGTCGTTGCAGCACCAGCCGCGGACCACGCCCGTACCGTCCGCGACGCCGTTGATCCGGTTGTTCGGGCCCGACCGGTAGACCTGACAGCCGCCGAAGTAGTAGGCGCCGTTGTTGATGGGACCGATGCGGCCGCGGAAGTGCGCGCTGATGGCGACCGTCGGGGGGACGGGCAGGGTCACGTACCAGTTGCCGTTGCGGTTGGGCCCGCCCCAGTCGCTGGTGGTGCCGATGCGGAGCGAGGCGTAGAAGCGGACCTCGGAGCCGACCTTGATGTACCGGCCGGTCAGCGAGCCGTTGCCGGTCTTGGGCTGCGGCCCGTTCTCCGCGCCCCACTTCGGCGTGTAGGCCTGCCAGGTCGGGACCGGGTCCGGGTACGGCTTCCACACCGAGCCGTCCCAGCGCTCCAGGCCCACCCCGGTGTCGCGGTACTGGCCGGGGTAGGCGCCGTTGAAGCCCAGGCCCCAGCCGCGCGGGATGATGCCGCCGACGGCGACGGTCACCCGGCGCCGGTCCTTGACCGCGGACTTCCAGTCGATGCCGCCGGCACCCGTCGAGGCGCCCGCCGGGATCGACACCTCGGCCAGGGCGAGCGAACCCGACGGCGTCGGCGGGGCGGCCGGGTCGGCCGACGGGGTGCCCTGGACGATCTCGATGACGGCGGCCGTCTTGTCGGAGGCGTCCTGGTCGTTGTCGTAGATGCGCACGACGACGAGGTCCACGCGCGGGTTGCCGGGGTCGCCGTCGGCGAAGGTGATGCTCGTGAACTCCGGTACGTACACGGGGTAGGCGCCGGCGAACTCGGTGCTCTGGATGACCGCGCGGCCCGGGGAGACCGTCGCGCTCATGCCTGCGGCGCCGCCGGAGACCTGGAGGCCGGAGACCGTCTCGTCTCCGTTGGGCGAGCCCGGGATCACGCCGTCGCGCGAGGTCAGGGCGCCGGAGGGGGTCATGGTGCCGAGGGGGGCGAGCCGGGTGTCGATGCGGGACTGGCCGCCGTCGCCGTCGGGGGTGCCGTTGAGCAGCCAGGCGCTGCGGATGTTCATACCGTTCTCCAGGGTGGTGTGCGGGTGTGGGTGTGGACGGCTGCCGGCGCCGTCATGTCTGCGTCGGTGCGCGGCCTACCAGTGCGCGTCGCGCCAGGTCATGGAGGCCGCGGGCTGCGGTTTGCCGGCGCCGCCGGTGAAGGAGCCGGGCTCGCAGCGGAACGCGAAGGACGAGGTCCCCGGGTCCAGTTGGAAGAGCAGCTCGGGCGTCGACCACGCGGTGGCGGTGTGCATGCGGGAGGTGGTGCCGTTGAGGACGACCGTGCCCGCGCCGGTGTCGACGGTCAGGACGTCCGAGGGAGCGAGCGCGATGTCGTACTCGATCCGCAGGCCGTCGCTGAGCCGGGTCAGCGACGGGCGGCGTACGGGCCCGTGGAACTCGATCACCGGATTGGCCGGGGCGTCACCGGCGTTGACGGCGGTGACCAGGCCGGTCGCGCCGGGCGCGCCCCAGTCGAGGGGCCAGCTCAGGCCGCCGGTCTGCCAGTTCAGGCCGTTCTCCGGGGTCGGCAGCCCCGTGGAGACGGTCTGCTCGTCGATGGAGAAGCGGCGCGGGTCGGCGCAGACCCACTGCACGGTGGCCTTCGCCGCGCCCTGCGTCAGGAACATCCGGTCCTGGGGGATGGACCGCTGGCTGACCCGGGCCCGGCAGGCGAGGGTCTCGCCGTGCAGCCGTACGGCCAGCCACTGCTCGCCGCTGTGCACGGCGGTGGCGGCGCGGAACTGCGCGGCGACGGCCGCCGCCTGGGCGGGCTGGGCGGGCAGCAGCCAGATGGGGGCGGTGACGGTACGGGCCTGGGACCACTGGGAACCCGGCCAGGCGCCGTGCTGGTCGGGGCGGAGGACGTCGCCGCTGTCGAGGCCGGGGAGGTCGGCCCAGCCGGTGAGTCCGGTGTCGGCGATCTCGTAGTCGGTGCCGGGGCCGAACAGCAGTCCGGCCCACTGGATCTGCCCGTCGTGGGTGATCAGTGAGCCGGGGGGTGCGATGGCGGTCTTCATTTGTGTCGGGGGCATGGGTGGGTGGCCTTCACCTTCTCGTTTACGTCGTCGTCTGCGACGTCGCGTGCGGCATCGCGTGCTGCGTGGTGCGCTGCGTCGTGTGGGCGCGTCGCGGGCTGCGCCGCGGGCTGCGTGGTGCGCTGGGCCGCGTACCGCCTCGTGCGCTACGCCGTGCGCTATGCCGTGCGTGCCAGGAACAGGAGGTCCTCGGCGATGCCGTAGGAACCCCGGTTCTCCGGCTCGTAGTAGTTCTCGACGCGCGGGGCCCGTCGGTACGCCTTCGTGGCCCGGGCCGCCTCGGCGGTGCGGGCGAGCAGCCGGTCGAGCTGCGACAGCGGCAGAACGGCCTCGGCCTCGCCGGCCTCCGCGAGGATCACGGGCACACCGCCGTCGCGGGGGCTGACCACACCGCCCTGGGCGAGCATCGGGATCTTCGACAGGTGCACCCCGAACTTCTTGCCGAGGATGCTGAAGCTGAGGCTGTTGAGGCCGTCGATCACCCAGTTGGCGAAGGAGATGATCCCGTTGAGCGGCCCCTTGACGACGCCGACGACCATCTGGAACCCGCTCTGGAGGAAGTCGCCCATGCCGTGCAGGGCCTTCTCCATCGCGGAGCTGACCTTGCGGAACCCGCCGGGGAGGGACTTGGTGACCCACTTGACGACGGGCTTGATGACGCTGCTGACGGCGTTCCATTCGGCCTTGATCACCGTGAGGTAGGCGGTGACGACCGGGACGATCACGGTCAGTGCCGCGTTGATCAGTTCGCCGACGGTGGTGAAGACCGTCTCCATGAGCTGCTGCCCCACCTTCGAGTCCGTCGCGAGCTCGATGAGCTGGGTGGCGAACGGGGCGAGGAGCGTGGCGACGAGGACGAACGGGTTGGTCTTCATGACGAGATTGACCGCTGTCATGATTTTGGAGGCGATGTTGAGGTTGCTGCCGAGGACGCCCGTGATGCGCCCGATGACGCCGGCGCCCTTGCTCTGAAGGGCGATGGACTTGGTGGCCCCGTCGGACTGCCGCTTGATGTTCTTCAGGAGGCGGGTGGACTGCTGGGCGCCGGCCTTCGACTTGAGGAAGCCGGTGTTGGCGGTGCCGGCCTGCTTGCCGAGCGCGGTGGCGGCGCGTCCGGCCGCGGTGGCCCCGGTGCCGAACTGCTTGAGGCCCTTGCCGGTCTGACCGGTGGCCGACTTGACGCGGTCGACGGTGCGGGATGCCTTGGTGATGCCGGTCTGGGTGGTACGGATCGCGCGGGCGGCCTGGCCGAGCGCGGTGCCGAAGTTACGGAAGGCTCCGGCGGAGTTGGCGAGCGGGTCGCGCGGGACGCGGCCGATGACCACTGCTGCCGCCATGGTGGTTTTCCCTCCCCTCTGGCATGGGGGACATCAGGTGTCTCATCCGCGGGCCTTGGCGAGGAACATCAGCGCCAGGGCGGTGTCCTTGGGATCGCTGGACGACGTGGCGTAGTAGTTCTCGATGTGGAAGCCGTCGCCGCCGCCGCGGCTTCCGAGCGCTCCGGCGGAGGCGAGACGGGCCTGTACGGCCGTACGGGTCAGCAGCCGGTCGAGCTTCGACAGCGGCATGACGGCCTCGGACTCGCCGGCCTCGGCGACGATCGCGGGCACGCCGCCGCTGCGCGGCGCGACGATGCCGCCCTCGGCGAGCATCGGGATGCGGGGAATGTTGACCCCGAAGGTCTTGCCGCCGACGAGGGGGACCCAGCCGGGGATGGAGACCTTGATGCCGTTCAGCGCGCCGATGGCGAGGTTGATCAGGCTGATCACGCCGTTGAGCGGGGCCTTGACTGCCGACTTGATCCCGTTGAAGACGCTGCCCGCGAAGTGGGACAGTCCGCCCCAGGCGCTGGAGAGCGCGTTTTTGACGGTGTTGAACGCGCCGGGGATGGCGGTGCCGATCCACACGGCGATGGGCAGGATCGCCTTCTTGATGCCGTTCCAGACGGTGGAGATGACCTTGCCGGTGGCCTTCATGATGGGCCCGATGGCCTTCATGACGGTCGAGACGACCTTGCCGATGACGTCGAACGCCACCTTCATGATCTTCTGCATCGCCTTCGACTTGGACGCCATGGCGACGACCTTCTCGATGAGCGGTGCGAAGAGTTCGAGCAACATCCCGATGACGTTGCCCTTCATGGACTTGTTGAGCCCCTTGAACCCACCGTCGGCCTTCTTGAGCCCGCCCTGGAACTTGCCCATGGACTGGCCGCCCTTGCCGGCCTCCTTGCCGACCTTGGCGACCGACTTGGTCACCTGGTCGGCGGCGGTCTTCATACCCTTGAGCTCGCGGGTGGACTGCTTGGCGGAGTTCTTGATCTTGCCGACGTTGGTGTTGGCGGTGCCGGCTTGCTTTCCTAGGGTGCCGGAGGCTTTGGCTGCGCCGTCCAGGCCGGTTTTGAAGCCTCGGAGCGAGCCGCTGGCTCTGCCGAGGGATTGCACTAGGGACATGAAAATCCTCTAGGGGCTAGTGGCCGATGGTTGTGATGAGGCGCTTTGACTCTTCCTCAACCTTGCGCACTTCTGCCGCTTCTCGCCTGAGCGCGGCTGCGCGTGCAGTGTTTGCTTTGCTCGCCGGGATAGAGCCCCCCAGTCGGCGGCTATCCGCGCGGTTTGCTCGATTTTCAAGCGATGTCCGCTTCGTCGATGCGTTGTGTGCACGGTCCTGCAGGAGCTTCTCGATGGCCCTGCCGTGTACGGCCAGCTTCTTTTTGACTGTACGGTCCTGCTGGAGCTTCTGGATGGCCCTGCCGTGTACGGCCAGCTTCTTTTTGACTGTACGGTCCTGCTGGAGCTTCCCGATGGCATTGCCGTGCGTGGTTAGCTTCTCTTTGATTGTGGTGATTTCACCATCGGAGACACTTGGTTTTTTCGGCTCAGGAGGGTCAATCTTTTCTTTAAGTTTTTTGATGGGGCCACCGAGGACTCCGGTGATGGAGTATTTCTCGAACATTGAAACGCCGGCTATGGTCAGACCCTTTTCGTCATATTTGATAAACGAGGGGTCGAACTTAAAGAACTGGGTGCCTACAGTTGCGGCTTGGGCGCCGCCGGGCTTTACCCATTGGTATTTCGCGAAGGAGGCGTCGAAGGTTTCTTCCGCTATCCTCTTCGTGCTTTCTGTCAGCCTCCCCCAGTCGAAGAAGGCTTGAGGGGGAGGGAAGTATTGCCCCTCGGTCGGGAGGGTCACATCAGGGGGAGTTGGCGAGGTCATCGTTCAGTACGCCCTTCCTGGTCCGTTTTGCGACGTGGCTGGGGATTCGAGAGTCTCTTGGTAGAATCAGATTGGTCATCTGGCTGGGGTGTAGCGTGTAATGAGAGGCTTGGTGGATTTTGAAAGGGATTACCGCCATATTCGCTATCTTCACTGCTCTGTTCGTGAGGTCATTCGTGAGAGAGAGATTTACTCTCCGAAACGGAGTAGAGGTCGATGCGGTGTGCGAATATAATAAATGGCGGGACGGGACCGTCGCCAGTGTGTGCAGTTTCGCTTTGGAAGACGGAAAGCGGATAGAGGTGCAAAGTTCTTATCGTCCAAGCCCTCTTCACGAACCTGGAGAGTCGGTCAGGGCGCGGTACGATCCCGGAAACCCGAAAAAAGCGGCGTTGGTGGGTGACGAGGGCCGCCAGGCGGTTTTGATTCTGCTTTGCGCCCTCAGTTTTGGCGCCATGACCTTGGTGTTTGCAATCGCGGCGGCGTCCGAGTGATCGATCAGCTGAAAAAGTGTCGGAGTTGATCGGGTGTCGGCGTTGCCTCCGGTGAGCTTGAGAAATCCCCTGTCGACGCAGGTTCTTTTTTGGAATCCGTAATAAATCCTGGCCTTGGAACTTGCTCCGGGTATTCCAGTGGTTCGGATTCTTCGCCGCTGTTCAGTGTGGTTGTCATCCAGTTGGCCACTGCAAGGTGGTCCACCGCCGCCGCCAGCAAGTGCGTAGACGAGTCCCACTCCATGGCTTCGCCATACAGTTCACGATTAACGGCGCTGTCGCGTGGCATGTGCTTGACCAGCACCGAGAGTCGCCTCGAAGTGAGCGCCCCCCGGTGCCAGTCCAGCAAGTCCACGCCGTAATGCCGTAGCAGATCGGCTTCGAGAGCCTCGGCGTGTTCTTCTACGAACGCGTCGAGGCTCAGTCTTCCCCCAGGCCGAGCCCGGTCTCCTTGCCGTACGCCTCAAGGATCGCGGCGATGTCCTGCATCGTGATGTCGTGCTCCAGGAAGACCTTGAACTGCTTCTCGCCCAGCAGCAGCCCCAGCAGCCCGTCGACGTCGTTGTCGTCGAGGTCGCGCAGGGCACGGGCCGTGCGGTGGCCGATCTCGGTGGGGAGTTCGAAGGTGTCGCCGTCGAGCTGGAAGGACCACGACTTGCCGTGAGCCTCCAGGCGCTGGGCGCGGGCCGCGTTGACGTCGAATCCGGACATGGTGCTGCTCCTTGGGAGAGGAAGGGAAATGGAAGGCGGAGGCCGCCCCCGTGCCAGGTGGCAGGTGGGGGCGGCCTTCATTCAGATGGCCCGTGGATCGGGTCTGCGGAGGTGCTTACAGCGCCGAGTACGCCGAGTCCTTCATCAGCCAAGTCGCCAGCGGCGCGTCGTAGCTGCTGGCCAGCGCGGTGAAGGTGACACCCAGCTTCACCGCGCCCTTGCGGTTGAGGTCCATGTCATCGCTGACGGTGACCAGGCCGCGCGGGACGACGAAGCGGTAGCGGACGTCGGTGCCGTCGGTGAACTCAAGGCCGAGCGCGCGCTCGTCCTCGCCCTGGTCGCTGTGGATCTCGTACTTGTAGACCTTCGAGTTCGGGGCGGTCTCGGCGACCTTGCCACCACCGAAGAAGAACGGCAGCGTGTCCTCGTTGAGCTGGAGCATGCCGAACTTCAGGGTCAGCTCGCGCTCGGTGTAGATCGTCCGGGCCGGGGTCAGCGACTGCCAGGTGTCGACGTTGGCGGTCTTGCCCTTGCGGCCGAACTTCACACCGTCGGTGCTGGTGTAGCCGAGGTCGTGCCAGGCGTCGCTCCACGCGGTGTCGGTGTCGGCCGGAGCGGACGTGCCGATCTTGGCGACAAGGACGCGGCCGGTGCCGGCAACGCGGATCTCGCTCGGGTTCATACCGGGCATGGGGTTCTCCTTGATGAGAGTGGTGTGTGAGGTGGTGCGGGGTACGACAAAGGCCCCGCCGGTAGGGGCGAGGCCGGGGAAGAGCGTGCGGGATCCGTCCGGAATTACGCCGGGCGGAGTGAGAAGCGCACCGTGGTGAGGTAACGGTTGCCGGCGGGCCGGTTGTAGTCCGGCAGCCAGCGCACGGCCTCGGTCTCGACGACGTCGGTGACGACCGCGGTCCCGTAGACGGTGCCGCGGAGCTGGAGGAGCGCGGCGCGGACGGACAGCGACACGGTGTGTGCCGTCGTCTTGTCCGGTCCGTAGACCTCCAACTCGACGAGGGGCTGGTCGAGATGGAGGTCGTCGACCCAGGCGCCGCCGGTCCGGGAGACCAGCACCACCTTCTGCGTACCGTCGAAGCCGCTGGGCGGACGGTTGTCGACAACCACTCCGGCCATCTCCGGCCGGTACTTCAGGTTCTCGACGATGAGGCGTTCCACATCGGGGAACGAGAGCAGGGCCTCATTCACATGCGGTCTCCTTTCGAGAGGCATTCCCGATGCCGCCCGCGGATGACGGGCGGCTGGTGCGAGGGGCGGCCGGCGTGTGCGGCGTGGCGGCGAGCGGTGCGGTAGGGAGAGCGGGCTTGCCGTATGCGGCCCGTACGTACCGGCCGCCCAACGCGAAGCGGCGGTGCCGCCGCCCTGTTGTGGGCGCAGCTCCGCCGCTGCACTTATTGTGAACGAGATCGTGCGGGCGCGCAACTAGAAGGTTCTCGCCCGCAATCACGACGCCATGAGGTGCTGACCCCGCGGTGGTGGCATGACGTCGCGTTCATCCACCTCCCCAAGGGGCGGTCGTGGCCCCGGTCTTGAGGAGGGGGGAGGCGAGTCGAATGCCCATTGCTGTGGGTCCGTAAGGCGTGATCAGCTCGGCGCATGGAAGCGAAACTGACGTGGACCGTGCGGTTGTGCGCGGTTCTCGTCTGCATAGTCACCCTCATCACCTGCTTCTGGGCGCTGGGGGACTGGGCCAAGCCGCCGCCGCACACCGGTGTGCGGGTGGGCGCGTGGACGGTGGCCGGGCTGCTGTTCGTACGCGCCGGGCTGCTGTGGGCGCGGCATCGGCTCATGAGGCGGGCGCCGGTCGCGCTGAGCCTGAGCAAGAGCGGAGTTCCGAGTCCCCGCAGGCCGGCCAACGGAGCACCGCAGCCCGTGGATTCCGAGGCCCGGATCCGCTGGCGGCTGGCTGCCCGGATTGTGCTGACGTTCTCCGCGGGCCTGACGATCATGTCGATCGGCAACTGGGTGGAGCCCGGTTCGAAGCTCGACTTGCTGCGGGCCGCGGGCGGGAAGGTGACCGAGGCCGTCGTCGTGGAGGCGCCGCGCCATGTCAAGGAGCACACCTATGTCTCCGACGGCGAGACCCGCACCTCGCATTGGTCCTCGGACCTGATGCTGTCCGTCCCCGGTGCGCCGAACGGCGGCCGTATGTCCTTCGACGCCGCGCTCACCAGCGGGGAGCCCCGGCGGGGGGACCGTATGCAGGTGCTGTGGTCACCGGACCGCCCGGAGTTGCACGGCTATATCGACAAGGACACGGACCTGCGCCTCTACGAGCATGGTGGCGAGTGGGACCTCACGCCGAGCAGGGACTGGGTGGTGGCGCTCATCCTCGTCGTCGCTCTCTCGTGCTTCTTCGGATTGCTCAGCATCGTGCTCGCCGATGAGGACAAGCTTCAACGGCAGGCGTGGTCACCCGTGGACCAGACGGTCTTCGCCGTCATCGGGGCGGCCTGGGCCATCGGAACGACCCGCCTGCTGGACGGCGCGTACCCGTCCGACGCACAGCAGGGCCTGGCGTTCTGGGGTTGGCTGCTTCCTCTTGCCTGGGGCGCGGCCGCTCTGGTCCTGCGACGCCGTCCGCGGGACTGAGCCGGCCTCGTAGTTCACCCCGGCAGGAGAGGATTCAGCACCAAAAACAGCGGTAGAGCCGGCGACAATGCCATTGGGGTCGTCGCATGGTCAGAAGGGCGGCCGCGGGATCGAGTCGCGGATTTCCGCGATCTCCCTTTCCGCGTCGCGATACTGGTCCGGTATCGAGCGGGGGAGGCCGGTTTCCCCGACTCCGGCGTCGAGTTCGCGCAGACGGTCGCCGACCGCGTTGAGCCTCGCCTGCAGCGCGTAAGAGCTCTGTCCGGTCAGGCCGGCCCAAGCGATCTCCGTGGTGGCCGCCTCCATGGCCGCGTGGGAGCGCTCGCGGATCGGCGCGACCTGCTCCCGTAGGACTGCCAGGGAGGCCTGGAGTTCGCCGAGCTCGCCGATCAGCTTGTTCAGCCGCTCCATAATGGGCACTCGGGAATGGATGTAATCCGCGAAGTACTCATGGTCCGGGGACAACTCGTCGAAGTCCGCGCTTTCGATGTCTTCTTCGTCGGCCCAGCGCCGGCGCCGCTCCTCGTACGCGGACATGTCGGCGAGCAGGCTTTCCCACAGTCGCTCGTGCTCGGCGAACTGGGCCCGCGCCGCCGCCGTCGGCAGTGCGCGGTCCCCGCTCAGCAGCTCTTCGGTCTCGCGCCGCATCTCGTCGAGCATGCCGAAGGTCCGCCCCGCCAACTCGTGCGTCTCGTCCGCCATGTGCATCAGGTCGGCAAAGGCGGCCCGGCCCTCGGCGAGCATCTCGTCGTACGTCTCTTCCGGGCGCTGCTCCGGGCGCTTCCGTCCCCACATACTCTTCTCCCCACCACGCTTCCCGACCCCCGTCATGAGCCCTGAAATGAGCCCCGAAACGAGCGCGAGCCGCCCTCGGCCCGGCTCGAAGCCGGTCCCACCCGCGCTATCGGCACCGCCCGCTCCCGTACTTTTCACAGGGGCGGCGGGGTTCCGGCGCCCGGTGTCAGCGGATCATCCTCGCCGACACGCGCTCAGTAGGCCGGCCGCGGCACGGCGTCCCGGATCTCCGCGATCTCGGTCTCCACGTCGCGGTACAAGTCGCTGATCTTGCGGTCGGGATCGATTTCCACGTGGCCTGCGTCCAGGGCGCGCAGGCGGTCGCCGGCCGCGTTGAGCCTCGCCTCCAGTGCGAAGCGGCCCGGGACGGACGGGCCGGCCGAGGTGAGTTCGCCGGTGGCCGCCGCCATCGCCGCGTAGGCGCGTTCCCTGACCGGGGCTATTTTCGCGGGCAGTCCCAGAAGCTTGTCCCGCAGGCGGGCGAGGGATTCGGTGACGCCCTCCAAGGTGGGGAGCATGGAGGCGCAGTACTGGCCGTACTCCGTGAAGAACTCGGCGGCGGACTTGATCTCCTCGAATTCGGAGTCCACCAGCATGTCGGAGTCGTCCCACGTGGCGTGCATTTCCTCGAACGTGGACATCATCGAGCTCACGCTCTCCAACGTGTCCTGGCTCTGCGCCAACTGGCCGCGGATCGAATCCACCGGCACCCCGTCGCCGAAGCCGAACGTCGCCGAGATCTGGTCGAGGGCCTCTTCGAACCGGGCGCGCGCGTCCTGTAGTGCTCCGTGGGCCTCTTCCGCCGCTTTCATCACGTAGGCCAGCGTGTCCCAGGCTTCCATCAGCAGCCGGGCCTCCGCGTTGCCTCGTCGTCCCCACATACCGTCCCCACCCCTTTGCGTGCGCCCTGCGCGCATGAAGGGATCTTACGTTCGAGAGGGCTCGGGCGTAGGTGCCGGAGGCGGCTGCCGTCCCGGCGGTTACGGAGGGCCGGGGCAGTCGGGGCGGCGGCACCCGCGTGGCCGCCCGACCAGCGAGTCACCTCATCCGCCCGCCCCTCCGCATGCCCCCTGCACGTAATGAAACAATCGCCCGTTTGAGAGGGGGTGAGGGGGGAAGTCGCGGGCTGTCCCCCTGATGAGACGGAGTGTCAGACCGGCGGGTTAGATTAATGGGCGATCGCGCACACTCCTGGGTATCTCACGACAGATGCACTGGAGGCGTCACGGAGGGGCATATGAGTCGGCCAGTAGCACCTGGGGGTGGCATGAGCGAGTCAGTCGTGGGGTGCGGAGGAGTCACACGGTGAGTGTCCACAGCGAGCGGCTCGCGGAGGTCGTGGCCGCCACCGTGGAGGTGGCCGCCGAATCCGGGTCCGCGGGAGTCTTCACCGACGACGTCGCGCAGGCGCTGGCCGCCGTCGTCGGCAAGGTGGCGGACAGGGCCGTCGACGCTGCCGAGCTCAGCGGGTTTGTCAGTGGGTGGCAGGAGGCCCTCGGGGCAGTGGGGGACGACGCCTCGGCGCTTGCGCAGGTGGTGCGGATGGCGTCACGGGGCGGCATGAGCGGCGGTTCCTCCGGTGGGAACACCAGCGGGAACGATTTTTCGCCTCGGGTCCGGTAGGCCGGCACATCACACGAGCGCCCCGCGGCCTTCTCGGCCACGGGGCGCTCCTTTATACAGACGCTCTGCTATATAGACGCTCTGCGTATACAGGGGACAGGGCTCATGCCAGCGCGCGGCGCTCGTGCGCCCTGCGCGTGGCGCGCTCCGCCGCGAAGACGTCCTCCAGGCGGAACAGGTGCGACCGGCCCCGGCGGCCCGCCGGCGCCAAGTGCTTGAGCTGGACCCACTTGCGGATGGTGTCCGGGACCACCGCAGCCTCTTCTGCCGCCATCGCCGTCGTCACCAGTGCGGATGCCGGTACGTACGCAGGTGTCGTCGTCATCGGGGCCCCTCCGTGCCCGCGTCCTCGTCCGGCGTCTCGTCCTGCGCCGCCGTCAGCTCCGCCAGGTCGCCGTCCGTCGCCTCCGCGAGCTGCCGCCATTCCGCGCGGACCCAGGAGTGGCGATGGCGGGCGTCCGTGTGGCAGGTGCAGGCCGGGTCGGCGCAGCGGCAGCCCGGATTGACGCACAGGACCGTCTCGCGGTGGGGGAAGACACGCAGGGATACGGAGTCGCAGTGCAGGCAGCGACCGCTGACGCGGACCGGGGTCTCGGCGTCGCCCAGCGCCAGGGAGCAGCGGCGGGCCATGCGGCGGGCCTCGCCCCGCACGTGTTCGGCGAGCACGGGCTGCGCCGAGACGCGGTCCAGCAGGCTCAGCAGCCGGGTCAGCCGCTGCTCCACGGTGCCGCGCTTCGGGCGCGGGACGCGCAGCTTCTCGCAGACCGCCTCCTCCAGTTCCACCACCCCGTCGGTGATGTCACGGATGGTGTCCGAGATGAACAGGCGGATGGGGGCGCCGGGGGCTGCCGGCCTTCCGCTCCGGGCGCCGCCGCCGGTGAGGGAGGGGCGAGCGGTGCGGCTGGGGGCGAGTTCCCGGCTCAGCTCGGGGAACTGGCGGAGCAGGATGCCCAGCCATACCCCCGCCGCATCGGGACGGCCGGGGCGGTCGGGACGGGCCGGCTGATCGGGCGAGGCGGCGTGACCGGGCAGGGCCGCGCGGTCGGAGCGGTCTGGGCTGTGGGTCATGGCTCTGCTCCTACGGTTGGTCCGGGTAGTCGACTGCGAGGCCCCGCTCCGGGGCCAGGTCCGCCGGGATCCTCACCTCCCTGCCGTTGCGCCACAGGCGCCCGCCGCTCACCCCGTCGAACAGGCTCTCCGCCGGGGCGACGGTCTCCAGGCAGCGGCGGCGTACGGAGCAGACGGCGCAGGCGCGCAGGGCGGGAAGGGCGGGCTCGGGGCGACGGGCGAAGACAGCCTCGTCCGGGAGGCCGGCGCAGGCGGCGTGGGTGCGCCAGTCGGTCGGGCGGGCGGGGGCGGGGTAGGCGCCCCTTTGAAAGGTGGTGCGGACGTACGCGGGTGCGGGCATGGCAGGTGGTCCCTCTCAGGGCGCGGGAGGAGATGCGGAGGCCCCTGTGACGCTTGTTGCGAATGCGCAATCAACGTTACCGACCTTGCGCGCGGAAGCGCAACAAACGATCAGGGTGGGGCGCATGCCGTAGCCCCGGATGAGGGGGTGTTTCTCGGTCAAGTGGCGCGAATCATCCGTTGCGGGGTAGCGGGTTGCGCGCTCGCACCGCATGCTGGTCATTGCGCGCGCGATCGGACGGTAGGGTCTGTTGGTGCGGAGGGAGAGCGTGCTATGAGCGAAAAAGGCTCGGATATGGAGCGTTTCGCGAGCTGGGTCGAGGGTCTGATGCGCGAGCGCGGATACGACATCGACAGCCCGCGGGGCGGCGGCAGGTCCCGGCTGGCGGAGGACGCCGGCGTGCATCGGGCCGCGGTGACGCGACTTCTGCAGCGGCAGAGCCTGCCGGACCTGGAGACGATGCGCGCGCTGGCGCGCGTGCTCGGCGTGGGGCTGCGCGACATGCTGATCGAGTCCGGCAGGGTGACGGCGGACGACCTGCCGCTGCCCGGCGTCGGACGGATCGGCACGGCGGCCTCCGGCCCCGGTGCCGGACGGGTGACGCCCGCCGAGGCGGCCGGCCTGCTCGGCATCCCCGACAGTCACCGGCGGCAGTTCGTCGAGATGGCCGAAATGATCATCGCGGTGGCCGGGGTGCGCCCGGTCGACGCGCCCAGCGGCGTTCGACGGGGCATCTCGGCCAGCCGCTGAGCCTGGGCCCTGGTCAAACGGATGAGCCGGGTCGGCCGCTCGGGCCAGACCGGTCGGGTCGTCCGGGTCGGCCGCGTCGGTCCTGTCGACGGGGCGACCCCGATGGGCCGCGTACGCCGCGTCAGCCGTCGGGCGCGGTCGTTCGCCACGATCGGCCGAGTCGGCGTGATGCGCTCCGCCGCGTGGCGCCGCCTCGCGTGACCGTCCCCGTGTGTCGCCCGTGGCGTCACCGGCAGCGCCTCCCGCGGGTGCCGATGCCGCCCGCCCGGGTGCCGCGCGGCCCCGGAGCGTCTGGTCCCGATCGTCCGGGCCCCTTGGGGCGCTTGGGCTGCGGCGGTACGGTGGGGTTCGGCGGACCCGAGCCGCGCGGGCTCCCTGGCCGGCGACATGCGCCGCACGTCAGGTGTGTCCTCCGCGTGTGCATTTGTTTTGACCGCAGCCCATGCGGTAGGTACGCTCAGACCTTGTGCCTGGGGTGTGCCCGGGTCCTTGTGCGTGCACTCGTCCGTACGGGATACCGAGGACAAGCCGCCGATCCACTAAGCACTTTCCGCCGTTCTCGCGGCGTGAGGCGCGGCATGGAGTGTGCGACACACCCGACCGCGTGGGTCGGAGAAGCGCCTCAGGTTAGTTTTATCGAGATCGGCACACAGAAACCGGAGAAACGGTGCCTACGATCCAGCAGCTGGTCCGGAAGGGCCGGCAGGACAAGGTCGAGAAGAACAAGACGCCCGCGCTCGAGGGCTCGTCCCAGCGCCGCGGCGTCTGCACGCGTGTCTTCACGACCACCCCGAAGAAGCCGAACTCGGCCCTGCGCAAGGTTGCCCGTGTGCGCCTGACCAGCGGTATCGAGGTTACGGCCTACATTCCGGGTGAGGGACACAACCTGCAGGAGCACTCCATCGTGCTCGTGCGTGGTGGCCGTGTGAAGGACCTGCCGGGTGTTCGTTACAAGATCATCCGCGGTTCGCTTGACACCCAGGGTGTCAAGAACCGCAAGCAGGCTCGCAGCAAGTACGGCGCCAAGAAGGAGAAGTAAGAATGCCTCGTAAGGGCCCCGCCCCGAAGCGCCCGGTCATCATTGACCCGGTCTACAGCTCTCCTCTGGTGACCTCCCTCATCAACAAGGTCCTGCTGAACGGCAAGCGCTCCACCGCCGAGCGCATTGTCTACGGCGCCATGGAGGGACTGCGCGAGAAGACCGGCAACGACCCGGTCATCACGCTCAAGCGCGCGCTCGAGAACATCAAGCCCGCCCTCGAGGTCAAGTCCCGCCGTGTCGGTGGCGCGACCTACCAGGTGCCGGTCGAGGTCCGTCCGGGCCGCGCCTCCACCCTCGCGCTGCGCTGGCTCGTCGGGTACTCCCGCGCCCGCCGCGAGAAGACCATGACCGAGCGCCTCATGAACGAGCTGCTGGACGCCTCCAACGGTCTCGGCGCCTCTGTGAAGAAGCGTGAGGACACCCACAAGATGGCCGAGTCCAACAAGGCCTTCGCGCACTACCGCTGGTAGTCGCTACCCACATCGAGACCGAGAGAAGACTGAGCCATATGGCCACCACTTCGCTTGACCTGGCCAAGGTCCGCAATATCGGGATCATGGCCCACATCGACGCGGGCAAGACGACCACCACCGAGCGGATTCTGTTCTACACCGGTGTCTCCTACAAGATCGGTGAAGTCCACGACGGCGCTGCCACGATGGACTGGATGGAGCAGGAGCAGGAGCGCGGCATCACGATCACGTCTGCCGCGACGACCTGCCACTGGCCGCTGAACGACGTCGACCACACCATCAACATCATCGACACGCCGGGCCACGTCGACTTCACCGTCGAGGTGGAGCGTTCGCTGCGCGTGCTCGACGGTGCCGTGACGGTGTTCGACGGCGTCGCCGGTGTTGAGCCGCAGTCCGAGACGGTGTGGCGGCAGGCCGACCGCTACGGCGTGCCGCGCATCTGCTTCGTCAACAAGCTCGACCGCACCGGCGCCGAGTTCCACCGCTGCGTCGACATGATCGTCGACCGCCTCGGTGCGGTGCCGCTGGTCATGCAGCTCCCGATCGGCACCGAGGCCGACTTCAAGGGCGTCGTCGACCTCGTCGCCATGAAGGCGCTGGTCTGGAACGCCGAGGCCGCCAAGGGCGAGATGTACGACACCGTCGACATCCCGGAGACCCACACCGAGGCCGCCGAGGAGTGGCGCGGCAAGCTGCTCGAGGCCGTCGCCGAGAACGACGAGGCCATGATGGAGCTGTACCTGGAGGGCGAGGAGCCCACCCAGGACCAGCTGATGGAGGCCATCCGCCGCATCACCATCGCCTCGACCGGCGCCGAGGGCACCGTCACGGTCACCCCCGTGTTCTGCGGTACCGCGTTCAAGAACAAGGGCGTGCAGCCGCTGCTCGACGCCGTCGTGCGCTACCTGCCGTCGCCGCTGGACGTCGACGCCGTCGAGGGCCACTCCGTCAAGGACGAGGACGAGGTCATCAAGCGCCGTCCGTCCGAGGACGAGCCCTTCGCCGGCCTGGCGTTCAAGATCGCGAGCGACCCGCACCTCGGCAAGCTCACCTTCGTCCGGGTGTACTCGGGCCGCATGGAGACCGGCTCCCAGGTGCTGAACTCCGTTAAGGGCAAGAAGGAGCGCATCGGCAAGATCTACCGGATGCACGCGAACAAGCGTGAGGAGATCGAGGGCGTGGGCGCCGGCGACATCGTCGCCGTCATGGGTCTCAAGCAGACCACCACGGGCGAGACCCTCTGCGACGCGGGCCAGCCGGTGATCCTGGAGTCCATGAACTTCCCCGCTCCGGTGATCGAGGTCGCCATCGAGCCGAAGTCCAAGGGCGACCAGGAGAAGCTGGGTGTCGCCATCCAGCGCCTCGCCGAGGAGGACCCGTCCTTCCAGGTCGTCACCGACGAGGAGACCGGCCAGACCATCATCAAGGGGATGGGCGAGCTCCACCTCGACGTGCTGGTCGACCGGATGCGCCGTGAGTTCCGGGTCGAGGCGAACGTCGGCAAGCCGCAGGTCGCGTACCGCGAGACGCTGCGCAAGGCCGTCGAGCGCATCGACTACACGCACAAGAAGCAGACTGGTGGTTCCGGCCAGTTCGCCAAGGTGCAGATGGCGATCGAGCCCCTTGAGGGTGACGGGTACGAGTTCGAGAACAAGGTCACCGGCGGCCGCATCCCGCGGGAGTACATCCCGTCCGTGGACCAGGGCTGCCAGGAGGCCATGCAGTTCGGTGTTCTCGCCGGCTACCCGCTGACCGGCGTCAAGGTGACACTGCTCGACGGTGGCTACCACGACGTCGACTCCTCGGAGATGGCGTTCAAGATCGCCGGTTCCATGGCGTTCAAGGAAGGTGCCCGCAAGGCGTCGCCGGCTCTGCTCGAGCCGATGATGGCCGTCGAGGTCACCACCCCCGAGGACTACATGGGCGATGTCATCGGTGACATCAACTCCCGCCGTGGGCAGATCCAGTCCATGGAGGACCGCAGCGGCGCCAAGCTCGTCAAGGGTCTGGTTCCGCTGTCGGAGATGTTCGGCTACGTCGGAGACCTCCGCAGCAAGACCTCGGGTCGCGCAAGCTACTCGATGCAGTTCGACTCCTACGCCGAGGTTCCGCGGAACGTCGCCGAGGAGATCATCGCCAAGGCCAAGGGCGAGTGACTCCGTCCGCACGGACGAGTCGCACACCTTAGGCTAGAAACCGAAAGCCGGGGCATTCCTCAGCAGGCCGTATGGAATGCGGTGGAAGCCCCGGCGGACGGCACCCCAGCAAAGATCACCTGGCGCCGATGAAGTAAGGCGTACCAGAACCACTCCACAGGAGGACCCCAGTGGCGAAGGCGAAGTTCGAGCGGACTAAGCCGCACGTCAACATCGGCACCATCGGTCACATCGACCACGGTAAGACGACGCTGACCGCGGCGATTACCAAGGTGCTGCACGACGCGTACCCGGACCTGAACGAGGCCTCGGCCTTCGACCAGATCGACAAGGCTCCTGAGGAGCGCCAGCGCGGTATCACGATCTCCATCGCGCACGTCGAGTACCAGACGGAGAACCGTCACTACGCGCACGTCGACTGCCCCGGTCACGCGGACTACATCAAGAACATGATCACGGGTGCCGCGCAGATGGACGGCGCCATCCTCGTGGTCGCCGCCACCGACGGCCCGATGCCGCAGACCAAGGAGCACGTGCTCCTGGCCCGCCAGGTCGGCGTTCCGTACATCGTCGTCGCCCTGAACAAGGCCGACATGGTGGACGACGAGGAGATCCTGGAGCTCGTCGAGCTCGAGGTCCGTGAGCTCCTCTCCGAGTACGAGTTCCCGGGCGACGAGCTCCCGGTCGTCAAGGTCTCCGCGCTGAAGGCGCTGGAGGGCGACAAGGAGTGGGGCCAGTCGGTCCTGAACCTGATGCAGGCCGTCGACGACTCCATCCCGTCCCCGGAGCGCGACACCGACAAGCCGTTCCTGATGCCGATCGAGGACGTCTTCACGATCACCGGTCGCGGTACGGTCGTCACCGGCCGCATCGAGCGTGGTGTCCTCAAGGTCAACGAGACCGTCGACATCATCGGCATCAAGCAGGACAAGACCACGACCACGGTCACGGGCATCGAGATGTTCCGGAAGCTGCTGGACGAGGGTCAGGCCGGTGAGAACGTCGGTCTGCTGCTCCGCGGCATCAAGCGCGAGGACGTCGAGCGCGGCCAGGTCATCATCAAGCCCGGCTCGGTCACCCCGCACACGGAGTTCGAGGCGCAGGCGTACATCCTGTCGAAGGACGAGGGTGGCCGCCACACCCCGTTCTTCAACAACTACCGCCCGCAGTTCTACTTCCGTACCACGGACGTGACCGGCGTCGTGACCCTCCCCGAGGGCACCGAGATGGTCATGCCGGGCGACAACACCGCCATGTCCGTCCAGCTGATCCAGCCGGTCGCCATGGAGGAGGGCCTGAAGTTCGCCATCCGTGAGGGTGGCCGGACCGTGGGCGCCGGCCAGGTCACCAAGATCGTCAAGTGACGATCCGGCTGATCTGACCGCTCTTCGGAGCTGTACGCCAGAGGCCCTGTCCACTTCGGTGGGCAGGGCCTCTGGCTTTTCGCGTATCTCGGGGCGTACGTACGGCGGGCAAGGCGAAGGCCCGTACGCGCCGGGGAGGGCGTACGGGCCTGGGGCGGCCTTAAAGGCTGCGGGTTACGTGTGCTCGCCGGGCTTCGGGCGCCAGATCCACGGCACGGCCTCCGGGCCCATGCCCACGACGCACAGCTTGTGGTCGGCGTCCGCGAGCAGCGACACGGTGCCCACCGGTACGAACTGGGCGGGGGAACGCAGCGGCGTGGCGCCGGGGGAGACGCTGTCCTGGAGCTGCACGCCGCCGTTGGTGGCGCGGCCCAGCATCATGACGGAGTCCTTGCTGCCGCGCACGGCCAGCGTGTGGGCGCCGATCGGCCCGTAGCCGTCGAAATGCTTGAGCGTGCTGCTCGTCATCGACTTCGCGTCGATGTCGGCGGCCGTCTGCTGGGCGTCGCCGCCCAGGTCCGGCGGGGTGAAGGTGTGCACGACGGGCTGCGCGGCGGCGGGGGTGCGGTAGACGACGGTGATCGACCCGTCCGGGGCGAGGGTGGCGCCCGGCTGGCCGCCGGGCTGCGGCAGGCCGTCCAGCGGCTGGAAGTAGACGGCCTGGCCGGGGGCGTCCTGGGTCCAGTGGTGGACGGCGTCGCGGCCGGGGCCGAAGACGTGGACGCGCTTCTGCTTGTCCAGCATCACGGTCACGCCTTCCTGGATCTCGGCGCCGCCGATGTCCTTCCAGCCGCTCCAGTGGCCGTTCGGCTCGCGGACGCGGGTGGCGAGGCCCTTGTCGGCCGTACGGGCGAACAGGTGCACCCGGCCGTCGGGGGTGGCGATCGCGGTGGGGCAGCCGACGCGTCTGCCGCGCCATGCCTTGCGCTCGGGGTTGCCGAGTCCGGTCCACGCCTTGAACGGGCCGTCGGGGGAGCGCTGCTCCAGCATGACGATCTCGCGGGTGTTCGCGCGGCCCTGGCCTTCGAGGGCGGAGAAGCGCAGCGCGAAGATGAGCCGGCGGCCCTTGGAGTCCTTGACGGAGGACAGCGTGGGGGCGAGCGGGCCGCCGCCGAGGTTCTGCGGGGTGGCCCAGCGGCCGCTGCCGGGGCTGGTCTCGCGCCAGCGGACGGCCTGGGTGCCCAGCACGCCGTACGCCTCCAGGCGGCCCGCCTTGTCGGTGGACGTGGCGGGCAGGGCGCCGGGGTAGCGGTAGTGGGTGGAGCGGATCCACGCCTTGCGGTTGCGCATCGAGCGGTCGCCGCCCTGGCCGTAGTCGCCGCAGCCGCCGGGGTTGCCGCAGTCCCAGTGCGGGTCGCCGCCGTAGGCGTTGACGAGCTTGCGCTTCTGGTCGACGACGTCCAGCGGGAGATTGTGCGGCCAGCGCTGGTTGTAGTAGCCGCGGAAGGACGTCGTGGTGAACGGCGGGGCCTTGCGGTCGCGCTTGGTGGCGTCGGCCACCCACTGCGACATCGCCTTCCAGGTGAAGAGCGCCGTCGGGGTGTGGTCCCGGTGGTCGGAGCACGACCCGTAGTCGTTGTCCTTGGGGTGCGTGGCGTCGTGCACCTGGAACTCGGGGTCCGGGTCCATCGTGTGGATCACGGTGGGCTTGAAGCGGTCCATGATGCCGGCCAGCACGTCGACGAGGGTGTCGTGGGTGTACTTGCTGACCGTCTGGCACGGCGAGTCGGCGGCCGCCATCGAGCGCATCACGGCGCCCGGCTTGTCCCACAGGGCCGGTATTCGCACCTCGCCGGGGGAGAGCATCGCGATGTTGAGGAAGATCAACTGGGCGTGGAGGTTGCCGTGCGACAACACGTTGGCCTCGGCCTTGACGCCGCCCGGCAGGTCGATGACCGACTTCTGCCAGGGCGTGAACTTGTCCACGCCGAGCATGGTCGCGTACGCCTGGCGCAGGCCCTGGTGGCGGGAGGAGGAGTAGGCGGCCTTGTCCGGCTTGGACTTCGGCATGCCCTTGATCCAGTTCTTGCCGATCGCCTCGCCGGCCGTCACGTACACGGAGACGACCGGGACGCCGGAGCGCACGATGTGCTCGGCGTCCGGGTTCATGAAGTACAGGTCGTCGTCCGGGTGGGCCATGACCTGCAGCAGCAGCGACTTCTTGTCGCCCGTGAAAGACTCGGTGGCGTTCGGGTTGACGGCGCGCACGGGCGAGGCGGAGGCCGACGACTTCCCGCTACCGCCGCCGCTGCATCCCGCCGCCGCCACCGCTGTGGCCGCGGCGAGCCCGGCCAGCGCGGACCGACGCGATATGCCCGAGCGCTCTGAGATGTTCAACTCCGTGACTCCGTCCCTTTGTGCAGCACGCAAGCCCCGGCTGCCCCGTGCGTGATAAGGGACGGTGAGAGATTCGCGTAGGTTGCCCAAGACCGGGACAAAGCCGGTTACGAAATGGACAAGCACATATTCTCTCGTATCCCGGCGGGGTGGATTGACATAGCCGCCGGTCGGAGTACTGGCCAGGGTGAATCCGGGCGTCCGGGGTACCGGACCGCACCGCTAGCCCCGCCGTCCGGTGGGCGGCTGCTCCCGCACCCGGTACGGCGCCGGAAGGTCCAGTTCCGCCCAGACCCTCTTGCAGGGGGCCGGGCCCGGCTCCGTACCCCAGCGATCGGCGTACGCCTCGACCAGGAGGAGGCCGCGGCCCGTCTCCTCGGCCTCCGCGGCCGCCGCGGGGGCGGCGGCGGACGGAGAGCGGTCGCCGCGGGCGTCGGTGACCTCGATACGGAGAGTGCTCGCCGTCACCGTCATGCCGAGGCGGAAATCGCGGCCCGGCACGCGACCGTGCGACACGGCGTTCGCGGCCAGCTCCGCGACGACCTGCTCCCCCGCCTCGAACGGCAGCCCCCATGAGCGGAGCTGCTCCGTCGCGAGCAATCGGGCCAGCCGGGCGCCGCGGCGGGTGGGGGACAGCTGGACGCGGAATCGACGGGTGGGGGAGACCGGGTGGGGGGCGCTGCGCTGAGCGACAGATTCGTGATTCACATCACTTAGCGTGTCCGCAGATGCGCACGCTGAAAAGTGATGACACCGGTACGTACCGGCACCGGGTACAGCTCCGGCGCGAAACCTGCGGGTTCCGCGCCGGATGGGTGGTCCCGACCGCCCTTGCGGACCGGGCTCAGTCCTCTACGAGGACGTCCGCCAGCGAGCCGGCGTGGACGGCGCGGGCGGCTCTGCCTTCGGACCGCAGCTGCTCGGAGGTCTCCGAGCGGAAGAAGGGCAGAGGGGGCCGGTATCAGGCCTCGGCGTCTTCGAAGAGGTCCGCAGTCGAGTCGGCGGTATTGACGCGAGCCAGCCAGGTGAAGAGCGTTTCGATGTCCTGGCAGGCGGTGATGCGTTCCCGTGCTTCGTCGGAGACTTCGATTCCGCGCTGGTCGAGAAGGGTCAGGATCGACTTGGCCACTCCCACGGCCTCGCCCTTGGCGACTCCCACGGCTTCGCCCTCGGCCCGTAGCCGCTGGGAGGTTTCCGAGCGGAAGAAAGAGAGGTCGGCTGCCATGAGGTCCCTCCAGATCTGAGCTGCCGGGGCTTTGCCCAGGCCGAGTTCGGTGAGTTCGATGAAGATGCGGGCGGTGTCCTGGTCGACTGTCTTCAGGGCCGAAGCGAGGGCTTTGAGTATGGCATCGGCGTTCGGCTCGCGACCGTGAGTGATGGCCGAGAGCGTCGCCAGCGGGATGTCGCGGGCGGCGACGGAGACGTCGGTGATGACGGGGACGTTGTGCGGGCCCAGGACGAGCGGCCGGAGCGTGAGCGCGGGCCACTGGGCGGGGCCGATGGCGAAGGGGCCGGAGGCCCAGGCGGCGGTGGTCTTGTCCTGGCACACCACCAGGAGTACGGGCGGCGTGCCGTACTTCGCCCACAGGTGCGCCACGTAGTACGCCCAGCTCGCCGGCTTGGCGGAGTCCTTCTTCCCCTGAGCCTCCACGGCGAGGAGGAAGCCGTCGTCCTCCGCCGTGTCGAATCGCAGCAGGGTGTCCACCCGGCGTTCCAGCGGCTTGGTCTCCGTGAGATCCGTGGGCAGGAGCGACACCGCTACGGGGTCGCCGAAAGGGATGCCGAGCGCCCGGAAGGTACGGGCGAAGATCCCCGGATCCTCCTGGAAGATCCGGTGCATCGCCTCATGGGATGAGCTGACCATGAGGCGGACGCTATGGGCTGTCCGGGTGAGTTATGCGTAACCCATCCGGTTTTCACTCTTAGTGATGAGGGAGTCGCGCATTGGGTGACGGGTGACGCGTCGAAGTGGCGCGCCGGGGTGGTGCGCGCTTGTGGGTCGGTGGAGTGGGGTACGCTGCCCCGCTTCGATTGGCCAGCCTTGTGCCCCGTATGGCAGACTGTCGGGGTTGCTCGGTTGAGTGCCGATGCTGCGCGCCTCCCGCCGGGAGGACTGGAAGCGAGTCCCGCAGTACTCGTCACCCCGCTGCTCCGTATCCGGAGGATCAGGGTGGAAGTACGGGAATCTTCCGGGAAGCGTCAGCGCGGTCCCGGCCAGGCACTCGGTGGGTGCTTTCCCCCACGAACCCCTTCGCAGGGAATTCCTCTTCTTGAGGGATTTCACCGGAAGGGGTGCGACACGCCCGACCGCGTGGGTCGGAGGGAAGGCGCGTACAAACCGAGTCCCAGAGCGTTACGAGAGACAGGACTACGAAGTAGCCATGGCGGGACAGAAGATCCGCATCCGGCTCAAGGCCTACGACCACGAGGTCATCGACTCCTCGGCGAAGAAGATCGTCGAGACGGTGACTCGCACTGGTGCGTCGGTCGCGGGCCCGGTGCCGCTGCCCACAGAGAAGAACGTGTACTGCGTCATCAAGTCGCCGCACAAGTACAAGGACGCGCGCGAGCACTTCGAGATGCGTACGCACAAGCGCCTCATCGACATCCTCGACCCCACGCCGAAGACGGTTGACTCGCTCATGCGCCTCGACCTGCCGGCGGGCGTCGACATCGAGATCAAGCTCTGAGGTGACGCGCGAGATGGCTAAGCAGATTAAGGGCGTCCTGGGCGAGAAGCTCGGCATGACCCAGGTCTGGGACGAGAACAACCGGGTCGTCCCGGTGACCGTCGTCAAGGCCGGGCCCTGCGTCGTGACCCAGGTCCGCAAGAACGATGTCGATGGCTACGAGTCGGTCCAGATCGCCTTCGGCGAGATCGACCCGCGCAAGGTGAACAAGCCTCTCAAGGGCCACTTCGCCAAGGCCGACGTGACCCCGCGCCGCCACCTGGTGGAGCTGCGGACCTCCGACGCCGCCGAGTACACGCTCGGCCAGGAAGTCACCGCCGCCGTGTTCGAGTCGGGCGTCAAGGTCGACGTCACCGGCAAGAGCAAGGGCAAGGGCTTCGCCGGTGTCATGAAGCGTCACAACTTCAAGGGCCTGGGCGCCGGTCACGGTACCCAGCGCAAGCACCGCTCGCCCGGCTCCATCGGTGGCTGCGCCACCCCGGGCCGCGTGTTCAAGGGCCTGCGCATGGCGGGCCGCATGGGCAACGAGCGGGTCACCACCCAGAACCTGACCGTTCACGCCGTTGACGCGGAGAAGGGCCTGCTCCTGATCAAGGGAGCGGTTCCTGGTCCGAATGGCGGCCTCGTCCTGGTCCGTACCGCGGCCAAGGGGGCCTGAGGTAACCGATGAGCACCATTGACATCCTTTCGCCGGCAGGCGACAAGGCCGGGACCGTCGAACTCCCCGAGGGGATCTTCGGCGCGCAGGTCAGCATTCCGCTGATCCACCAGGTCGTCGTCGCCCAGCTGGCCGCTGCCCGCCAGGGCACGCACAAGACCAAGACCCGTGGCGAGGTCCGCGGCGGCGGCAAGAAGCCGTACCGCCAGAAGGGCACCGGCCGCGCCCGTCAGGGCTCGACCCGCGCCCCGCAGTTCGCCGGCGGCGGCGTCGTGCACGGCCCCGTGCCGCGCGACTACTCGCAGCGGACCCCCAAGAAGATGAAGGCCGCCGCCCTCCGCGGCGCCCTCTCCGACCGGGCGCGCCACTCCCGTGTCCACGTCGTCACCGGCGTGGTCGAGGGCGAGGTCTCCACGAAGGCCGCGAAGACCCTGTTCGGCAAGATCAGCGAGCGCAAGAACCTGCTCCTGGTCGCCGACCGGTCCGACGAGGCCGCGTGGCTCTCCGCCCGCAACCTGCCCCAGGTGCACATCCTGGAGCCGGGCCAGCTGAACACGTACGACGTGCTCGTCTCCGACGACGTGGTCTTCACGCAGGCTGCCTTCGAGTCCTTCGTGGCCGGTCCGGCCGCGTCTGCCAAGGCTGTCGCCTCCGAGGCCGAGCTCGAAGGGAGCGAAGCCTGATGAGTGAGACCGCAGCGGTCATCACCAGCAAGACCTTCACGGACCCCCGTGACATCCTGGTCAAGCCGGTGGTCTCCGAGAAGAGCTACGCGTTGCTGGACGAGAACAAGTACACGTTCATCGTCGACCCGCGTGCCAACAAGACCCAGATCAAGCAGGCCGTCGAGGCGGTCTTCTCGGTCAAGGTCTCCGGGGTCAACACGATCAACCGGCCGGGCAAGCGCAAGCGCACCCGCACCGGTTTCGGCAAGCGCAAGGACACCAAGCGCGCCATCGTGACCCTCGTTGAGGGCGACCGAATCGACATCTTCGGCGGCCCGGTCTCCTAACGGAGTCCGTGTCGTCCGATATCGGACGAGGACTGAGAAATGGGTATCCGCAAGTACAAGCCGACGACCCCGGGCCGTCGTGGCTCCAGCGTCGCCGACTTTGTCGAGATCACGCGGTCCACGCCGGAGAAGTCGCTGGTCCGCCCCCTGCACAGCAAGGGCGGCCGTAACAACGCCGGTCGTGTGACCGTTCGCCACCAGGGCGGTGGCCACAAGCGCGCCTACCGAGTGATCGACTTCCGTCGTCACGACAAGGACGGCGTGCCGGCCAAGGTCGCGCACATCGAGTACGACCCGAACCGCACCGCGCGCATCGCGCTGCTCCACTACATGGACGGCGAGAAGCGCTACATCCTCGCCCCGGCCAAGCTCTCGCAGGGCGACCGGGTCGAGAACGGCCCCGGCGCCGACATCAAGCCGGGCAACAACCTCCCGCTGCGCAACATCCCGGTGGGTACGGTCATCCATGCCATCGAGATGCGCCCCGGCGGCGGCGCGAAGATCGCTCGCTCCGCGGGTTCTTCGGTCCAGCTGCTGGCGAAGGAGGGCACGTACGCCCACCTGCGCATGCCCTCCGGCGAGGTCCGGCTGGTCGACATCCGCTGCCGCGCCACTGTGGGCGAGGTCGGCAACGCCGAGCAGTCGAACATCAACTGGGGCAAGGCCGGCCGTATGCGCTGGAAGGGCGTTCGCCCGACCGTCCGCGGTGTCGCCATGAACCCCGTTGACCACCCGCACGGTGGTGGTGAGGGCAAGACCTCCGGTGGTCGCCACCCGGTCTCGCCGTGGGGTCAGAAGGAGGGTCGTACTCGCTCGCCGAAGAAGGCCAGCAACAAGTACATCGTCCGCCGCCGCAAGACGAACAAGAAGCGCTAGGAGCGGGTTTAGATGCCGCGTAGTCTCAAGAAGGGGCCCTTCGTCGACGACCACCTGATCAAGAAGGTGGACGTTCAGAACGAGGCCGGTACCCACAACGTCATCAAGACCTGGTCCCGTCGCTCCATGATCGTGCCGGCCATGCTCGGCCACACGCTCGCGGTGCACAACGGCAAGACCCATGTTCCGGTGTTCGTCACCGAGTCCATGGTCGGCCACAAGCTCGGCGAGTTTGCGCCGACCCGCACCTTCCGCGGCCACGTCAAGGACGACCGCAAGTCGAAGCGCCGCTAAGGCGGGGTGCGAAGACTATGACTGACACCGAAGGGACAACCATGGAAGCCAGGGCCCAGGCGCGGTACATCCGCGTCACGCCCATGAAGGCCCGCCGCGTGGTGGACCTTATCCGTGGCATGGACGCCACGGAGGCTCAGGCGGTCCTGCGTTTCGCCCCGCAGGCCGCGAGCGTGCCGGTGGGCAAGGTGCTGGACAGCGCCATTGCCAACGCCGCGCACAACTACGACCACACCGACGCCGACAGCCTCGTCATCTCCGAGGCGTACGTCGACGAGGGCCCGACCCTGAAGCGGTTCCGTCCGCGCGCCCAGGGCCGCGCCTACCGGATCCGCAAGCGGACCAGCCACATCACCGTGGTCGTCAGCAGCAAGGAAGGAACCCGGTAATGGGCCAGAAGGTTAACCCGCACGGGTTCCGACTCGGCATTACCACCGACTTCAAGTCGCGTTGGTACGCCGACAAGCTGTACAAGGACTACGTCAAGGAAGACGTCGCCATTCGTCGCATGATGACGAAGGGCATGGAGCGCGCCGGCATCTCCAAGGTCGAGATCGAGCGCACCCGTGACCGCGTCCGCGTCGACATCCACACCGCCCGGCCGGGCATCGTCATCGGCCGTCGCGGCGCGGAGGCCGACCGCATCCGCGGCGAGCTGGAGAAGCTGACCGGCAAGCAGGTTCAGCTGAACATCCTCGAGGTCAAGAACCCCGAGGTGGACGCTCAGCTGGTGGCCCAGGCCGTCGCCGAGCAGCTCTCCTCGCGCGTTTCCTTCCGTCGTGCCATGCGCAAGAGCATGCAGTCCACGATGAAGGCCGGTGCCAAGGGCATCAAGATCCAGTGCGGCGGCCGTCTCGGCGGCGCCGAGATGTCCCGTTCGGAGTTCTACCGCGAGGGCCGTGTGCCCCTGCACACGCTCCGCGCCAACGTGGACTACGGCTTCTTCGAGGCCAAGACGACCTTCGGCCGCATCGGCGTGAAGGTCTGGATCTACAAGGGCGACGTCAAGAACATCGCCGAGGTCCGCGCCGAGAACGCGGCCGCGCGTGCGGGCAACCGCCCGTCCCGCGGTGGCGCGGGCGGCAGCGACCGTCCGGCCCGTGGCGGCCGTGGCGGCGAGCGCGGCGGCCGTGGGCGCAAGCCCCAGCAGCAGTCGGCGCCGGCTGCCGAGGCCCCCAAGGCCGAGGCCGCTGCCGCTCCGGCCGCTGAGAGCACCGGAACGGAGGCCTGACCGACATGCTGATCCCTCGCAGGGTCAAGCACCGCAAGCAGCACCACCCGAAGCGTTCGGGCATGGCCAAGGGCGGCACCGAGATCGCGTTCGGTGAGTACGGCATCCAGGCGGTGACCCCGGCCTACGTGACGAACCGTCAGATCGAGGCCGCCCGTATCGCCATGACCCGCCACATCAAGCGTGGCGGCAAGGTCTGGATCAACATCTACCCGGACCGGCCGCTCACGAAGAAGCCCGCCGAGACCCGCATGGGTTCCGGTAAGGGTTCGCCGGAGTGGTGGATCGCGAACGTCAAGCCCGGTCGGGTGATGTTCGAGCTGTCCTACCCGAACGAGAAGGTCGCTAAGGAGGCGCTGACCCGCGCCGCCCACAAGCTTCCGATGAAGTGCCGCATCGTGCGGCGCGAGGCAGGTGAGTCGTGATGGCGGCCGGTACCAAGGCGACCGAGCTGCGTGAGCTGAACGACGAGGATCTCGTCGCGAAGCTCCGTGAGGCCAAGGAGGAGCTGTTCAACCTCCGCTTCCAGGCGGCGACCGGACAGCTCGAAAACCACGGCCGGCTGAAGGCCGTCCGCAAGGACATCGCCCGGATCTACACCCTGATGCGTGAGCGCGAGCTCGGCATCGAGACGGTGGAGAGCGCCTGATGAGCGAGATGAATGTGACTGAGACGAACGAGCGCGGCTTCCGCAAGACCCGTGAGGGCCTCGTGGTGAGCGACAAGATGGACAAGACCGTCGTCGTCGCCGTCGAGGACCGCGTCAAGCACGCGCTGTACGGCAAGGTCATGCGCCGTACGAACAAGCTCAAGGCGCACGACGAGCAGAACGCCGCCGGTGTCGGCGACCGCGTCCTCCTCATGGAGACCCGGCCGCTGTCCGCCACGAAGCGCTGGCGGATCGTCGAGATCCTCGAAAAGGCCAAGTAATTCCCGAGGGGTTTCCCTCAGGAGAGTTCCGCCAGGCTCGGTGAGGTCCGTGACGCGTTCACGGACCTCGCCGGGAACCGGCAGACGATCAGGAGATAGACGTGATCCAGCAGGAGTCGCGACTTCGGGTCGCCGACAACACTGGTGCCAAGGAAATCCTTTGCATCCGTGTTCTCGGCGGCTCGGGTCGCCGCTACGCGGGCATCGGTGACGTCATCGTCGCCACCGTCAAGGATGCGATCCCCGGTGGCAACGTGAAGAAGGGTGACGTCATCAAGGCGGTCATCGTGCGCACCGTCAAGGAGCGCCGCCGTCCCGATGGCTCGTACATCCGCTTCGACGAGAACGCCGCCGTCATTCTGAAGAACGACGGTGACCCTCGCGGCACCCGCATCTTCGGCCCGGTCGGCCGTGAGCTGCGCGAGAAGAAGTTCATGAAGATCATCTCGCTCGCGCCGGAGGTGCTGTAACCATGAAGGTCAAGAAGGGCGACCTGGTTCAGGTCATCACCGGTAAGGACAAGGGCAAGCAGGGCAAGGTCATCGTGGCCTACCCCGCCGACGACCGCGTCCTCGTCGAGGGTGTCAACCGGGTCAAGAAGCACACCAAGGCCGGCCAGACGGCTCGTGGTTCGAAGACCGGCGGCATTGTCACGACCGAGGCCCCCATCCACGTGAGCAATGTTCAGCTCGTCGTGGAGAAGGACGGCAAGAAGGTCGTCACCCGCGTCGGATACCGCTTCGACGACGAGGGCAACAAGATCCGCGTTGCCAAGCGGACGGGTGAGGACATCTGATGACTGCCACCACCAACGCGCCGCGTCTCAAGACGCGCTACCGCGAAGAGATCGTGGGCAAGCTGCGTGAGCAGTTCTCGTACGAGAACGTCATGCAGGTCCCCGGTCTGACCAAGATCGTGGTCAACATGGGTGTGGGCGACGCCGCCCGCGACTCCAAGCTGATCGACGGCGCGATTCGCGACCTCACCACGATCACCGGCCAGAAGCCGGCCGTGACCAAGGCCCGCAAGTCGATCGCGCAGTTCAAGCTGCGCGAGGGGCAGCCCATCGGCTGCCACGTCACCCTCCGCGGTGACCGCATGTGGGAGTTCCTGGACCGTACGCTGTCGCTCGCGCTGCCGCGCATCCGCGACTTCCGTGGTCTGTCCCCGAAGCAGTTCGACGGCCGGGGCAACTACACCTTCGGTCTCACGGAGCAGGTCATGTTCCACGAGATCGACCAGGACAAGATCGACCGGGTCCGGGGCATGGACATCACCGTGGTCACCACGGCGACCAACGACGACGAGGGCCGGGCCCTGCTTCGTCACCTCGGCTTCCCGTTCAAGGAGAACTGACCGTGGCGAAGAAGGCACTGATCGCTAAGGCCGCCCGCAAGCCGAAGTTCGCTGTGCGCGCGTACAACCGCTGCCAGCGCTGCGGCCGGCCGCACTCCGTCTACCGCAAGTTCGGCCTCTGCCGTGTGTGCCTCCGTGAGATGGCTCACCGCGGCGAGCTGCCGGGCGTGACCAAGAGCTCCTGGTAATTCCCGACTTGGGAAACCAGGGCTCTCGGTAAGCATCCTGGACGGCGGGCCCCACCCGGATACTCGCGTAGAGTTGAAGGGTTGGGCGCCCGCCGCCCATGACCGCACGCGGGCTCTGCCCGCTTAAAGTCGCTTACTACGCCGTAGGTCCCCGCACCGCACCCGTCCCGGCCTTGACCGGGGAGAGGGATGGCGCAGACAGGAAACCGCGGCGAGAGAGGCCGAAGGCCAATTCATGACCATGACTGATCCGATCGCAGACATGCTGACCCGTCTGCGTAACGCGAACTCGGCGTACCACGACGAGGTCGCCATGCCGCACAGCAAGATCAAGTCGCACATCGCGGAGATCCTCCAGCAGGAGGGCTACATCACCGGCTGGAAGGTCGAGGACGCCGAGGTCGGCAAGAGCCTCGTCCTCGAGCTGAAGTTCGGCCCGAACCGCGAGCGCTCGATCGCCGGCATCAAGCGCATCTCCAAGCCGGGCCTGCGGGTCTACGCAAAGTCCACCAACCTGCCGAAGGTGCTCGGCGGCCTGGGCGTGGCGATCATCTCCACGTCCCACGGTCTCCTCACCGGTCAGCAGGCCAGCAAGAAGGGCGTGGGTGGGGAAGTCCTCGCCTACGTCTGGTAATCGGGAACGGAGGAATAGCCAATGTCGCGAATTGGACGGCTGCCCATCCAGGTTCCCGCTGGTGTGGACGTCACCATCGATGGCCGCACGGTTCAGGTGAAGGGCCCCAAGGGCGCTCTCTCCCACACCGTCGCCGCGCCCATCGAGGTCGCCAAGGGTGAGGACGGCGTACTGACCGTCACCCGCCCGAACGACGAGCGTCAGAACAAGGCCCTGCACGGCCTGTCCCGCACGCTGGTGGCGAACATGATCACCGGCGTGACCACGGGCTACAGCAAGGCTCTTGAGATCAGCGGTGTCGGCTACCGCGTCCAGGCGAAGGGCTCCAACCTGGAGTTCTCGCTGGGCTACAGCCACCCCATCCTCGTCGAGGCGCCCGAGGGCATCTCCTTCAAGGTCGAGTCCCCGACCAAGCTCAGCGTCGAGGGCATCGACAAGCAGAAGGTCGGCGAGGTCGCCGCCAACATCCGCAAGCTTCGCAAGCCCGACCCCTACAAGGCCAAGGGCGTGAAGTACGCGGGTGAGGTCATCCGCCGCAAGGTCGGAAAGGCTGGTAAGTAAGCCATGGCATACGGTGTGAAGATCGCGAAGGGTAACGCCCGCAAGGGTGCCGCCCTCAAGCGGCGCCACATCCGCGTACGCAAGCGGATTTCCGGCACGCCGGAGCGCCCGCGCCTCGTCGTGACGCGTTCCAACCGTCACATGGTGGCGCAGGTCATCGACGACATCGCGGGCCACACACTCGCGTCGGCGTCGACCCTGGACGCCTCCATCCGTGGCGGCGAGGCCGACAAGAGCGCCCAGGCCCAGCAGGTCGGCGCCCTGGTCGCCGAGCGTGCCAAGGCCGCCGGCGTCGAGGCCGTCGTGTTCGACCGCGGTGGCAACCAGTACGCCGGGCGCATTGCCGCTCTGGCGGACGCCGCCCGCGAAGCCGGGCTGAAGTTCTAAGCCCCGGTTCCGGAGCTAGCGGACGTAACAGAGAGAGGTAATTCCAATGGCTGGACCCCAGCGCCGCGGGAGCGGTGCCGGTGGCGGCGAGCGGCGGGACCGGAAGGGTCGCGACGGTGGCGCTGCCGCCGAGAAGACCGCATACGTTGAGCGCGTTGTCGCGATCAACCGTGTCGCCAAGGTTGTCAAGGGTGGTCGCCGCTTCAGCTTCACCGCGCTGGTCGTGGTGGGCGACGGTGACGGCACCGTAGGTGTCGGATACGGCAAGGCCAAGGAAGTTCCCGCGGCCATCGCCAAGGGCGTGGAAGAGGCCAAGAAGAACTTCTTCAAGGTCCCGCGTATCCAGGGCACCATTCCGCACCCCATCCAGGGCGAGAAGGCCGCGGGCGTCGTCCTGCTCAAGCCTGCTTCCCCCGGTACCGGTGTGATCGCCGGTGGCCCGGTGCGCGCCGTGCTGGAGTGCGCGGGCATCCACGACGTGCTGAGCAAGTCGCTCGGTTCGTCGAACCCGATCAACATCGTGCACGCCACGGTGACGGCGCTCCGGGGACTTCAGCGTCCCGAGGAGATCGCCGCCCGTCGTGGCCTGCCGCTGGAGGACGTCGCTCCCGCCGCTCTGCTGCGGGCGCGTGCTGGGGTGGGTGCGTAATGGCTCGCCTCAAGGTCACGCAGACCAAGTCCTACATCGGCAGCAAGCAGAACCACCGCGACACCCTGCGCTCGCTCGGGCTCAAGCGCCTGAACGACGTGGTTGTCAAGGAGGACCGCCCCGAGATCCGCGGCATGGTGCAGACCGTGCGGCACCTCGTGACGGTCGAGGAGGTCGACTGACATGGGTGAGCAGAACCCGCTGAAGGTCCACAACCTCCGTCCTGCCCCGGGCGCCAAGACCGCCAAGACCCGTGTGGGTCGTGGTGAGGCGTCCAAGGGTAAGACCGCGGGTCGTGGTACCAAGGGCACGAAGGCCCGTTACCAGGTTCCGGAGCGCTTCGAGGGCGGGCAGATGCCCCTCCACATGCGTCTCCCGAAGCTGAAGGGCTTCAAGAACCCCGCCCACAAGCAGTTCCAGGTCGTGAACCTGGAGAAGCTGGCCGCGCTCTACCCGCAGGGTGGCGAGGTCACGGTGGCCGACCTGGTCGCCAAGGGCGCGGTGCGCAAGAACGAGCTCGTCAAGGTGCTGGGCGCCGGTGAGCTCTCCGTGGCGCTGCAGGTGACGGTCGACGCCGTCTCCGGCTCCGCCAAGGAGAAGATCGCCGCTGCCGGCGGCACCGTCACCGAGCTCATCTGAGCTCGTTGATCCCATCAACCGGGGATGTCCCAAAAGGGGCATCCCCGGTTGGTCGTTCCAAGGGGGGCATGGTCGCCGGTAAGGTGGCGTGCACTGTTGGCTTCCGTGCGGCCTGTTCGCACGGATTTTGACTGATACGTATCCCCGTCGATCCTCAAGACCGTCACCTCTCGCGCAGTTGCGTGAGGGGCGCAGGAGGCACCGTGCTCACCGCGTTCGCCCGGGCGTTCAAGACGCCCGACCTGCGCAAGAAGCTGCTGTTCACGCTGGGCATCATGGTGATCTTCCGGCTCGGGGCGCACGTCCCGATTCCCGGTATCAATTACCAGAACGTCCAGCTGTGCATGGACCAGTCCAAGAATGCGCAGGGCCTGTTCGGCCTCGTGAACATGTTCAGCGGTGGCGCGCTGCTGCAGATCACCATCTTCGCGCTCGGGATCATGCCGTACATCACGGCGAGCATCATCCTCCAACTGCTGACCGTAGTGATTCCGCGCCTCGAAGCCCTCAAGAAGGAGGGACAGTCGGGGCAGGGCAAGATCACCCAGTACACCCGCTATCTGACCGTGGCCCTCGCGGTGCTCCAGGGCGCCGGCCTGGTCACCACCGCCCGTACGGGCGCGCTCTTCGGCAACTGCACCGTCGGCAACCAGATCGTCCCGAACCACTCGATCTTCACCACGATCACGATGGTCGTCACCATGACCGCGGGCACCGCCTGCGTCATGTGGCTCGGTGAGCTCATCACCGACCGCGGCATCGGCAACGGCATGTCCATCCTGATGTTCACCTCCATCGCCGCCGGTTTCCCGAGCGGTCTGTGGGGCATCAAGATGCAGGGCAAGCTGCTCGGCGGCTGGCTGGAGTTCGGCCTCGTGATCCTCTGCGGGCTGGCGATGGTCGCGCTGGTGGTCTTCGTGGAACAGGCGCAGCGTCGCATCCCTGTTCAGTACGCGAAGCGCATGATCGGCCGCCGCTCGTACGGCGGCACCTCGACGTACATCCCGCTCAAGGTGAACCAGGCCGGTGTCATCCCGGTCATCTTCGCCTCGTCGCTGCTCTACATCCCCGCACTGATCGTCCAGTTCACCGGCTCGAAGGCCGGCTGGGCCGTGTGGATCCAGCAGAACCTGGTCAAGGGCGACCACCCCGTCTACATCGTCACGTACTTCCTGCTGATCGTTTTCTTCGCCTTCTTCTACGTCGCAATCTCCTTCAACCCCGAAGAAGTCGCCGACAACATGAAGAAGTATGGTGGCTTCATCCCGGGCATCCGGGCTGGTCGTCCCACTGCGGAGTACCTGAGCTACGTGCTGAACCGCATCACGTGGCCCGGCTCTCTCTACCTCGGTCTGATCGCTCTGGTGCCCACCGTCGCTCTGGTGACGCTCAACGCGAACCAGAACTTCCCGTTCGGCGGGACGAGCATCCTGATCATCGTGGGTGTCGGCCTGGAGACCGTGAAGCAGATTGAGAGCCAGCTTCAGCAGCGCAACTACGAAGGGTTCCTCCGCTGATGCGAATCGTCCTCGTCGGGCCTCCTGGAGCCGGAAAGGGTACGCAGGCCGCGTACCTGGCCAAGAACCTCGCGATCCCGCACATCTCCACGGGCGACCTCTTCCGCGCCAACATGAGCCAGGGCACTCCGCTGGGCCAACAGGCCAAGGAGTACATGAACGCCGGGCGTCTGGTGCCGGACTCGGTCACCATCGGGATGGCCGAGGACCGGATGCGGCAGGAGGACGCCGCGGGCGGCTTCCTGCTGGACGGGTTCCCGCGCAACCTGGCGCAGGCCGAGGCGCTCGACGCGTTCCTCAAGGCCGACGGGCTGGGGCTGGACGCGGTCCTGGACCTGGAGGTCCCCGAGGACGAGGTCGTCAAGCGGATCGCCGGACGGCGCACCTGCCGTACGGACAGCAGCCACACCTTCCACGTGATCTACAGCCCGCCGAAGCAGGAGGGCGTGTGCGACAAGTGCGGGGGCGAGCTGTACCAGCGCGAGGACGACAGTGAGGACACGGTCCGCAAGCGCCTTGAGGTCTACCACAGCGAGACCGAGCCGATCATCGATCACTACAAGGCGCAGGGGCTTGTAGTGACGATTTCCGCGCTGGGGAAGGTGGCGGAGGTCACTGGGCGGGCCATGGAGGCCATTGCGGCGCAGGCCGCTTAGCTGACGCCCTGGGTTTGGGCTTTCGGGGCTCCGCCCCGGGCCCCGGTCCTCAAACGCCGGACGGGCTGGGTTTCGGCTCGGCTGGGGTTGTCCTCGCGTGTTGGACGGGCTGGGTTGGTTACGGCCGCGGTGCCCCTTGGGGTGTCGCGGCCGTAGTGTTGTGTTGGACGTAGGAACGACAGGAAGGCGTTGGCCGGGATGGTGGAGATCAAGACCCCGGAGCAGATCGCGAAGATGCGCGAGGCGGGGCTGGTCGTCGCCGCGGTGCACGCGGCCACGCGGGCGGCGGCCGTGCCGGGGGCCACCACCAAGGACCTGGACGACGCTTCCCGCAAGGTGCTCGCCGAGCACGGCGCGAAGTCGAATTTTCTGGGGTACGGCGGTTTCCCGGCGACCATTTGCACGTCCGTCAATGATGTCGTGGTGCATGGCATCCCGGACACCGACACGGTGCTCAAGGACGGGGACATCATCTCCATCGACGCGGGCGCGATCGTGGACGGCTGGCACGGTGACGCCGCCTTCACGGCGTTCGTCGGCGAGGGCCACGCGCCGGAGCTGCGCGAGCTGAGCCGGGTCACGGAGGAGTCGATGTGGGCGGGGATCGCGGCCGTCCGCAAGGGCAACCGGCTCGTCGACGTCTCGCGGGCCATCGAGGGCTACATCCGCCGCCAGCCGCGGCCGGCCTCCGGCAAGTACGGGATCATCGAGGACTACGGCGGGCACGGCATCGGCTCCGAGATGCACATGGACCCGCATCTGCTGAACTACGTCTCGCGCAAGCGGGGCAAGGGCCCGAAGCTCGTGCCGGGGTTCTGCCTGGCGATCGAGCCGATGGTCAGCCTGGGGACGGCCCGTACGCACGTGCTGGCCGACGACTGGACGGTCAAGACGGACGACGGCACCTGGTCCTCGCACTGGGAGCACTCGGTGGCGCTGACCGAGGAGGGCCCGCTGGTCCTCACCGCGGTCGACGGCGGCAAGGCCAAGCTGGCCGAGTACGGCGTCGAGACGGCCCCGGACCCCCTGGCTTAAGGATCTTCGCGGCTGGGCAATAATCCCGGATTCGTCTTTCCGGGTGCCCTGACGTAGACTGACACGTCGGCTCTCGCCTGCCTTCTGGCACGCCGCGAGCCGATCAAGGTAGCCGATTCGAAAGGCGAAGCGTGGCCAAGAAGCAAGGTGCCATCGAGATCGAGGGCACCGTGATCGAGTCTCTGCCGAACGCGATGTTCAAGGTGGAGCTCCAGAACGGTCACAAGGTCCTCGCGCACATCAGCGGCAAGATGCGGATGCACTACATCCGCATCCTCCCGGATGACCGGGTCGTGGTGGAGCTCTCTCCGTACGACCTGACGCGTGGCCGGATCGTCTACCGATACAAGTAGATCTTGCTAGTGCCCCGCTTCACGGCGGGGCGCCGGCACTGACCCGGAGAACCTCACATCCCATGAAGGTCAAGCCGAGCGTCAAGAAGATCTGCGACAAGTGCAAGGTGATCCGCCGCCACGGCCGGGTCATGGTCATCTGCGACAACCTGCGCCACAAGCAGCGCCAGGGCTGACGCACGACCACGCACTTCGCAGTTACTTCGCGCGACGCACAGCGAAACGTACATACGCAGACACCCGACCCCTCGCCGCACGTCCGCGAGGGGACGACACCCCCGGCGGAGGCCGGGGACCCGGCTCGTAACTCTTACGGGAACGGTGCTGCGGAAGACCTCCGAACCTCACAGGAGCCACATCAATGGCACGCCTCGCAGGCGTTGACCTCCCGCGCGACAAGCGCGTGGAGGTCGCCCTCACCTACGTCTTCGGCATTGGTCGCACCCGTGCCAAGGAGACCCTGGAAAGCACCGGTGTGAACCCCGACACCCGCGTTCGCGACCTGGCCGAAGAGGACCTGGTCAAGATCCGCGAGTACGTGGACGCCAACCTCAAGACCGAGGGTGACCTCCGTCGCGAGATCCAGGCCGACATCCGCCGCAAGGTCGAGATCGGCTGCTACCAGGGTCTGCGTCACCGCCGTGGCCTGCCCGTCCACGGTCAGCGCACCAGCACCAACGCCCGCACCCGCAAGGGCCCGCGTCGCGCGATCGCCGGCAAGAAGAAGCCGGGCAAGAAGTAGTCCTCAGCGGACGCCCACCAGCGGTCTTCGCTGTAGGACCGACCACCTCCACGGGAGTAATACATGCCTCCGAAGGGCCGACAGGGCGCAGCCAAGAAGGTGCGCCGCAAGGAAAAGAAGAACGTCGCTCACGGGCACGCCCACATCAAGAGCACGTTCAACAACACGATCGTCTCGATCACCGACCCCACGGGCAACGTGATCTCCTGGGCCTCCGCCGGCCACGTCGGCTTCAAGGGCTCGCGCAAGTCGACTCCGTTCGCCGCGCAGATGGCCGCCGAGTCGGCCGCCCGTCGCGCGCAGGAGCACGGCATGCGCAAGGTCGACGTGTTCGTCAAGGGTCCGGGCTCCGGCCGTGAGACCGCGATCCGCTCGCTCCAGGCCACCGGCCTTGAGGTGGGTTCGATCCAGGACGTCACCCCGACTCCGCACAACGGATGCCGCCCGCCGAAGCGCCGCCGCGTCTGACCAGCTGAAGTAGGAGAAAATATAATATGGCGCGTTATACCGGGGCCGACTGCAAGCGTTGCCGTCGGGAGAAGCAGAAGCTCTTCCTCAAGGGGAGCAAGTGCGAGAGCGCGAAGTGCCCGATCGAGATCCGTCCTTACCCCCCGGGTGAGCACGGTCGCGGGCGCACCAAGGACAGCGAGTACCTGCTCCAGCTTCGTGAGAAGCAGAAGTGCAGCCGTATCTACGGTGTCCTTGAGAAGCAGTTCGTGAACTACTACAAGGAAGCGAACCAGAAGACCGGCAAGACCGGTGAGAACCTTCTGCGCATCCTTGAGACCCGCCTCGACAACGTGGTCTACCGGGCCGGCTTCGCCAAGTCCCGCGACCACGCCCGTCAGCTGGTGCGTCACGGACACATCGTCGTCAACGGCCGCAAGACCGACATCCCGTCGGCCCGCGTCGCCGTGAACGACATCATCGAGGTCCGCGAAGCCTCGCGCGAGATGACCCCCTTCGTGGTCGCCCGCGCCGAGGCCGGCGAGAAGACCGTGCCCGCGTGGCTCGAGTCGAACGCGTCGAACCTGCGGATCCTGGTGCACTCCCTGCCCGAGCGCCCGGTCATCGACACCCAGGTGCAGGAGCAGCTGATCGTCGAGCTCTACTCCAAGTAGGCACAGCTCGCGGTCGCGGGCGGTGCGGACCCGATTTCTGGTCATCGGGGCCGTACCGCCCGTACCCTTGTATTGCAGCGGGCGTCAAATAGCGGGCGTCCACGAATGAAGGAACACACACATGCTTATCGCTCAGCGTCCGTCGCTGACCGAAGAGGTCGTCGACGAATACCGCTCGCGGTTCGTGATCGAGCCGCTGGAGCCGGGCTTCGGTTACACCCTCGGCAACTCCCTTCGCCGGACTCTTCTGTCCTCGATCCCCGGTGCGGCGGTCACGTCCATCCGGATCGACGGCGTTCTGCACGAGTTCACCACCGTGCCGGGCGTCAAGGAAGACGTCACCGACCTCATCCTCAACATCAAGCAGCTCGTCGTCAGCAGCGAGCACGACGAGCCCGTCGTCATGTACCTGCGCAAGCAGGGCCCCGGCCTCGTCACCGCCGCCGACATCGCCCCGCCGGCCGGCGTCGAGGTGCACAACCCCGACCTCGTCCTCGCCACGCTCAACGGCAAGGGCAAGCTGGAGATGGAGCTCACCGTCGAGCGCGGTCGCGGCTACGTCTCCGCCGTGCAGAACAAGCAGGTGGGCCAGGAGATCGGCCGGATTCCGGTCGACTCCATCTACTCGCCGGTGCTCAAGGTCACGTACAAGGTCGAGGCGACCCGTGTCGAGCAGCGCACCGACTTCGACAAGCTGATCGTCGACGTCGAGACCAAGCAGGCCATGCGGCCGCGCGACGCCATGGCGTCCGCCGGTAAGACGCTGGTCGAGCTGTTCGGTCTGGCGCGCGAGCTCAACATCGACGCCGAGGGCATCGACATGGGCCCGTCCCCGACGGACGCCGCCCTCGCCGCCGATCTGGCGCTGCCGATCGAGGAGCTGGAGCTCACGGTCCGCTCGTACAACTGCCTCAAGCGTGAGGGCATCCACTCGGTGGGCGAGCTCGTGGCCCGCTCCGAGGCGGACCTGCTCGACATCCGCAACTTCGGCGCCAAGTCGATCGACGAGGTCAAGGCGAAGCTGGCCGGCATGGGCCTGGCGCTCAAGGACTCGCCTCCCGGGTTCGACCCGACCGCCGCCGCCGACGCCTTCGGCGCCGACGACGACGCGGACGCCGGGTTCGTGGAGACCGAGCAGTACTGAGCCGCGGGCGGCTCGTTCGCGCACCACTGAATGCTTCCGGCGGGCGACCGCTCGTCGGGAACTGACATCGGTACCTGATACGGCCGGTGCAGAAATGAAGGAGAAAGACCATGCCGAAGCCCGCCAAGGGCGCCCGTCTGGGCGGCAGCGCCGCGCACGAGCGTCACCTGCTCGCGAACCTCGCGAAGTCGCTGTTCGAGCACGGCCGCATCACCACCACCGAGGCCAAGGCGCGCCGGCTCCGTCCGGTCGCCGAGCGTCTGGTGACCAAGGCGAAGAAGGGCGACATCCACAACCGTCGCCAGGTTCTTCAGACGATCACCGACAAGAGCGTCGTGCACACGCTCTTCACGGAGATCGCGCCGCGCTACGAGAACCGCCCCGGCGGTTACACGCGCATCACCAAGATCGGCAACCGTCGTGGCGACAACGCCCCGATGGCCGTCATCGAGCTCGTCGAGGCCCTGACCGTGCAGCAGACCGCTGTCGGTGAGGCCGAGGCCGCCACGAAGCGTTCCGCCAAGGACGCCGAAGGCGCCGAGGCCGCCAAGGGCGCCGAGGGCGAGAAGGCTGTCGAGGACGCGGCTCCGGCCGAGGAGTCCAAGGACGCCTGACGCTCGCTCGTTTTGCGTGGTACGGACGGGTCCGTATTCCCTTGTGAGAGGGGGTGCGGGCCCGTCCGCTTTTGTGGCGGCTCGGTTGATCGGTGGAGAGGGGCTTGTGGTGAGTGACGAGGTGGCTCCCGGCTTCGTACGGGTTCGGCTGGATCTTTCCTATGACGGGAAGGACTTCTCCGGATGGGCCCGGCAGCGTGAACAGCGCACGGTCCAGGGCGAGTTGGAGGCCGCGCTGCGGACCGTGCTGCGGCTCCCCGAGCCTGTGGACCTGACGGTCGCGGGGCGTACGGACTCCGGGGTGCACGCGCGGGGGCAGGTCGCGCACGTGGATCTGCCGGCCGGTGTCTGGGCCGAGCACTCGGAGAAGCTGCTGCGGCGGCTTGCGGGGCGGCTGCCGCATGATGTGCGGGTGTGGCGGGTGAGTGAGGCGCCTGCCGCCTTCAACGCTCGGTTCTCCGCCATTTGGCGGCGGTACGCGTACCGGGTCACCGACCGTGTGGGCGGCGTCGATCCGCTGCTGCGCGGCCATGTGCTGTGGCATGACTGGCCGCTCGACGTCGAGGCCATGAACGAGGCGTCTGCTGTGTTGCTCGGCGAGCACGACTTCGCGGCTTACTGCAAGCGGCGGGAGGGCGCCACCACTATTCGTACGCTTCAGCGGTTTCGCTGGGAGCGGGGGAATGATGGTGTTGTTACCGCCAGTGTGCAGGCTGATGCCTTTTGTCACAACATGGTGCGGTCGCTGGTGGGGGCCCTGCTGTTCGTGGGGGACGGGCACCGGGGGGTCGAGTGGCCGGGGAAGGTGCTGGCGGCGGGGGTGCGGGATTCCGCGGTGCATGTGGTGCGGCCGCATGGGCTGACGCTGGAAGAGGTCGGATATCCGGCGGACGGGGAGCTTGCCGCTCGTAATCTCGCCGCTCGTAACAAGCGGACTCTGCCGGGGGTTGGCTGCTGCTGAGTGGGTGGTGCGGGGCCGGGCTCTCCGGGGGGCGGGGCGCGGTGCGTCGGGGTGCGGGGCCGGGCTCTCCGGGGCGGGGGTCCGGGACCGTATATTTACGGGCCGCTCACCCGGCATTTTTACGGGACCCGGCACTTCGGCCCGCAAATACACGTCAGCGTCCCGGACCCCCACCCCTGCGAACCCGGCCCCTCCCGTGCGTGAGCGGCCGCCCCGGCTCGTCATCTCTTGGCCGTGGCCGATGGAGTCTGCGCCTGGGGGTCGCTTAATCCGGTTGGCGGATCGTCACTTCTTGTTGGGGGCGTTGACCGCCAAGTTGCTCGCCATCGTGATGTACGGGCGCACGCCTGCCGTCGTGGGGTAGATGTCGGTCTTGTTGCGGTCGACGATGTCGCCGATGATGCGGCCGATGCGGATCAACGGGGCGCCCGGGGCGAGGCGCAGGGACAGGTCCCAGACGGGGCTTTCGTCCGTGGCGCCGGCGCGGGCCTTGTGGACCTGTTCGTACGGGACGGTGAAGGAGAAGCGGGTCTCGTCGGCGACCGTGACCTCGGCGGTGAAGGGCTGGGCCGCGCTCTCGCCGCGGGGGGCGGCGGTCACGTGCGGCTTGCTGTCCGGGGCGAAGGCGGCGCCGTGCAGGGTGCCCTCGACGGTGAAGGCGGCGGGTTCGGTGCGCAGGGTGCGGGCCTCCGCGTGGGCGGTGCGGCGCCAGGCGCGCAGGGAGAGGTTGCCGTCGACCGTGGGGTAGGGGATGGCCCAGGTGAAGGGGGTACCGGGGTGGGGCTCCTTGCCGAGGAGGCCGCGGCCCTCGGCGAACGTGGAGGCTACGCGGCGGCGGGCGCCGTCGTCGGCCCGTACGACGTGCAGGTCCCAGCGGCCCTCGGCCAGGGACAGCTCGTGGGGGGTGAGGACGGCGGTGTACGGGGCGGTGGCGTCGGCCGTGGTGGCCAGGGGGATCGAGACGGTGTCGTCCTCGCCGCGGCGGGTGAGCGTCAGCGTGAGGTCCTCGCCGGTGAGGCCCTGGCGGGCGACGAGGACGACGATGTTGCCGTCGGCGTCGATGCGGGTGGAGGCGGTGGGCCGGAGCGGCTTGCGGACTATGTCCTTGATCGCGCTCTTCACGGGCACGGCGTTGCTCGTGGCGCTGCGGCGGAAGGGCCGTACGAGCTTGCCGGCGGTGCGACGCAGCATCAGGGAGAGCGGGACCGTGGCGGGCTTCTGCTCCTCGTTTCCGCCGCGCAGTTCTTCTATGAGCCGCTCGTAGCGGGCGGCGATGTGCTCCGGCGCGTACCGCTGGGCGGAGAGGGCCGCGGCGCGGCCCATGGACTGTCGCAGGTCGTCGTCCTCGATCAGCTTGAGGAGGCCCTTGGCGATGCCCTCGGGGTCGCCGACGGGGACGAGCAGGCCGTCCTTGCCGTCGTCGATGATCTCGCCGGGGCCGTGCGGGCAGTCGGTGGCGACGACCGGGACGGCGCAGTGCATGGCCTCGACGATGGTCATGCCGAAGGACTCTTCGCGCGAGGTGACGGCGGCGATGGAGCCCTTGGCCCATTCGGTTTCGATGGGGGACTGGGCGCCCATGAGGGTGATGTGCTCGTTGAGGCCGAGTCCGTCGATGCGGGTGCGCAGGGCGGCGTGCTCGGGGCCGCGGCCGTAGATGCGCAGCTTCCAGTCGGGGCGTTGGGCGGCGACCTTGGCCCAGGCGTCGACCAGGACGTGGTACTGCTTCACCGGGATCAGCCGGCCCGCGGCGACGACGAGCTTGGCGCTGCCGTCGGAGGGCTCGATGTCGGAGGCGGGCACGCCGTTGGGGAGCGCGATGAGCTTGGTCTTCACGCCGGGGAACTGCGCGCGGTGGGTGGCGGCGTCCGCCTCGGAGACGGTGGTGTGCGCGTCCAGGTGCGGGATGGCGGCGTCCTGGGCGGCGCGGATGTTGGCCTCGTGGGTGCCGTAGATCCGGTGTTCCTGGCCGATCCGCAGATAGCGGCTCTGGCCGTACTCGGCGAGGTAGATGACCAGGCCGGGGCGGGTGGCGACGACGACGTCGGCGTCGGTGCGGGCCAGGTGGTCGGCGAGGGTCCGGTCGGTGAGCGCGTTGAACTGGGCGCCCTTCGCCTCGATCGGCGGGATCAGCGCGGTGGGCTGCTCCAGCAGCGGGTCCTCGGCGATGTTGCCGCTCACGTCGGGGCGCTTGTCCAGCAGGGAGACCAGGCGGACCTTGGGGTGCAGGGTCAGCCGGGGCGCGGCCTGGGTGCGGTAGACGGAGACGATCTCCACGTCATGGCGGGCGGCCAGGGCCGCGGCGACGTTGAACGTCGAGCGGATGGTGCCGCCGATGCCGTAGGCGTTCTGGATGAGGAAAGAGATCTTCATAGCGGTGGATGCGCGGCGCGTGGTCTTCGCGAGCGCTTTCCCTCCCCCTGGGCTGGATATCCGTATCGTCCCATCATGACCGGAGCGATGTGGTTCCGCGCATTCCGATCCCAGGGTAAAAGACTGTTCATGGGGAATTCGGTTGCATGTACGGCTCAATATGTGGCGAGGGTCACGTCTTTGACGTCGATGGTGAGATCGTTCGCGGGGTCGAAGACGGGCTTCACGGCGACCGTGCCGCGCAGCGGGTGGCTCAGTTCGCGGGCGGGGCCGACGTCGGTGCGCTTGCGGTCCACGTTGTCGCCCGCGAGGCGGCCGAGCGCGAGCCGCACGGCGGTGGCCGGTCCGTCGCCGGGCAGCCGCAGCCGCAGCTCCCAGGTGTCGTGCGAGGTGCCGCGCCGGGTGAGGAGCCGCTCGTAGGGGAGCGTGCACTCGAAGCGCCGTTCATCCAGAACGGTGACGGCCACGGCGACGTCGTACATGTCGTCCTCCGGTGAGAGGGCGAAGACCGCCGCCGTGCCGTCGGTGGGCAGCGGCCCGGTGCGGCCGTGCACGGTGGCGGTGAGGGTGACGGAGTCCGGGCCGGTGACGATGCGGTCCAGCTCGGCGTGGTACGGGCGGCGCCAGGTGCGCAGGGTCAGCGAGCCGGCCGCGGTCGTGTACGGGACCCAGGCGGTGACGTCGCCGTCCGCGTCGGTGACGAGGGGCAGGGTGAGCAGGCGCGCCTGCTCGACGAGGGCCGCGGCGACCCGCGCGCGCTTCCCGTCGTCGGCGCGCTCCACGCGGAAGTCCCAGCGCCCTTCGGCCAGCCGGGTGGACGTCCGGTCGAGGGTGGCGGTCAGCGGGCCCTTGCCGGACGCGGGGGCCTCCAGCGGGACGCTCACCCGCTCCCCGGCGGCCTTGCCGTCGGTGCCGCGCAGCCGTCCGACGAGGGCGAGGCGCTCGCCGGTCGCGCCGCCGCGCGGGATGCGTACGCTCAGCCCGCCGTCGGGGGTCACGCGGGCGGACGCCTTGGGGCGCAGCGGCTTGAGCGGGGCCTTGGGCGCGGCGCTCGCGGGCGGGGCGGCCTTGGCGGCCGGTTCGCTCTTGCGGCGCAGCGGCCGTACGAGCCGGGCCGCGGCGCGGCGCAGGCCCAGGTTCGGGAGGGGGGAGGCCGGCGCGGGCGGCGCGGGCGGCTCCGGGACCAGCGCGGGGCGCAGTTCCCGTACGAGCTCCTCGAACCGTACGGCGATGTGCTGGGGCGCGTACCGCTGGGCGGAGGCGCGGGCCGCGGCGCCCAGCGTGCGGCGCAGCTCCGGGGAGTCGATGAGCTTGCGGATCGAGGCGACGAGGGCGGCCTCGTCGCCGACCGGGATGAGGATGCCGTCGGCCCCGTCCTCGATGATCTCGCGGGGGCCGATCGGGCAGTCCGTGGAGATGACCGGGACGCCGCAGTGCATGGCCTCGACGATGGTCAGGCCGAACGACTCGGCGTCGGAGGCCGAGACGGCCACGGCGGCCTTCGCCCACTCCGTCTCGATGGGGGAGCGGGGGCCCATCAGATACGCCCGGTCGCTCAGGCCGAGCTCGTCGATGAGGGCGCGCAGCCGGGCCCGGTCGGGGCCCCGGCCGTAGATCCGCAGGGACCAGTCCGGGTACTCGTCGGCCAGCTGGGAGAAGGCCCGTACGAGCAGGTCGAAGCGCTTCGCCTCGTCGAGCCGGCCGGCCGCGACGATCACCTTGGACGCGCCGTCGGAGGGTTCGGTCTTCGGGGTGGGCACGACGTTCGGCAGGCAGCGCAGGACGGTGGCGCCGAGCTTCGACTCCGGCAGGTGCTCGCGGTGGGTCGCCGCGTCCTGCTCGGTGACGGTCAGGAAGGCGTGCATCTTGGGGATGACCGCGTCGTGGGCGGCGCGGACGGCCGGGACGTGCGAGGAGTACGTCATGTGCTCCTGGCCGATCCGCAGGAAGGGGCGGTCGGCGTCGGCCTCGGCGAGGTAGACGAGCAGGCCGGGGCGGGTGGCGATCACGACGTCGGCGTCGGTGGCCGCGAGGTACTGGGCGACGCGCAGGTCGGCGAGGCGGGTGAAGACGCGCAGCGACCCCTCGGGGTCGGGCAGCCGGGAGCTGGGCTGGTGCTGGAGTTCGTCGTCCGCGTCGCAGCCCGGCGCGTCCTTGCGGAGGTCGATCAGCGGGGTGATGCGGACCTTGGGGCTGACGGGCAGGTGGGGGGTGTCCACGCTGCGGTAGACCGAGACGACCTCGACCTCGTGGCGGGCCACGAGGGCGCCGGCCAGGTTGAAGGTGGCGCGGATGGTGCCGCCGATGCCGTAGGCGTTGTGGATGAGGAAAGCGATCTTCATGGCGTACGGACGCGGGTCGCCCGATGGGCAACGCGCGGGCCCCTCCCTGACCGGAAACGGAACTACCGCTCGTGGCGGCGTGCGGTGGGGCGCTCGCTCCTTCGAGTGAGCAAACTCTAGATGTATGAGTAAAGGACTTGTCAAGTGGAGTAGTAGGACGTGGTGCGAATTGCCCTTGTATCGAAAGTCATGGGGTATCGCAACCCGTCGGGGCGGGTCTTTGACGCGCCCGTGGCGGCGGCGGGAGGGTGGGGGGAGCGCGACCATTAGAAGGTAGAGGGGAAAAACCGAAGGTTCGTTCCCATTTACCGTTCCCTTTCCCAGGGGGTTCGCGACAGGATGTCCGCGTACCGGATGACGAGGGGGCAATGGCGTTGAAGGCATACAGGCCGATGGCCGCCGTGGCGGCTTCCGCCGCGGCCGCCCTGATGGCGGCCGGATGCAGCGGGAGCTCCGGCGGGGACGAACCCAAGCCGATGAGCGCGAAGCGCCTGGACCAGGCGTCCCTCGGGGCGAAAGAGGTCAGCGGCTACCAGATCGAGCGGGCCTCGGCGAAGAGCGCCGCGGGCGCGGGCGGCGCCGAGGCGGACCGGTCCGAGTGCCAGCCGCTCGCGGCGCTGCTCGGCTCCTCCCCGGACCCCAAGCCGGTCCGGTCGGTGGTCAACACCTTCGCCCGCACCGGCGACGGCAAGGACTACGAGGGCTTGCAGGGCATGGTCCGGGTGGCCGCGTACAAGGGCGGCGGCGCGAAGGGCACGCTGGCCGATCTGCGCAAGGCCGCGGAGAGCTGCGCGAGCGGCTTCGGGATGAAGACGGGTGAGGGCGAGGAGCAGAAGTTCAGCGCCGTGCAGCAGCTCGCGTCGCCGAAGCTGGGCGACGAGTCCGCCGCGTACCGGCTGGTGAACACCTCCGAGAAGGCGCCGAGCCTGGTCGCCGTGGTGCGCACGGGCTCCACCCTGTCGATGTTCTTCGTCACGAGCCTGACCGAACCGCAGCGCGTCGAAATGCCGCAGGACCTGCTGAAGGCGCAGGTCGAGAAGGTGCGGAAGGCGGAGAAGGGGCACGCCACGGCCCCCAGCAGCAGTGACGTCGAGCACGGCGACGCGGGAGAGGCCGGGGACTCGCAGGACAGCTGAGCCGGGGCCCGTCGGCGGGGGCTGCTCGGTGGGAACCGCTCGGCGGGGGCGCGGGGTTTTCCCGGCGCGCCCCCGGCCGGGGTCAGCGGCCGGCGGCCGCCGCGGCCGACGCCTGGGCGGCCCCGCGGGCGAGGATGCGCTGGAAGACGTACGTCGCCACATCGCGCCCCGCGTTCAGCGCCTCGGTGTCCGAGGACGGCACGGACGTCCCGTTCGTATAGCCGGAGACCGTGAAGTATGCGTAGCGGCCCTCGGAGTTGGTGGTCAGCCGACACGCCTTGCCCCGGCAGAACTTCGGCGCCTCGCCGCCCGCGAGCGAGGCGATGTTGCCCTTGGCCTGCTCCTTGGCCTTGTCCGCCGCGGCCTTCGTGTCGAAGACCGCGACGCCCGCGGTGACCGCGACGCCGCCCTTGACGTAGGTGACGCGGATGACCTCGCGGCAGCCGTTGCCGGTGAGTACGGACCCGAGCGCGCCCTGGGTGGCCGCGGCGCAGTTCGCGGTGGAGTCGGTGGCGGCCTTGGCGTACGTGCTGCTGCCCTTGGCGATCTTCTTGCCGGGGAAGAGGGTGTCCGCGGAGAGCGGCGCGGTGTCCTTCTTGGCGCTGGCGATGAAGTCGCGCGGGTCCGGCGGGGGCGGCGGCGCGACGTCGGAGAAGGTCGGCTCGGGCGAGCCGGACGTGCTCGGCAGGTCCTGCGGCGAGGGCAGGCCGTTCGCGGACGTGCCGTGGTGCGAGCTGGCGACCGCGGTCGCCACGATCGCCGCGATGGCGGCCGTCGCGAGCGCGCCGCCGCCGAGGAGGAACCACTTGCGGCGGCGGCCGCGCGCCGCGGTGTCGTCGGCGAGCGCCGCCCAGTCCGGCGTCGGCCCCTGCCCCGGCAGGTCCGCGGGCTGGTTCGGCTGCCCCGGATACGGGGGCTGCCCCTGGTACTGCCCCTGGTAGGGCGGCTGCCCCTGGTGGTGCGGCTGACCGGGCGGCCCGCCCTGCTGCCGCGGTGGCTGAGATCCCCCCGGGGCCTCGTACGGCCCTCCCTGCCCAAAGCTCATGGCGCGCATCTTATGGGAGGGCCGCTCCTATGGGGCGTCGCCGGAGCGGACCCCGCGCGGACGGGCCCGGCGCGCACCGCGCCGGCCGCGCCCCCGGCACGGAAAAGCGGTTGGTCGCGGCCCCGGTCAGCAGAGAGAATTCGGGACCATGGGACACGTGGAAGCGGGACATCTGGAGTACTACCTTCCGGACGGGCGGGTGTTGCTCGGCGATGTCTCGTTCCGGGTCGGCGAAGGCGCCGCGGTCGCGCTGGTCGGGGCCAACGGCGCGGGCAAGACGACGCTGCTGCGGCTGATCGCCGGGGAGCTCCAGCCGCACGGCGGCACCGTCACCGTCAGCGGCGGGCTCGGCGTGATGCCCCAGTTCGTCGGCGCCGTACGGGACGAGCGGACCGTGCGCGACCTGCTGGTCTCCGTCGCCCAGCCGCGCATCCGCGAGGCCGCGGAGGCCGTCGACCGCGCCGAGCACGCGATCATGACCAGCGACGACGAAGCCGCCCAGATGGCGTACGCGCAGGCGCTCTCCGACTGGGCCGAGGCGCGCGGGTACGAGGCCGAGACCGTCTGGGACATGTGCACCATGGCCGCCCTCGGCGTCCCCTACGAGCGGGCCCAGTGGCGCGAGGTGCGCACCCTCTCCGGCGGCGAGCAGAAGCGGCTCGTCCTGGAGTCGCTGCTGCGCGGCACGGACGAGGTGCTGCTGCTCGACGAGCCCGACAACTACCTCGACGTGCCCGGCAAGCGGTGGCTGGAGGAGCGGCTGCGCGAGACGAAGAAGACCGTGCTCTTCGTCTCCCACGACCGCGAGCTGCTCGCCCGCTCCGCCGAGAAGATCATCAGCGTCGAGCCGGGCCCGGCGGGCAGCGACGTATGGGTGCACGGCGGCGGCTTCGGCTCGTACCACGAGGCCCGCAAGGAGCGGTTCGCGCGCTTCGAGGAGCTGCGCCGGCGCTGGGACGAGAAGCACGCCCAGCTCAAGAAGCTGGTGCTCAGCCTGCGGCAGGCGGCCTCGATCAGCCATGAGCTGGCCTCCCGCTACGCCGCCGCGCAGACCCGGCTGCGGAAGTTCGAGGAGGCCGGCCCGCCGCCGGAGCCGCCGCGCGAGCAGGACATCACGATGCGCCTCAAGGGCGGGCGTACCGGCGTACGCGCCGTGACCTGCAAGAACCTTGAGCTGACCGGCCTGATGAAACCGTTCGACCTGGAGGTCTTCTACGGGGAGCGGGTCGCGGTGCTGGGGTCGAACGGCTCCGGGAAGTCGCACTTCCTGCGGCTGCTCGCCGGCGACGACGTCGCCCACACCGGGGAGTGGAAGCTCGGCGCGCGCGTCGTCGCCGGGCACTTCGCGCAGACGCACGCCCACCCCGAGCTGGAGGGGCGCACGCTGCTGGACATCCTGTGGACCGAGCACGCCAGGGACAGGGGCCAGGCGATGTCCGCGCTGCGCCGCTACGAGCTGGAGAAACAGGGCGAGCAGCGGTTCGAGCGGCTCTCCGGCGGGCAGCAGGCCCGCTTCCAGATCCTGCTCCTGGAGCTGTCCGGCACGACCGCCCTGCTGCTGGACGAGCCCACGGACAACCTGGACCTGGAGAGCGCGGAGGCGTTGCAGGAGGGGCTGGAGGCGTACGACGGCACGGTGCTGGCGGTCACCCACGACCGCTGGTTCGCCCGCTCCTTCGACCGCTATCTGGTCTTCGGGTCGGACGGGCTGGTGCGGGAGGCGCCGGAGCCGGTCTGGGACGAGAGCAGGGTCGCGCGCAAGCGCTGAACGCTCCGGCGGGGGCCCGGCCGGCGTCAGGTCCCTCGCCGCTCCGGCCCCGGGCGGCGGCGGAGGCTGGCCCTCGGCGGCGCCCGGGTCGTACGGTGGGGTGCTGGGCGCTCACCGGTGCGGTTTTGACCCGTGCGGGGGCGGCCCGGTATTCTGCTATTTCGTTATGCGTATTGGCTTGGTCGTTCTCACGCGAGGGGCCCTTACGCCGGTCCACCGGGCCGATGACCAGCGGCCGGCTCTCGGGTTGCGTCCCCGCAGCGCCGCATAGGCTGTCGTGATCGTCCGGGTGGTCCAGTACAGGACCCGTCTCCTCGGTCCTCGCGGACTCGGGGAGATCCCATCACTGAAGAAGCGAAGGCTACGACCGTGCGTACGTTCAGCCCCAAGCCCGGCGATGTCCAGCGCCAGTGGCACATCATTGACGCGCAGGACGTTGTCCTGGGCCGTCTGGCCACCCAGGCCGCGTCCCTCCTCAGGGGCAAGCACAAGCCGGTGTACGCGCCGCACGTTGACACTGGTGACTTCGTCATCATCATCAACGCCGACAAGGTGCACCTGTCCGGCAACAAGCGGACCCAGAAGATGGCCTACCGCCACTCCGGTTTCCCGGGTGGTCTGCGGTCCGTCCGCTACGACGAGCTGCTGGAGAAGAACCCCGAGAAGGCCGTCGAGAAGGCCATCAAGGGCATGATCCCCAAGAACACCCTCGGCCGTCAGATGCTGTCGAAGCTGAAGGTCTACGCGGGCGCCGAGCACCCGCACGCGGCCCAGCAGCCGGTTCCGTTCGAGATCACCCAGGTTCAGCAGGGCTAGTCCCGGCCACCGCCGACCAGCAGAAAGTATCTGAGGAGAATCGTGGCTGAGACCACCGCCGAGACGCCCGTCGAGGAGATCACCGAGGACTTCGAGGGCAACGCGACCTTCGAGTCCGAGGAGACCGAGTACACGAGCGAGTCTCTCGCGTCCCGCTTCGGCGACCCGCAGCCGGCCGCCGGCCTGGGCCGTCGCAAGAACGCCATCGCCCGCGTCCGCATCGTGCCGGGCACCGGCCAGTGGAAGATCAACGGCCGCACCCTTGAGGGCTACTTCCCCAACAAGGTGCACCAGCAGGAAGTCAACGAGCCCTTCAAGGTGCTTGAGCTCGACGACCGCTACGACGTCGTCGCCCGCATCTCCGGCGGCGGCGTGTCCGGCCAGGCCGGCGCCCTGCGCCTGGGCGTGGCCCGCGCGCTGAACGAGGCGGACGTGGACAACAACCGCGCCACGCTGAAGAAGGCCGGCTTCCTGAGCCGCGACGACCGCGCGGTCGAGCGCAAGAAGGCCGGTCTGAAGAAGGCCCGTAAGGCCCCGCAGTACAGCAAGCGCTAATCACGCGGCTCACGCTGCTCCCGCCTGCGCCCCGGCGGCACTTTCCGTGCCGCCGGGGCGTTCGGCTATCGGCGGCCGGCGGCGTATACCTGGTCTTCGGGCCCCGGTCATGGGCCCGACACTTTCGCGCGCCATGCGCAGCACGCCTTTTTCCCAGGGGGCCGGCCCCGGCGCCCCCACGCAATCTCGGAGGACACCAGTGGGACGACTCTTCGGTACGGACGGTGTGCGCGGTGTCGCCAACGCCGACCTGACGGCGGAGCTGGCGCTCGGCCTGTCGGTCGCCGCGGCGCACGTACTCGCCGAAGCGGGCACGTTCGAGGGACACCGCCCGGTGGCGGTGGTCGGGCGCGATCCGCGAGCGTCCGGGGAGTTCCTGGAGGCCGCCGTGGTGGCGGGTCTGGCCAGCGCGGGCGTGGACGTGCTGCGGGTCGGCGTGCTGCCGACGCCCGCCGTCGCCTATCTGACCGGCTCGCTCGGCGCGGACCTCGGCGTGATGCTCTCCGCCAGCCACAACGCGATGCCCGACAACGGCATCAAGTTCTTCGCCCGCGGCGGCCACAAGCTCGCCGACGAGCTGGAGGACCGCATCGAGAACACGTACCACTCGCACGCCTCCGGCGAGCCCTGGCAGCGGCCCACCGGCGCGGGCGTCGGCCGGGTGCGCGTGTACGACGAGGGCTTCGACAACTACGTCGCCCACCTCATCGGCGTGCTCCCCAACCGCCTCGACGGCCTCAAGGTCGTCATCGACGGCGCGCACGGCGCGGCCGCGCGGGTCTCCCCGGAGGCGTTCGCGCGGGCGGGCGCCGAGGTCGTCACCATCGGCACCGACCCCGACGGCCTCAACATCAACCACGAGTGCGGCTCCACGCACCTCGCCAAGCTGCGCGAGGCCGTCGTCGAGCACGGCGCGGACCTCGGCGTGGCGCACGACGGCGACGCGGACCGCTGCCTGGCCGTGGACGGCGCGGGCGAGGAGGTGGACGGCGACCAGATCCTCGCCGTCCTCGCCCTCGCCATGCGCGAGGCGGGCACGCTGCGCGAGAACACCGTGGTCGGCACCGTGATGTCCAACCTCGGCTTCAAGCTGGCCATGGAGCGCGAGGGCGTCCAGCTCGTCGAGACGGCGGTCGGCGACCGGTACGTGCTGGAGGAGATGAAGCGGCACGGCTACGCGCTGGGCGGCGAGCAGTCCGGGCACGTCATCGTCCTCGACCACGCCACGACGGGCGACGGCACGCTGACCGGGCTGATGCTGGCCGCGCGGGTGTCCGCCACCGGCCGTACGCTCGCCGACCTCGCTGGCGTCATGGAGCGGCTGCCGCAGGTCCTCGTCAACGTGCGCGACGTCGACAAGACGCGGGTGACGACCTCGCCCGAGCTGGCCACCGCGGTCGGCGACGCGGAGCGCGAACTCGGCGCCACGGGCCGGGTGCTGCTGCGCCCCTCCGGCACGGAGCCGCTGGTGCGGGTGATGGTGGAGGCCGCGGACATCGAGCAGGCGCGGACCGTCGCGAGCCGGCTCGCGGACGTGGTGAAGTCGGCGCTGGGCTAGGCGCGGCGGTCGGGGTCGCGGTCGGTCGGGCTCAGGCTCGGGGGCCGCGAGCGGTGCCGCGGTCGCGGTCGGGCTCAGCCTCGGGCGGCGCGGCGCTCGCGCTCTTTCGCCCAGAAGAACTTCTGGGCGAGGAGCGTGAGCGTGCCGGCGAGGACGATGCCCGCGAGGTTCAGCAGCAGCTGCTGGACCGAGCCGCGCATCTGCGAGAAGTCGCCGTAGCCGAGCGCGACAGCGGCATTGGCGGCGGCCGGCACGGTTGTCACCGAGATCGCGACGCCCACCAGCGCCCCGGACTTCGCGGACGTCAGCGAGAGCACCCCGGCGACCCCGGCCAGGAACGCGACGACGAACGAGAACAGGTCCGGCTGCCAGATGAAGGCCGTGTTCGGGCGCGCCCCCTCGACCTGGCTCTGGTGGAACAGCCCCGCCGCGTCCATGAAGAGGCTGAACCCGGTCGTCAGCACCAGCGCCGCCGCGAACCCCGCGACCAGCGCGATCAGCGAGCGCCACGCCAGGCGCGGGGCCCGCTGCACCAGCGCCGTGCAGACCCCGGCCAGCGGCCCGAACTCCGGGCCGACCGCCATCGCCCCGACGATCAGGATCGCGTTGTCGAGGACCACACCGCAGGCCGCGATCATCGTCGCCACCGTCAGGAACACCAGATAGGTGACCGACAGGGTGGACTCCTCGTGCGTGGCCTCCTCCAGGTGCTCCCACACCACGGCGTCCGCGCCCTCGCCCGGCGCCTCCCGCTCGGCGCGGTCCGCCCGCCGCGAGAGCGTCAGCTCGATCTCCTCGACCGCGATCGAGCCGCACTCCGGGATGCCGATGGAGCGCAGCTCCTGGAGCAGCCCGTCCGCCGCCTCCCGCGCGATGTCGCACAGCACGACGTCGCCCTCGGGGCTGCGGGCCGCGCCGGCCAGCACGGCCAGGTGCGCGGTGCCGACCGTACGCTCGACGATCCGCACCACCTCCGCGGTGCGGTGGGCCGGAATCATCATCCTCAAGTGCAGCACTGCCGGGCTCCCGGACGGGTCGAGAAGGCGGGGGTCGACGAATGGGGTGTCGGGGGTGTGTCGGGGGTGAGAGGCGGGGTCAGAGCTTGCGCAGGGACAGCCGCCGCACCTTGTGGTCGGGGCCCTTGCGCAGGATCAGGCTGGCCCGGCCGCGGGTGGGGGCCACATTCTCCAGCAGATTGGGCTTGTTGATGGTCCGCCAGTTCCGGCGCGCGTAGTCCAGCGCCTCCTCCTCGCCGACCTGCGTGTACTTGCGGAAGTACGAGGAGGGGTCCTGGAAGGCGGTGGCCCGCAGCTTGCGGAAGCGGGCGTAGTACCACTCCTCGATGTCCTCGGGCCGCGCGTCCACGTACACGCTGAAGTCGAAGAAGTCGGCGAGGCCGACGCGGGTGCGGCCGTCCTTGCCGGGCAGCGCCGGCTGCAGCACGTTGAGGCCCTCGATGATGAGGATGTCCGGGCGGCGCACGGTCAGCCGCTCGCCCGGCACGATGTCGTAGATGAGGTGGGAGTAGACCGGCGCGGTCACCTCGTCCATTCCCGCCTTCACATCCGCCACGAAGCGGGTCAGGGCGCGCCGGTCGTACGACTCCGGGAACCCCTTCCGCGACATCAGGCCCCGCCGGTGCAGTTCGGCGTTGGGCAGCAGGAAGCCGTCGGTGGTGACCAGCTCCACGCGAGGGTGCTCGGGCCAGCGCGCCAGCAGCTCCCGCAGCAGGCGGGCGGTGGTGGACTTGCCGACCGCGACGCTGCCCGCCACCCCTATGACGAAGGGGGTGCCGGACTGCGCGCCGTGGCCGTTCCCGGCCTCGCCGAGGAAGGTGTTCAGCGTGCCGCGCAGCTGGCTGGTCGCCCCGACGTAGAGGTTGAGGAGCCGGGAGAGCGGCAGGTAGACGTCCCGTACGTCGTCGAGGTCGATGACGTCGCCGAGCCCGCGCAGCCGCTCGACCTCTTCGGCCGTGAGCGGCAGCGGGGTGTTCTCGCGCAGGGCGCTCCACTGGGCGCGGGTGAGGTCCACGTACGGGGTGGCGTGGTGGGCGCGGAGGTGCGAGTGACTCTGAGAGGGCGGCACGGGCCCATTGTGCGCGGGGGGCGCGGGCGGCTTTCGGGTGGGTGCGGGCCGGCTGGGGGTGGGGGCTGCCTTTGCCTTCGGGTGGGTGCGGGCTGGCTGGGGGTGGGGGCTGCTTTCGCCTTCGGGTGGGCGCGTGCTGGCTTCGGGCGGGTGCCTTTTCGGGCGTCGCCGAAAATGATTCGGCAGACATTCGGTCCGCTTGTGTACATGTCGTGTACGTGCTCTGTACGTACCGCTGGGTCACCGTTACGTTCCAGTCTCCCGACCCGTACGACCTGGGGATTGCGTGTCTGTTCTGGATCTTGTTCTACGTCGCGGGGCCCGGTCGTCGGCAGGGCGTGACGACTTCGCGCACCGCGTCTGCGGCGAGCTGAGCGCGGAGCTGCCGGACGAGGACCTCGGCGAGGACCTCTCCGACGCGCTCGAACGCTACGAACTGGGCTCCAAGCCGCGCTGCGAAGAAGTCGAATACCTCGACCTCGTGCAGGACGCGATAGACCGGGTGGCGCGCGGTCACTGAACCGGCGGAGCCGCACGGGGGCGGGCTGGCCGTACGCTGCCTGCATGTGCGGAATCGTGGGATATGTGGGAGGGCAGCCCGCCCTCGACGTCGTCATCTCCGGGCTGAAGAGGCTCGAATACCGGGGCTACGACTCCGCCGGGGTCACCGTCCTCGCGGACGGCCAGCTCGCGGCGGCGAAGAAGTCCGGCAAGCTCGCCAACCTGGAGAAGGAGCTGGCGGCCCGGCCGCTGCCGTCCGGCTCCACCGCCATCGGGCACACCCGCTGGGCCACGCACGGCGCGCCGACGGACGCCAACGCCCATCCGCACCTCGACAATTCGGGGCGCGTCGCCGTCGTCCACAACGGCATCATCGAGAACTTCGCCGCCCTGCGCGAGGAATTGGCCGGGCGCGGCCACGCGCTCGCCTCGGACACGGACACCGAGGTGGTGGCCTATCTGCTGGCCGAGGAGTTCTCCGCCGGCGGCGACCTCGCCGACGCCATGCGGTGCGTGTGCCGGCGGCTGGAGGGCGCGTTCACGCTGGTCGCGGTGCACGCCGACGAGCCGGACGTGGTGGTCGGCGCGCGCCGCAACTCGCCTCTGGTGGTGGGGATCGGGGCCGGCGAGTCCTTCCTCGCCTCCGACGTCGCCGCCTTCATCGCGCACACCCGCGAGGCCGTCGAACTGGGCCAGGACCAGGTGGTCGAGCTGCGCCGCGAGCAGGTCACGGTCACCGACTTCGACGGCGTGCCCGCGGACGTACGGGCGTACCACGTGGACTGGGACGCGTCGGCCGCCGAGAAGGGCGGCTACGACTACTTCATGCTCAAGGAGATCGCCGAGCAGCCGAAGGCGGTCGCCGACACCCTGCTGGGGCGGATCGACGCCAACGGCTCGCTCACCCTGGACGAGGTGCGCATGCCGGGGTCCGTGCTGCGCGAGGCCGACAAGGTGGTGATCGTCGCCTGCGGGACCGCCTTCCACGCGGGGATGATCGCCAAGTACGCGATCGAGCACTGGACGCGGATGCCGTGCGAGGTGGAACTGGCCAGCGAATTCCGCTACCGGGACCCCATCCTGGACCCGCGGACCCTGGTCATCGCCATCTCGCAGTCCGGGGAGACCATGGACACGCTGATGGCGCTGCGGCACGCGCGCGAGCAGGGGGCCAAGGTCCTGGCCATCTGCAACACCAACGGCTCGACGATCCCGCGCGAGTCCGACGCCGTGCTCTACACGCACGCGGGGCCGGAGGTGGCCGTCGCCTCCACCAAGGCGTTCCTGACGCAGCTCGTGGCCTGCTACCTCGTCGCGCTCTACCTCGGGCAGGTGCGCGGCACCAAGTGGGGCGACGAGATCGGCTCCGTCATCCGGGAGCTGTCCGCGATCGCCACCCAGGTGGACGACGTGCTCGGCACCATGGAGCCCGTACGGGAACTGGCGCGGTCCGTGGCCGCTGCCGGCAAGAACACGGTGCTCTTCCTGGGGCGCCATGTGGGGTACCCGGTGGCGCTCGAAGGCGCGCTGAAGCTCAAGGAGCTGGCGTACATGCACGCCGAGGGGTTCGCGGCGGGCGAGCTCAAGCACGGGCCGATCGCGCTGATCGAGGACGATCTGCCGGTCGTCGTCGTGGTGCCGTCGCCGCGCGGGCGGTCCGTGCTCCACGACAAGATCGTCTCGAACATCCAGGAGATCCGGGCGCGCGGCGCCCGTACGATCGTGATCGCCGAGCGGGGCGACGCGGCCGTGGCCCCCTACGCGGACCACCTCATCGAGATCCCCGCCACCCCGACGCTGCTCCAGCCGCTGGTCGCCACCGTGCCTTTGCAGGTCTTCGCGTGCGAGCTGGCGACGGCGCGCGGCAACGAGGTGGACCAGCCGCGGAACCTGGCGAAGTCGGTGACCGTCGAATGATCATCGGGGTCGGCATCGACGTCGCGGAGATCGACCGCTTCGACGCGGCGCTGCGCCGCACGCCGGGGCTGGCGGCGCGGCTCTTCGTGGACCGGGAGCTGCTGCTGCCGAGCGGGGAGCGGCGGGGGCCGGCGTCGCTCGCGGCGCGCTTCGCGGCCAAGGAGGCTCTGGCGAAGGCGCTGGGGGCGCCGGCGGGGCTGCTGTGGACGGATGCCGAGGTGGTGACGGAGGCGAGCGGGCGGCCGGTGCTGTCGGTGCGGGGGACGGTGGCGGCTCGGGCTGCGGAGTTGGGGGTGCGGGGGTGGCATGTGTCGCTGAGCCACGATGCCGGGGTCGCTTCCGCTGTGGTGATCGCTGAGGGGTGACGGGGGGCGGCCGGGCCGCCGGGTCGCGTAGCGGCGGCTTGGGGCTGGTGCCGGGTGCCGGTCGTGGGGCCGGTGGTGAGCGGGTGCGGGTCGGTGGTGGGTGCGGGGGCGGGGGCTCCGGGGCAGGGGTCCGGGACCGCATATTTACGGGCCGGCCAGCGTGTTGCCAAGGCTGGCCCCTCCCGTAAGCCGACCCGCAAATACACGTCAGCGTCCCGAACCCCTACCCCTGCGCCCCCGCCCCCTCCCGTCCGCGCCCCGCGGCTGGGGCCCGCCCCGCTCTTGGGGCGGGTGGGGGAGGTGGGGGCCGCGGCCGGGGCCCGCGCCGGGGGGACCCGCAGCTGGTGCGGGGGTGGGGCTCGTCCCGCTCTTGGGGTGGGTGGGGGAGGTGGGGGTGATCGTGGCCTGGTTCTGGGGGCTGTCCCCGCGTTGAGTGTGGGTGGGGCGATGGGTGGCCGCTGCCTGGTTCTGGGGCTGTCCCCGCGTTGAGGGGCTCCCCCTGTACCCGTCCGTAGGGTGCCTTCCGTGCCTGTCCGTGGGGAGGACTGGGCATCTCCCCGTCCCTGGGGCGGTCGTGGTTTGGTGGGTTCGCGTCGTGGGGGTGGGAGCCGGGCATACCGTGGGTGTGAGGGGAGCGGTGATCCTATGACGACAGGGTTGGCCGACAACGTCAGGAAGTACCGGCGCGTGGCTGGGCTGAGCCAAGAGGCGTTGGCCCATGAGGCGGAGCTCTCGCCGGCCGTCGTGCGCAAGGTCGAGCAGGGCGGGGACGTCCGCGTGGAGACCCTGCACGCACTGGCCCGGGCCCTCGGCGTGACGACGTCGGCCTTGTTCGCGACGGAGGCCCCGCTGCCGGTCACCGGCGACGAGGCGAACCTGCGTCACCTCGTGGAACTGCGGAAGGCGCTGATGCCTCCGGTGGGCATCGCCGCGACGTTCTCCGATCACGGGGAGGCCGGGGAACTCGCCGTCCTGCGGCGGGAGGTCAAGGACGGGCACGCGCTTTACTACGCCGACCGCTATACCTCCGTGGCGAAGAAGCTGCCCGGACTGCTGCGGGCCACGGAGGCGACCGTGGCGGCGTCGGACGGCGAGGAGCGGCGGGACGCCGTGGTTGTGCGGGCCCAGGCGCTGCTGCTGGCGGGCAAGTATCTGACGCAGGTCCGGCAGTACGACATGGCGTATCACGCGCTCGCCGAGGGAATCCGGCTCGCCCGAGAGGCGGAGCAGAGGCTCACCGCTGCCACCGGGGTGGTCGGCATGTGCTGGCTGCTGCTGCGGCAGGACCGCTTCGACGAGAGCGAGCAGTTGGCCGCCGTTACGGCTGCGGACATGGAGCCGCGCATCTCGGATGCCGCCCCCGGACAGTTGGCCGTTTGGGGGGAGCTGTCTCTGCGGGTCGCCGCCGCGGCCGTTCGCAACAATCGGCCCGATGTGGTCCGGGAGGCCCGCCGGATGGCGGGCGCGGCCGCGAGCGCCCTGGACGCGGAGCAGCAGGACTTCCCGTCCCACTGGGGGTCGTTCGGTCCCGTCACGGCGGAGCTGAAAGCCGTCGAGGATCTGTCGGTCACGGGCGACGCGCGAGGGGTGCTGCGGCGCGCGGACGACGGCCTGCTGAGCGGGAAGGCCGTGCGCAACTACGGCAAGCCGACCGCCACCAGCTGGGACCGGCACCGCCTGGACGTGGCCAAGGCCCATGTGGCCCTCGGGTCCCACCAGGACGCCATGGCGGAACTGGACCAGCTCCGGCGCTCCTCGGGCGAGTGGCTGAAGCACCAGGCCATGGCCCGTTACATCGTGAGCGACATTCTCAGGTCGCGTAAGCGGACGCTGACTCAGGACATAAGGGAAATGGCTGCTCATCTGGGTGTGACCGAGTAGCCGCCGTTGGTCGTGGGCGGCGGCTGACTGCGAAACAGGCCGGTCCTGGGAGGGCCTCAAGGGCGTAGGCCCTGGTGTCAGGACGTCACATCCCGCCAAGCCTCCGGCAGGGCTGACGCGACCTCTACCGAGGTGAGGGGGCGGGAGCCTACGTGGCGGGCGGCGAGGCCGTGGAGGTAGGCGCCGGTGGATGCGGCGTCGTGGGGGGAGAGGCCCGCGGCCAGGAGGGAGCCGGTCACGCCGGAGAGGACGTCGCCGCTGCCCGCGGTGGCCAGCCAGCCGGTGCCGGTGGGGTTGGCGCGTACGGGGTGGGCGGCGGTGGCGATCAGGGTGGTGGAGCCCTTGAGGAGGGCCGTGGCGCCGTAGCGGTCGGCGAGGGCCCGTACGGACGACAGGCGGGACGCCTCCACCTCTTCGCGGGTCGTGCCGAGGAGGGCTGCCGCTTCGCCCGCGTGCGGGGTCAGGACGGTGGGGGCTTGGCGGGTTCGTAGCCGGTCGGCCGAAGGCAGTAGGTGCAGGGCGTCCGCGTCGATCAGGATCGGGACGTCCGAGGCCAGGACGTCGGACATCGCCTGGCGCGCGTCCTCGCCGTCGCCCAGCCCCGGGCCGATGATCCACGCCTGGACGCGGCCGGCCTTCTTCGGCGGGCCGGGTGAGACGAAGCATTCGGGGAAGCGGGCGATGACGGCGTCCGAGCCGGGGCCGACGTAGCGGATCGCGCCGGCGCCGCCGCGCAGGGCGCCAGCGACGGTCAGGACGGCCGCGCCGGGGTAGCGGGCGGAGCCCGCCACGACGCCGACGACGCCTCGCCGGTACTTGTCGCTCTCCGCGGCGGGGCGCGGCAGCAGTGCCGCGACGTCCGCGTGCTGGAGCGCCTCGATGTCGGGTTCGGGCGGCAGCCGCAGGCCGATGTCGACCAGGCGGAGCGCGCCCGCGTGCTCGTGCGCCGGGTCGATGAGCAGGCCCGGTTTGTACGCGCCGAAGGTGACCGTGGCGTCGGCGCGTACCGCCTCGCCGGCGACCTCGCCGGTGTCCGCGTTCACGCCGCTCGGCAGGTCGACCGCGACGACCGTGCCCGTCGCGGCCCGCACCAGGGCCCGCGCGTCCGGGCGGAGCCCGCCCTTGCCGCCGATGCCGACGATGCCGTCGACGACGAGGTCGGCGCGGGCCACGGCGTCCGCGCCGTCGGCCGCCGCGAGCGTCCGGCCCCCGGCGGCGCGCAGGGCGGCTAGGCCGCCGGGGTGCGTACGGTCCGGGGCGAGCAGTACGGCGCTCACGCCCGCGCCGCGCCGGGCGAGCCGCGCCCCGGCGTACAGGGCGTCGCCGCCGTTGTCGCCGCTGCCGACGATCAGGGCGACGCGCGCCCCGTATACGCGGCCGAGCAGGTCGGCGCAGGCGGCGGCGAGCCCGGCGGCGGCGCGCGCCATGAGGGCGCCGTCCGGGAGTCGTGCCATCAGCTCGCGTTCGGCGGCCCGTACTTTCTCCACGCTGTAGCCAGTCCTCATGCGCCCAGTGTCCGGGAATCGGGTGGGTGCGCCAGGGCGGCGGTTCCCGGCCCGCGGGTCGTCTGGTGCGGGGCGGTACGGGTATGCGGAGTGCGTGCCCCCACCACATACCCGAACGCGAAGTCGATCTTCAGCGCGCTGCTGCGCGTGCTGTGCAGCAGAGATGCCTGAGACACTGGCGGTGATGAGTGAGACACAGATGCGCGCTCGTGCCGTTGTCGACCTGGCCGCGCTGCGGGACAACGTGCGCGCCCTGCGGGCCCGTGCGCCCCGTGCCGAGCTGATGGCCGTGGTCAAGGCCGACGCGTACGGACACGGCGCGGTGCCCTGCGCCCGCGCGGCCCGCGAGGCCGGTGCGACCTGGCTGGGGACCGCCACGCCGCAGGAGGCGCTGGCCCTGCGCGCCGCCGGCGACCGGGGGCGGCTGATGTGCTGGCTGTGGGCGCCCGGCGACCCCTGGCGCGAGGCCATCGAAGCGGACGTCGACGTCTCGGTGAGCGGGCTGTGGGCGCTGCGCGAGGCGGAGGCGGCGGCCGTCGCGGCCGGCCGGGTCGCGCGCGTACAGCTGAAGATCGACACGGGGCTCGGGCGGAACGGCTGCCAGCCCGCCGACTGGCCCGCCCTGGTCGGCGCGGCGCGCGCCGCCGAGCAGCGCGGCACTCTGAAGATCACCGGCCTGTGGTCGCACTTCGCGTGCGCGGACGAGCCCGGCCACCCCTCCATCCGGGCGCAGCTGTCGGTCTTCCGGGACAGCGTCGGCCACGCCGAGGCGCAGGGGCTGGAGCCGGAGGTGCGCCATATGGCCAACTCCCCGGCGACCCTGACCCTCCCCGAATCGCACTTCGACCTCGTACGGCCCGGCATCGCCGTGTACGGCGTCTCGCCGTCCGCCGAGATCGGCGCGCCCGGCGACTTCGGCCTGCGGCCCGTGATGACGCTGACCGCCTCGCTGGCCAATGTGAAGCGCGTACCGGGCGGCCATGGGGTCAGTTACGGGCACAAGTACGTCACCCCCGGCGACACCACCCTCGCCCTCGTCCCGCTCGGCTACGCCGACGGCATACCCCGCGCCGCCTCCGGCACCGGACCCGTGCTCATCTCGGGGAAGCCGCGCACGGTCGCGGGGCGGGTGGCCATGGACCAGTTCGTGGTCGACCTCGGCGGCGACGACGCGGTGGTCGGCGACGAGGTGGTGCTGTTCGGGCCGGGCGACCGGGGCGAGCCGACCGCCGAGGACTGGGCGCTGGCCACCAACACCATCGGATACGAGGTCGTCACGCGCATCTCCGCGCGCGTGCCCCGCGTCTATGTAGGTGAGAGCGATGCCACGGGGGGCGAAGCATGAGTGAGGCGACGAGCGGCGCGGCGGCGGCCGCGGCCACGGGACTGAACTGGGGCTGGAAGCGCGGCGCGGGGGTGGCGGGAGCGGCGATAGGCGTCGTCGCGGCGGGTGCGGCGGCGGGCGTCGCCCTGGAGCGGCTCACGGTCGGTCGCGGCATGCGGCGCCGGGCCCGCCTCGCGCTGGACTCCGCGGGCCCGTACGGGACGCTGCGCGGCACACCCGGCACGGCCGTGGCCGAGGACGGCACCGAGCTGTACTACGAGGTGGACGAGGCCGTGCCGGACGGCGCGGCCGAGGGGGCGGCGCCGCGCAAGCGGCTGTTCGGGCGGCGGCCCCCGCGGCAGCCGGTCACCGTGGTCTTCTCGCACGGCTACTGCCTCGGGCAGGACGCGTGGCACTTCCAGCGGGCCGCCCTGCGCGGCGCGGTCCGCGGCGTCTACTGGGACCAGCGCAGCCACGGGCGGTCCGAGCGCGGGCGCGGTCAGCGGGAGAGCAACGCGCCCGTCTCCATCGACCTGCTGGGCCGCGACCTGAAGGCGGTCATCGACGCGGCGGCGCCCGAGGGGCCGCTGGTGCTGGTGGGGCACTCGATGGGCGGCATGACGATGATGGCGCTGGCCGCGCAGTACCCCGACCTGGTCGCCGAACGCGTCGTCGGCGCGGCCTTCGTCGGCACCTCGGCGGGCAACCTCGCCGACGTCAACTACGGGCTGCCGGTCGCCGGGATGAACGCCGTGCGGCGCGTGCTGCCCGGCGTGCTGAAGGCGCTCGGCTCGCAGGCCGACCTGGTGGAGAAGGGGCGGCGGGCGACGGCGGACCTCTTCGCAGGCGTCGTCAAGCGCTATTCGTTCGGGGCGAAGGACGTCGATCCGGGGGTGGCGCGGTTCGCGGAGCGGCTGATCGAGGCGACCCCCATCGACGTGGTCGCCGAGTTCTACCCGGCCTTCGCCGAACACGACAAGGTCGAGGCGCTGTGCGCGTTCGACCACATGCCGGTGCTCGTCCTCGCGGGCGCGGGCGACCTGATCACCCCCAGCGAGCACAGCGAGGCCATCGCGGCGGCCCTCCCCGACGCGGAACTGGCCCTCGTGCCGGACGCCGGGCACCTGGTCATGCTGGAGCACCCCGAGACCGTGAACGAACGGCTGGCGGAGGTGGTGGCCGCGGCCGGCACCGGCGAGGCGCTCACCACCCGCGCCGCCTCGGGCGAGGGCACGAAGCGCGGCTGAAAGGGCCCAGGGGGCTCCTCACAGGGCTCTTTTACGGGCACGGGCGGGCGTTCCGGTGCTTCCGCCGGGCGGTCCGGCGGCTCGTACGGGTGCGTGCCGCGTGCCGACGCCCGTACGAGCCGGGCCCGCGGGGCGCGCGGCTCCAGATCACGGTGCTCGGGCCCGTACCATCGGCCGGTATGAACGTCCCGCACACGGAGCCCGTGGCCGCCACCGCACAGATCACCGTCAAGACGCCCGAGCGCATGCGCGAGCTGGGCCGCGGCCTCGCCGGGCTGCTGGGCCCCGGCGACCTGGTGCTGCTCAGCGGCGAACTGGGGGCGGGCAAGACGACGCTCACCCGCGGCCTCGGCGAGGGGCTGGACGTGCGCGGCGCCGTCACCTCCCCGACCTTCGTGATCGCGCGCGTGCACCCGCCGCTGGGGGACGGCCCGGCGCTGGTGCACGTGGACGCGTACCGGCTGAACGGCGGCCTCGACGAGATGGAGGACCTCGACCTGGACGTCTCGCTGCCGGAGTCGGTGGTGGTCGTGGAGTGGGGCGACGGGAAGGTCGAGGAGCTGTCGGAGGACCGGCTGCACGTCGTCATCGAGCGGGCGGTGGGCGCGCCGGGCGGCGAGGACGACGCCGATGATGTGCGCGAGGTGACGCTGACCGGCGTGGGCGCGCGGTGGGCGGGTGTGGATCTGACGGCGCCGGGGGGCCTGGGGTAGCCGGGGAGCCGGGGGATCTCAAGGCTTCGGCGTTCGGCGGGCTGAGCCCGTACGGCCCGGCGGCCGGTACGGCGGGTTCCGTCGGAGGGGCGCCGCTCACATTCCGTCGGAGGGGCGCCGCTCACATTCCGACAAGCCGTCGGGAAGATGTTGCGCGCGCGGTGTCGCGCGTGGTCACATGGAGGCGTAGAGAGCCGGTTAGGTGTACCTAACCCATACCTGTCCGCCCCAGCAGCCCCAGGAGGCATCCATGTCGGCCCAAGAGCCCGCAGCTGCCGTGGCAGCCCGGCGTGACGAGGAACGGCAGCCCTCGATGAGCGACCTGCTGGCGTCCTGCGCCGCCGCCAGCGCCGTCTCGACCCCGCCGACGGCCCCGGAGCCCGCCGCCGCTCCGGAGGCGGACCCGGCGAGCGCCGGGACGGACTGCCCGGCCGAGGCCGGGCCCCACGCCGCGTAGGCGCTCAGGCGTTAGCCCATACGGGGGAACGGTCCTACGGGACCACGACGACCTTCGTGCCGATCGTGGCGAACTTCCACATCGCGGCGCCGTCCGCGCGCTGCTCGCGCACCGCGCCCGTCTTCTTCGGCGCGTTCGGGTCCGGCGTCGAACCGTCGATCGCCGCGCTGAAGCCGAAGACGATGCCGCCCTGCCCGATGTGGAACTGCACGATGTGCTCGACCGGGACGCCGTCCGAACCGGTCAGCTTGGAGGTGTGGCCGCTGACCTTGTACGTGCCCGGCTCCGGGCTCACCGAGCTCGGCGCGACCTCGAACGTCCGCGTCGCCTGCTCGTTCTCCCCCACCAGCCACACGCGCTTCGCCTTGAGCGCGTAGACGACCCGCAGCCCGGTGCCGGACGAGGCCGGAACGGCGGTGGACGCCTTGTCCTTGCCGCCGTCGCCCTTGCCCTTCCCCTTGTCCTTCGGGTGCCCGGACGGGGAGGAGTGCGCGGCGCCGGCCTTCGCCGGGCTGTCCGGCGCGGCCGATGCCTGGAAGGCGAGGAAACCGACCACGGCGAGTGCCGCCGCGGTGAGCCCGGCCACGACCGGCCCCGAGCTGCTGCGTGCCACGCTGCGCACCCTTTCGTCCTACGTACGACTTTGCGGCTGACCGTAGCACCCGGCCGCCGCCCCGCCGCGCCGTCGGCGGCCGCGGCCGCCCCGCCCGCCCCGTGTGGGCGCGAGCCGGTCGGGGAACAGGGCGCCCCGCCGCGCGCCGTAGGCTGTAGGTGTGCTGCTGCTCGCTCTTGATACCGCCACCCCCGCCGTCACCGTCGCGCTCTACGACGGGGACGGCGGCGCCGTCGTAGCCCAGTCGAACCAGGTGGACGCCCGGCGCCACGGGGAGCTGCTGCTGCCCGCCGTCGACCGCGTGCTGGGCGACGCGGGCGTGGGACTCGCCTCCGTGACCGGCATCGTCGTCGGCGTCGGCCCCGGCCCGTACACCGGACTGCGCGTCGGCCTCGTGACGGCCGCCTCCTTCGGCGAGGCCCTGGGCGTCCCGGTGCACGGCCTGTGCACGCTCGACGGCATCGCGTACGCGGCCGGGACGGCGAACGGGGGGGCCGAGCTGCCCGGGGAGTTCGTGGTGGCCACCGACGCCCGCCGCAAGGAGGTCTACTGGGCGCGCTACGCCGACGCCCGTACGCGCCTCGGCGAGCCCTCCGTCGACCGCCCCGCCGACATCGCGGAGACCACCGCGGGCCTGCCCGCCGTCGGCGCGGGCGCGCTGCTCTACCCGGACGACTTCGGGGACGTACGGGCCGACCTGCCCCAGCACCAGTCCGCCGCCGCGCTGGCCGCCCTCGCCGCCGAGAAGCTCGCCGCGGGGGAGGAACTGCCGGCCCCGCAGCCGATGTACCTGCGCCGCCCGGACGCCAAGGTGCCGGCCAACTACAAGGTGGTCACGCCCCGGTGACCGCCTCCGCCGCCACGGTGTCCGTGCGCGAGATGCGCTGGTGGGACCTCGGTCAGGTGCTGCCGCTGGAGCGCGAACTGTTCCCGGACGACGCCTGGTCCAAGGGACTGTTCTGGTCCGAGCTGGCGCACGCGCGCGGCCCGGGCGCCAACCGCCGCTACGCGGTGGCCGAGGACGCCGAGGGCCGCATCGTCGGCTACGGCGGCCTCGCCGCCAACGACGGCACCGGCGACATCCAGACCATCGCCACCGCCCGCGACCACTGGGGCACCGGCCTCGGCGCCCGCCTGCTGACCGAGCTCCTCGCCGCCGCCACGGCCTTCGAGTGCCACGAGGTGCTCCTCGAAGTCCGCGTCGACAACGACCGCGCGCAGCGGCTGTACGAACGCTTCGGCTTCGAGCCCATCGGCGTGCGCCGCGGCTACTACCAGCCCGGCAACGTGGACGCCCTCGTCATGCGCCTCACCGGCCCCCCGGCCCACGGCGAGGACGGCCCCGCCCCGCAGGGGAGCGAGAGCCGGGTCTGAGGGGCGCGACGGGGGCGGGGCGCCCAAGCGCCGGACGGGCCGGACCGGGGCGGCAGGCGGGTCGGAGGACGGCGGCGGAGGCGGTCCGACCGCCGACTCATCAGGGTGAACGGGGGGCCGTTCGGGCTGGGTACCCTGGGCAGACGGCTCAGAATCGCGCCCATGGGAGAGAACATGACTGCCAGCGCCCCCGAGCAGCCTCTGATCCCGCAGCCGCCCGCTACCGTCACCGCGCTGCGCCAGGCCATCGCCCAGATCGCTCCGGCGGCGCTTCCTGCCTTCACCCGTGAGCTGGACCAGGCCGCGGACCAGGCGAGGCAGGGCTCCGACCTCGCCCCACTGCGACGCTTCGCCACCCAGTGGGCCGCTTATGTGCAGATTCAGCGACAGCCGCGCGTCGCCGTGCGCCTCCGCGAGCTGGAAGACCTCGCCGAGTCGGATGACGCCGCACAGGTCCGCAGGGCCGCAGCCGAGATCGGGGGCATCCTCGACGACGCCTATGCCGCTGTCGCTCGGGCGGAGCGTTAAGCACCGGAGCCTGGAGCTGGGGGTATACGACTCGGACCGCGAGCACGTCGCCGGAGGTGTGCCGGCCGAGATCGTGACCGAGGTCGAACGTCTCGCGGGCCAGCTCGTCGAACTCGCCGCGGTCGGCGTGGACGTCACGGACATGGGCCACGGCCCTCGGGCCGGCGGGCTGCGCCGCATGGACGCCGTCGGCGGCTGGTTCCACTTCCTGGTCGCCCCGAGGCTGCGAGTGGTCATCATCGTGAAGATCGTTCCGCCGTTCGGGAGCCTTTAGCCGACCCGGGCTCGCTCGGCCGGGGCCCGCGGTGTCCGCTGCCGCCGCCGCCCGGGGCGCAGTCGTCAGGAGCGGTCCTCCGCCGATGCGACCGCCGCCCGTGCGCCCTCCGGGGCGGTGATCTTGAAGTCGTCGGCCAGTACTCGCAGTACCTCGTCCGCGTCGGCCAGTTCGCGTTCCTTGTGGGCGCCGTCCGGGGCGGTTTCCACGAGGGTGCGGCCGCGGAGGGCCAAGTGGCCCTCCGGGGTGGCGCGGTGGGCGGCCAGGACGCGGGAGAAGGGGGAGCGGGGGTGGGTGGCCATGTACCAGTTGACGACCTCGATGTCCGCGTGCACGACGGGGTCGAGGGTGAAGGCGTACTGGTCGGCCCACGCCCCGTCCTCCGGGGACTGGAGGACCCACAGGTCCAGCGGCCCGTCGTGCTCCCTGCGCACCAGGCGGTGCCGGCGCGGGCCGGCCCGGAACTCGGTGTCCGCGACGAGCGGGACCGCTTCGAGCAGACCCGTGGCGCCGCCGAAGCCGACGTCGGCGAGATGGCGGTGCTCCTCGCCGGGGACGCGGACGAGCAGCAGCATGTGGGTGCGCGGCCGTACGGAAGCGGGGCCTCCGGCCCGCAGCACCCGCGCGGTGAGCGGCGTGACATGGAAGCCGAAGGACCTGAGCACCGCCGCGAAGAGGGTGTTGTGCTCGAAGCAGTAGCCGCCGCGCCCGCCGCGCACGAGCTTCGCCTCCAGGTCGGGCAGGGCCAGCGAGGGGGCCGAGCCGAGCAGGGCGTCCAGGTTCTCGAACGGGATGCTGTGCAGGTGCGCGCGGTGCAGCGAGCGCAGCGCCTCCGCCGTCGCCCGCCGCTCGCCGGTCCAGCCGGTGCGGGCCAGGTAGGCGTCCAGGTCGAGGTTCGGGGCGCCGTCGGGAGCGGTCACGGCTGTCGTCGTGCTCGCGGGCTCGGAAGTCGGTGGCATGCGTATGACTGTACGGAAGTGACAGGTGTGTAGAGGGGGGAGCCGAGTGGTCCGTTGGGCCTAGGACCCCCGGTGAGCTGGCGGGTTGCGAGGCGGCGACTTCGGTGGGTTAGCCTGCGATCACATGTGGTGACGGCGGTCTGTCGGCCGCTCTCGCCGTGCGTCGTCAGGGAGTTGAAGCACGTGAAGGATCCGCAGATCGCAGAGCTCATCCAGTTCGTCCGCGAACGCTCGCCGTTCTACCGGGAGTTGTACGCGGACCTCCCCGACGGCACGGCGGAGCTGGCCGCGCTCCCGCTGATCCCCATGCGCGACTACTGGGCGGCGCACGGCCTGCGCGAGAGCCGGGTGATGACCGGGCCGCACACGGACGGCGTCGTCTTCAACACCGGAGGCACCACCTCCGCGCCGCGGATCTCCGTCTACACCTGGGACGAGTGGCGGTCGGCGGGCCGCCGGTTCGGGGAGGCGCTGGTCGCCGCGGGGCTGCGCGACGGCGACCGGGTCGCCAATCTCTTCTACGCCGGGCGGCTCTACCCCAGCTTCGTCTTCCTCTACGACTGCGTGCAGGACCTGCCCGTACGCACCGTGCAGCTGCCCATCAGCGGCAACGCGCCGCTCGACTTCGCGGTCGGCGTCATGCGCGACTTCGCCGCCACCGTGGTGGCCGCCCCGCCCACCTCGCTGTGCCGACTGGCGGCGGAGGCCGTCGAGTCGGTGGGGTCGCTGCCGGACGTGCGGCTGGTGCTGTTCGGCGGGGAGGCGTTCTACGACGATCAGCTCGCCCTCATCGCCCGCGCGTTCCCGAACGCCGAGGTCCGCTCCGGCGGCTACGGCAGCGTGGACGCGGGCGGACTGGGCGGTCCGGTCGCGGGGGAGCCCGACACGCGTGTGCACGAGGCGTTCGGGGACAAGGTGCTGGAGCTGCTGGACCCCGACACCGGCGAGGTCGTGGAGGAGCCGGGGCAGCCCGGCCGGGTGGTCGTCACCGACCTCACGCGGCGGCTGATGCCGCTGCTGCGCTACCCCGTCGGCGACCTCGCCGAGTGGGTCGACTTCCCCCGCCGCCGGTTCCGGCTGCTCGGCCGCTCCGGCGAGGAGGCCAAGGTCGGCACGGTCAATGTGGACCTGGAGGGGCTGCACCGGCTGGTGGCGAGCGCCGACGGCGCGGGCCGGTCGGTCGGCATGCAGGCCGTGGTGCGGCACCGAGAGGGGCTGGACGAGCTCGTGCTCCGGCTCGCTGGGGAGGGCGGTTCCGAATCGGGGGAGGGCCGTGCCGAGCTGGAGCGGGCCCTCACGGCGCGCGTGCACGTCGAGGACTTCGCCGAGACGCTGGAGCTGGGTCTGATCCACCCGCTCGCCATCGAGTGGGTCGCCCCGGACGGCCTCGTGAGCAACCCCCGGACCGGGAAGCGGCTCCGGCTGATCGACGAGCGCGTCGGCTGACGGGGCGGGGGCGGCGCGGGGCCGGGGCGCCGGGGCCGGGGGCGGCGCGCTCGTACTCGTACCTACGCTCGTACGTACGCCCGTACCCACGTCCGTGCCCATCCGCACCGGTCCGCTCCCGCCGTCCGGCCGTCGCGGGTGACCCTTCGAACGCGAACTCCCCCTCCGCACAAAGCCGTTGGTCGAAGCCTTGGCGGCCCCGCCGCGCGGCCCCTCCGCGCCCGGCGGCTGTGACCTCACCCCCGCAGTGCTCGTTGCTCTCGTGAACACCGCAAGCGACGCTTGCCCAGCGAACGGAGACGCACTCGTGACGACGCTCACCGCTGCCGGGGAGGAGATCATTCCGCTCACCTTCGGCGGCCTCGCGTACGAGGGGCGGATCGTGCACCGGCCAGGCGCCCGCCTGGCACCCGTGGTCCTGGTCGGCGGCGCCTTCCAGACCAAGGACGGCTGGGGGCGGGTGGAGCAGGGGTTCCTGGCCGACGCGACCGTGATCACCATGGACCTGCCCGGCGGCGGCGACGCCGACCGGCTGCCGCCGGAGTGCGGCTTCGACTTCCTCACCGGCGCGCTCGACCACCTGCTGAGGTCGGTGGCCCCGGGCCCCGTCAACGTCTTCGGCGCCTCTTACGGCAGCGCCGTCGCCTACCGCTGGGCCCAGCTCCACCCCGAACACTGCGCCCGGCTCCTGCTGTTCGGCACCATGGCGCAGATGACGGAGCACGTCCGCGCGGTGCTCCAGCGCACCCTCGACCTCGCGGAGCAGGGGCGCCACGAGGAGTTCGTCGAGCAGGTGCTGGACGGCCTGGTGTGCTTCGAGCCGGACGCCGGCATCGCCCGCCGCAACGTCGTCATCCGCTGCCTGACCAGCATGCTCAACAACATGACGGCGGACGAGCTCGACAAGTACCGCGACAACACGACCCGGTTGCTGGACTACACCGGCGGCTCCGAGGACGAGCCCGCCACCGTCCCCATCCTGGTCGCGACCGGCGAGTACGACCCGCTGACGACGCCGCTGCTGAGCCGGGCGGCGGCGGCCCGCTGCGGCGACGCGCACTTCACCACCATCAAGGGCACCGACCACATGGCCCACCTGGAGCGGCCCGCCGAGGTCGTCGACCTCGCGGTGCGCTTCTTCGAGGGCCGGCCGCTGACCGGCCTGGACTACTGCGGGCCGGTCGAGTACTTCGGGCGTACGGGCCGCCTGGCCGCGGTGGCTCCGGGGCGGGGCGCCGGGCGGTAGGCGGGGGCCCGTACCGTCTGTACGTACGCCCGTATGTTCGTTTGAGCCCTTCCGTGTCTACTTCTCGCCGTCGCTCCCGCGGGCCAGCAGGCCGTCGATGATCGCGGCGATCTCCTCCGCGACGGTGTAGTCCTCCGTCAGCTCCTGCCAGCGGTCGGCGAGCGCGGTCAGCCGGGGCAGTTCGGCCGGGTCGGCCGCGTCGGGGGAGGCGAGCATCTCGGGGAAGTACCGGCGGCGGTCGGGCTGTTCCGCGCGGCGCGCCATGGCGGTCTGGAAGACGAGTTCGCCGTAGACGTAGTGCCACAGCGTCCGGTACATCCGCACGGCCCGGCGCTCGCCGAGGCCGCAGGCCATCGCCGAGTCGATGATCTCCTCGACCATCCACAGCGCGTGCCGGTCGGTGACGTCGCCGAGGCCGAGGATCTCGACGACCCACGGCATGCGGCGCAGCACGTCGTGCATGTGGACGGCGACGGCGAGGAGCCGTTCGCGCGGGTCCGCCGGGAGGTCGGGGCGGGGCAGGGTGCGCGCGGTGCCGACGAGCACCTGCATCAGCAGCTCGTCCTTGTCCCGGACGTGGTGGTAGAGGGCCATCGGCGTGCTGCCGACCTCCTTGGCGAGCCGCCGCATGCTCAGGGCCGCGACGCCCTCCTCCTCCAGGACGCGGCGCGCGGTCGCGACGATCGTCTCCAGTTCGAGCCGGCGGGGCCGCCCCACGGTCCGCTTGCGCGCTGCCTTCGCTGTGTCCTGAGCCACGTCCTGCGCCACGTCCTTCGTCACGGTCCCATTCTCTCAGCGGCTATTTTTATACGCGTATAGTAATTCCATCGACGGGCTGTTCCGCGAGGCATGACGGAACACGACGGAAGGGGACGGGTGTGGGCGACGAGGCCCGGCAGACGCGCTGGCTACTGGTGGTGGCGCTCACCGTGCAGTTCACGGTGGCGCTCGACATGGCGGTGGTGAACGTCGCGCTGCCCGACATGAAAGCGGACCTCGGCTTCAGCGCCGCGGGCCTCCCATGGGTCGTGAACGCCTACGCGCTCGCCTTCGGCGGCCTGCTGATGCTCGGCGGCCGGCTCACCGACATCGCGGGGCGCCGCCGCACCCTGATGGCGGCGCTCGCCCTCTTCGGCCTCGCCAGCCTCGGCGGCGGCCTGGTCTGGTCGCCCGGCGGGCTGATCGCCGCCCGCGCGGCGCAGGGCGTCGCGGCCGCGGCCCTCGCGCCCGTGGCGCTCGCCCTGATCACCGTCACCTTCCCGGCCGGTCCGGCGCGCTCGCGCGCGCTCGGGCTGTGGGGGATGGCGGGGGCCGCGGGCGGCGCGATCGGGGTGCTGGCGGGCGGGGTGCTCACGGAGGCCGCGGGCTGGCGGACCGTCCTGCTGGTCAACGTCCCGATCGTGGTGTTCGCCTACGCGGCGGCCCGCCGCTCCGTTCCCGCCGACCGGCGCACCGGCCCGGCACCGCGGCTCGACGCGGGCGGCGCCCTGCTGATCACGGCCGGCATGATGGTGCTGGTCCTGGGCGTGGTGCGGACCGAGACGTACGGCTGGGACTCCGCGATGACGATCGGCACGCTCGCGGTCGCGGCGGTGCTGCTGGCCGCGTTCGCCGCCGTCGAACTGCGGGTGGGGCAGCCGCTGCTGCGGATGGGCCTGCTGACGCACCGGCCGGTGCTGGCGGCCAACCTGTTCATGCTGCTGCTCGCCTCCGGGCAGTTCGGCGCCTTCTACTTCTCCTCGCTCTACATGCAGCAGGTGCTGGGTTACGGGGCCACCGCGACCGGCGTCGCGTTCCTGCCCTTCTGCGTCGGCCTGGTGGCCGGGTCGCTGCTCGCGCCGCGTCTCATCGCCCGGCTCTCGATGCGCTGGACGCTGGTCGTCGGCGGGGTGCTGGGCGCGGCCGGGTTCGCCTGGCTGGCCGCGGCGGTCGGCGTCGACGGGGGCTTCGCCGACTCGATCCTCGGCCCGTTCCTGCTCGCCAGCTTCGGCATCGGCATGTGCTTCGTGCCGCTGGGCACGGCCGGGACCGAAGGGGTCGCGCCGACGGAGGCGGGCATGGCCTCGGGGCTGCTCAACAGCTCCCGGCAGATCGGCGGTTCGGTGGGGCTGGCCGCGCTCGTCACCGTCGCCGCGGGCGCGGCGGGCGGCAGCCGCGTCGAGGCGCAGGCCAACGGGTACGCGACGGCCTTCGGGGTGGGGGCCGTGCTGCTGGCGGCGGCCGCGCTGACGGCGCTGCTGCTCCCGGCCCGTACGGGCGTGGGGGAGGCGCGTACCGCCGACTCGGCCGTGGACTCCGCGGACTCCGGGGCCGGCGCCGAGCGTGACAGCGCACAGGAGGGCGCGCCGCGCTGAGCGTACTCTTGGCTTCGGACGAAGCGAAGTCAGGGCTCACGCGGAGTTCCGTGGTGGGCCGCGTGGACGGGGAGGGCGGTCTCGCAGATGCACTGGTTCTGGTGGGTGTTCATCTTCTTCGCCCTGGGCGGTTTCACCAAGCTCGCCGACACCGCCCGTACCGCCTTCCGCACCCGCCACGAGCGGAAGCTGGAGCTGCTGGAGTCCGAGCGGCGCGAGCGCCAGGCGGAGCGGCAGGCCGTCGAGGCGGCGAACAAGCAGCCGGAGCCGGTCTGCGGCTGCGGGCACCACCTCGCGAAACATGACAAGCAGGGCAAGTGTCATGAGACGGTCGAGGTGCCCGTTGCCTGGGACGCGGAGAAGAAGCCGGTGCAGTACGAGCCGGGCGTGTGCAACTGCCAGCAATACGTGGGCCCGCAGCCGCTGACGACGCTCTACGCGCAGGACTTGACGGACCTGGCGTAGTTCAGGCCGTATTTCAGGCCATTGTTCGGACCGCTCAGTCCGCTCAGTCCGCTCAGCTTTCGGCCGGCTGTCCCAGCAGCATGGCGGGCGCGCCCGCCACCCGGGTCAGGAAGATCACGCAGGAGTTCGGCCCGGAGGGCTTGAGCTTCCTGCGCAGCTCCTCCGGCTCCACCGCCGAACCGCGCTTCTTGACGACCACGACCCCGATGCCGCGCTCCCGGACGATCGCCTTCAGCTTCTTGAGGTTGAAGGGCAGCACGTCCGTGAGCGCGTACGCGGTGGCGTACGGGGTCGGCCGCAGCTCGTCCGCCGTCACATAGGCGATGGTCGGATCGATCAGCCGGCCGCCGACCTGCCGGGCGACGTCCGCGACGAGGTGGGCGCGGATGACCGCGCCGTCCGGCTCGTAGAGGAACGCTCCGACCGGGCCCGGCTCGGGGTCGGGCAGGCCCGCGCCGCGCAAGGTGTGCGGGCCGGGGAGCAGCGTCGCCCCGCGCGCGCCCGGCGCCCCGGCGCCGAACCAGAGCACGGCTTCCTTCACGTCGCCGCCGTCCGAGATCCACTCGGCCTCCGCCTCGGCGGGGATGATCTCGTGCGGGATGCCCGGCGCGATCTTCAGCGCGGCGTGCCGGGCCGTACGGGCCGCCTCGACGGCCCACGACAGGGGCGGCGAGTACGCCTCCGGGTCGAAGATCCGGCCCCGGCCGCCGCGCCGGGCCGGGTCCACGAATACGGCGTCGCAGCCGGACGTGTCGACGTCGGCGACGTCCGCGCGGCGCACCTCGATGAGGTGGTCCAGGCCCAGGGCGGCGGCGTTGGCCCGTACGACCTCGCAGGTCGCCTCGGACCGGTCGACGGCGAGCACCGAGATGCCGGCCCGCGCGAGCGCGATGGCATCGCCGCCGATGCCGCAGCACAGATCGGCGACGCTCCGCACGCCCAGCTCCGCGAAGCGCCGCGCCCGGTGGGCCGCCACGGCGGCGCGGGTGGCCTGCTCGACGCCGCCGGGCGTGAAGTACATCCGGTACGCGTCCTCGGCCCCGAACTTCGCCACCGCCCGCTGCCGCAGCCGGGCCATCCCGAGCGCCGCCGAGACCAGCTCGGCGGGGTGGTCGCGGCGCAGCCGGGTCGCTGTGGCCAGCTCCTGGGCGGGCTCATGGTCGCGCAACTCCGCCAGCAGCCGCTGCCCCTCCTCGGTGAGCAGCGCGGCGAAGCCGGCGTCACCGGCGTCGGACGGATCGGAAGCGGAATTCGGTACGGACACCCGCCCATTCTCCCCACAAGACCAGCCCACGACCCGGGCCCCCGCCCGCCACCCACCGATCGAGCCCACTCGGTGCACGCCAACCAGGTCCCCCGGCACCCACCGATCGAGCCCGCTCGTCGCATATCGACCAGGTCCGCCCGGCGCCCATCGGTCCAGTCCGCCCGGTGCACGCCAACCAGGCCCGCCCGGCGCCCACTGATTGAGCCCGCCGGTGCACACCATCCAGGCCCGCCCGGAGCCCATCCTCCAGGCCCGCCCGCCACCCACTGATCGAGCCCGCCCGGTGCATATCAACCAGGCCCGCCCGGAGCCCACCGATCCAGTCCGCCCGGCGCACATCATCCAAGTCCGCCCGCCACCCACCGATCGAGCCCGCTCGGCGCTCATCAACCAGGCCCGCCCGGTGCATATCAACCAGGTCCGCCCGCCACCCACCGATCGAGCCCGCCCGGCGCACGCCAACCAAGTCTGCTCAGCGCACATCAACCAAGCCTGCCCGGCGTTTGAGGGCCGGGGTCCGGGGCAGAGCCCCGGCAGCCGGGGTGCGCCCAGGCACTCGGCACCCCCCGTCGCGTCGCGCAGAATTGCGCCGCGTTGGCACTCCGCTTGACCGAGTGCTAACCGCGTCATAGTCTCGCATCTGGCACTCTCCACCGGGGAGTGCCAAACACAGCGACGGGCAGATCCGGCACCCGCGACGACGGATCACACCTGGTCGCCACCTCAGACAGTTAACCCCGTGAGATCTCCGAAGGGGGAGGTCGGATCGTGACGACCGCCAGCTCCAAGGTTGCCATCAAGCCGCTCGAGGACCGCATTGTGGTCCAGCCGCTCGACGCCGAGCAGACCACGGCCTCTGGCCTGGTTATTCCGGACACTGCTAAGGAGAAGCCCCAGGAGGGCGCTGTCCTGGCCGTGGGCCCGGGCCGCTTCGAGGACGGCAACCGTCTTCCGCTCGATGTCGCCGTCGGCGACGTCGTGCTCTACAGCAAGTACGGCGGCACCGAAGTGAAGTACAACGGCGAGGAGTACCTCGTTCTCTCGGCTCGCGACGTGCTCGCGATCATCGAGAAGTAATTCACCGAAGTTTGCCTGTTCTGCGCCCCTGGTTCCCCGCGTCTGAAAAGCCGGGCGCCCGGGGCGCAGTTCATTTGAGCGACAGCGGTCGCCGCCGCGTGGCCGGGGATCGCAACGAGAGGACTTGAAGCAACTCATGGCGAAGATCCTGAAGTTCGACGAGGACGCCCGTCGCGCCCTTGAGCGCGGCGTCAACAAGCTTGCCGACACCGTCAAGGTGACGATCGGCCCCAAGGGTCGCAACGTCGTCATCGACAAGAAGTTCGGCGCCCCCACCATCACCAACGACGGCGTCACCATCGCCCGCGAGGTCGAGATCGACGACCCGTACGAGAACCTGGGCGCCCAGCTGGTGAAGGAGGTGGCGACCAAGACCAACGACATCGCGGGCGACGGCACCACCACCGCCACCGTGCTGGCCCAGGCGCTGGTCCGCGAGGGCCTGCGCAACGTCGCCGCCGGCGCCTCCCCGGCCGCCCTGAAGAAGGGCATCGACGCCGCGGTCAAGGCCGTGTCCGAGGAGCTCCTCGCCACCGCCCGTCCGATCGACGACAAGGCCGACATCGCGGCCGTCGCCGGCCTGTCCGCCCAGGACAAGCAGGTCGGCGAGCTCATCGCCGAGGCGATGGACAAGGTCGGCAAGGACGGCGTCATCACCGTCGAGGAGTCCAACACCTTCGGCCTGGAGCTCGACTTCACCGAGGGCATGGCCTTCGACAAGGGCTACCTGTCCCCGTACATGGTCTCCGACCAGGAGCGTATGGAGGCCGTGCTCGACGACCCGTACATCCTGGTCCACCAGGGCAAGATCGGTTCGATCCAGGACCTGCTGCCGCTGCTGGAGAAGGTCATCCAGGCCGGCGCCTCCAAGCCGCTGCTGATCATCGCCGAGGACGTCGAGGGCGAGGCGCTCTCCACCCTCGTGGTCAACAAGATCCGCGGCACGTTCAACGCCGTGGCCGTCAAGGCCCCCGGCTTCGGCGACCGCCGCAAGGCCATGCTCGGCGACATCGCCACCCTCACCGGTGCGACCGTCATCGCCGAGGAGGTCGGCCTCAAGCTCGACCAGGCCGGTCTGGACGTGCTGGGCACCGCCCGCCGCGTGACCGTCACCAAGGACGACACCACCATCGTCGACGGCGGCGGCAACGCCGACGACGTGGCCGGCCGCGTCAACCAGATCAAGGCCGAGATCGAGTCCACGGACTCGGACTGGGACCGCGAGAAGCTCCAGGAGCGCCTCGCCAAGCTCGCCGGCGGCGTCTGCGTCATCCGCGTGGGCGCGGCCACCGAGGTCGAGCTCAAGGAGAAGAAGCACCGCCTGGAGGACGCCATCTCCGCGACCCGCGCCGCGGTCGAGGAGGGCATCGTCTCCGGTGGCGGTTCCGCGCTCGTGCACGCCGCGAAGGTCCTGGCGAACTCCCTCGACAAGGAGGGCGACGAGGCCACCGGTGTCGCCGTCGTCCGCCGCGCCGTCGTCGAGCCGCTGCGCTGGATCGCCGAGAACGCCGGCCTGGAGGGCTACGTCATCACCTCCAAGGTCGCCGAGCTCGACAAGGGCCAGGGCTTCAACGCCGCGACCGGCGAGTACGGCGACCTGGTGAAGGCCGGCGTCATCGACCCGGTCAAGGTCACCCGCTCCGCGCTGGAGAACGCCGCGTCCATCGCGTCGCTGCTGCTCACGACCGAGACCCTGGTCGTCGAGAAGCCCGCGGAGGAGGAGCCGGAGGCCGGTCAGGGCCACGGCCACGCCCACTAGTGGTACGCGGCCGCCGAGCCGGCGGCCGTAGCGCGCGGAGACCCGGCGCCCCTTCGGGGGAGCCGGGTCTCCGCGCGTCGGGGCAGGTCCCGCTCCGGCCCGTACGCGCGCCCGTAAGTCCGTAAGCGGCGGCTACACGGTCCGTACGTCCGTACACCCCGTACGTCCGTGAGGCGGCGGCTACTGCGGTCCGTACTTGCGGCCCGTCGACGACGAGACGCGCGAGAGCGCACCGCGCGGCGCGAGCTTCGCCAGGCCCGTCAGCGCCTTGTACCGCGGGTCCGGCACGGACAGCGACTTGCCGCGGGCCAGATCCCGCAGCGCCGCGTCGACCAGTTTGTCGGCGTCCAGCCACATCCACCCCGGGATGCTGCCGGTGCCCATGCCCGCCCGCTGGTGGAACTCGGTCCGTACGAAACCGGGGCAGAGCGCCATCAGCCGCACCCCGCTCCCGGCCAGGTCCCGCGCGGCGCCCTGGGTGAACTGGACGACCCACGCCTTGCTCGCCCCGTACGTGCCGCGCGGCACGAACGCCGCCACCGAGGCGACGTTCACCACGCCGCCGCGCCCCCGCTCGCGCATCGAGACCGCCGCCGCGCTCGTCAGCCGCAGCACCGCCTCGCAGTGCACCTTGAGCATGGTCAGCTCGTCGGACATCGGCACGTCGAGGTAGTTGCCCTTGTTGCCGAACCCGGCGTTGTTCACCAGCAGGTCCACCGGGTGCGTACGGTCCGCGACGCGCTCCTCGACCGCGGCGATCCCCTCGTCCCGCGAGAGGTCGGCGCGGAGCACCTCCGCCTCCACGCCGTGCCGGTCGTGGAGTTCGGTCGCCTGGTCGCGCAGGCGCTCGGGGTCGCGCGCCACCAGCACCACGTTGTGCCCGTCGGAGGCCAGCCGCCGGGCGAAGGCGGCGCCGATGCCGGCCGTCGCTCCCGTGATCAGTGCAGTCGTCATACGCGAACGTTAGTGCCCGGCGCGCCCTCGCCGCTCCCCGCTCGCCGGTCGTCCTCCGCCTTGCGGGCGACGTAGTTGACGGCCGTCTCCCGCGCGTCCGGGTGCAGCGCGTCGCCCGCGGCCAGTACGCGCGGCAGGAGTTCGCGCTCGGTGGTGACCGCGCGGAAGAGGAGGGAGACCGTCACGTCGTGGTCGGGCCGGTGCACGACCTCGACGGGGTCGCCGGCGCGGATCTCGCCGGGTTCGAGCACCCGCAGGTACGCGCCGGGCAGCGCGGCCCGGGTGAACCGCCGCACCCAGCCCTTCTCTTCGAGCCAGCCCGCGAACGTACGGCAGGGGATGCGCGGCGAGGTCACCTCCAGCAGCAGGTCCGGGCCGACGCGCCAGCGCTCGCCGACGAGCGCCCCGGTGACGTCGATTCCGACGGTGGTGAGGTTCTCGCCGAACACGCCGGGCGCGAGCTCGCGCCCCAACTCCCGCTCCCAGAAGTCGAGATCCTCGCGGGCGTAGGCGTATACGGCCTGGTCGTCGCCGCCGTGGTGACGGCGGTCGCAGACGGCGTCCCCGGCGACGCCGCTGCCCGCGGCGCCCTTGGGGCCCGGCGCGGCCACGGCCACCGGGCCGTCCACGGGGCGCTTGTCGATGCCCGTGCCGCCGTCCCAGTCGGTGTAGTCGGCGGTCATGGGTCGGCCGGAATTCACGGTGAGCAGACGCATGGGCAGCAGCGTAGACGAAGCATCCCAAAGCGGCGTGCGAATATTTTCGGACACCCCCAAGATGCCCTTATGCTCGCAGTATGATCGAGGCTCGACATCTCCGGGTGCTGCGCGCTGTCGCCGCCACGGGCTCGCTCTCCGGCGCGGCCCGCGAACTGGGCTGCACCCAGCCCGCCGTCAGTCAGCAGATGAAGGCCCTGGAACAGTCGGCCGGTACCCCGCTGCTGGTCCGTACGGGCCGTGAGACGCGCCTGACCGAGGCCGGCGCGGCGCTGGTGCGGCACGCGACCGGCATCCTGTCCGGGCTGACGGCGGCGGAGGAGGAGGTCGCGGCCATCGCCGGGCTGCGGGCCGGGCGGGTGCGGCTGGTCTCCTTCCCCAGCGGCAGTTCGACGCTGGTGCCCACCGCGCTGGCCGATATGCGCGCGGCGCATCCGGGCACCCGCATCTCGCTGGTCGAGGCCGAGCCGCCGCGCTCGGTGGAGATGCTGCGCGCGGGCGACTGCGAGATCGCGCTGGCCTTCCGCTACCCGGACGTCCGCGGCGCGGACCCGGCGGCCGACGCGGAGTGGGACGACCTGGTCGTACGCCACCTGCTGACGGACCGGCTCGTGGGCGTCGTCCCCGAGGGGCACCGGCTCGCCGACGCGGACCGGATCGCCGTCGGCGACCTGGCCGACGAGCCCTGGATCGCCGGCTGCCCGCGCTGCCGCAGCCATCTGGAGCGGGTGTGCGAGAGTGCGGGTTTCACCCCGCGGATCGACTTCGCGACGGATGACTACCCGGCGGTGTTCGGCCTGGTCGGAGCCGGTATGGGGGTGGCGGTGATGCCCGAGCTGGCGCTGGAGACGCTGCGCCCCAAGGGCGCCCGCACGGTCCGCGTGGAGCCCGCCGTGGAACGCGAGATCGTCGCCCTCACCCTTCCCGACCTCGACCGTGTCCCCGCGGTCGCGGCGATGCTGGACCGCTTGGCGACGGCCGCGGCCCGCTGACGGCGCGGGGCGCGGGGCGCGGGGCGCGGGGCGCCTGCGCGTCCGGGGATGCGCGGGCGCTCGTACCGGCTGCCCCGCGGGCCGGTTCGCCTCGCCTTGCCTCGGCCGGCCCCGCCTTGCCTCGGCCGGCCTTGGCTGGCCTCGGCTCGGCCGGATGGCGGGTGAACGTTTCTTCAGAGGGCTTGTCCCGTCAGAGGGCCGTCGCGCCGGAGGCCGCGATCACGCGGTGCCGGGCGCGGCCCATGAGTTCCTCGCGTTCGTCTTCGGTGAGGCCGCCCCAGACGCCGTACGGCTCCCGTACGGCGAGCGCGTGCGCCGCGCACTCCGAGCGCACGGGGCAGCGCATGCACACTTCTTTCGCCGAGGCCTCGCGCGCGCTGCGGGCGGCGCCGCGTTCACCCTCCGGGTGGAAGAAGAGGGAGCTGTCGACCCCTCGGCAGGCGGCCAGGAGCTGCCAGTCCCACAGGTCGGCGTTGGGACCGGGAAGGCGGGAGAAATCTGCCATTGCTTATCCCCTCGGAACGTTCTGATCCGGACGCACTGCCCATGACCGTACATCCGCTGTGTAAGCAGATGTAAATATGACTCATTGCGAATCTAGCCATAGACACCTCCAAAATGGAAGAAAAATCCCAGAAGATAGGCAAATGGGGCATAGGGTAAAGGCGAGGTGGTCGGGCCGGGCACGGCCTGTCCCGTGTCGGCCCCCTCGCGTGGACTGCTGAAGGCGGTCGCCCGAGGCCGTAACTCTTTCGGGTGACCGTCGTTGAGAGTGCGAGGCGGTTGACGGATTAAGGACTCGGGCAGATGTCCGAGCGCGTCGATCGCGCAGGTGACGATCAGTACCAGCCTGGAGGCTCAAGGTGACGCGCAGCAGCTGTGAGAGCCGCGGAGGACAGCCATGACATCCGTCCTCGTCTGTGACGACTCCCCGCTTGCCCGAGAGGCGCTCCGCCGTGCGGTGGCGACCGTTCCCGGTGTCGAGCGTGTGACGACGGCGGCCAACGGCGAGGAAGTCCTCCGCCGCTGGGGCGCCGATCGCTCGGACCTGATTCTGATGGACGTGCGGATGCCCGGCCTCGGCGGCGTCGAAACCGTACGGCGGCTGCTCTCGGCGGACCCCGGGGCCCGCATCATCATGCTCACGGTGGCCGAGGACCTCGACGGGGTGGCGCTCGCCGTCGCCGCCGGGGCCCGCGGCTATCTGCACAAGGACGCCTCGCGCGCCGAGCTGCGCGCGACCGTCACACAGGCGCTCGCCGACCCCACCTGGCGGCTCGCCCCGCGCAGACTGCGGTCGGCCGAGATGGGCGCCGCGCCGACCCTGACCGCGCGCGAGATCCAGGTGCTGGAGGGCATGAGCCACGGCCGCTCCAACGCGGAGATCGGACGCGAGCTCTTCCTCTCCGAGGACACGGTCAAGACGCACGCGCGCCGGCTGTTCAAGAAGCTCGGCGCATCCGACCGCGCGCACGCCGTGGCGCTCGGATTCCGCTGGGGTCTGGTCCGCTGAGACCGATGCGGCGTGCGGCGTTGTGAGGTCGCGGCGCGCACCACTCGTCCGGGTGGTGCGCGCCGCGACCTCACTGCGTCGGCGTCCGACGCCGAAACCCCGAGGGATGCCGCATCCTTGGGTGTGTGACTCCTCCCCGGCGGAGGCCGAGGTTCCTCACTCGGCCGGCAGTGACCTCATGACGGACAGGCTCGAAACCGGTGCCGCACGACACCGGCGCAGGCCATCGGTGGAGTCGTTGGCGCGGGGGCGGAAATACCCGGATGGGGAGGCGCGAGACGTGAGTGCGAGGACATCGACGCGTAACGGTTCGATGCACAACTACGAAGGCGGTGCCATGGATCGCTGGGCGTCAAGGCACCATGGACCGATGCGCGACGACGAGAACACGGCGATCGGCGCCCTCGTCACACGCGCCGCCGAGGGGGACCGGCGGGCCACGCACGACCTGCTCGCCCTGGTGCACCCCCTCGCCCTGCGCTACTGCCGCACCCGGCTCTCCCGTCTGCCCGGCGACGCCCGCCACTTCGTGGACGACCTGGCCCAGGAGGTCTGCCTGGCCGTGCTGTGCGCGCTGCCGCGCTACCGCGACACCGGCCGGCCCTTCGAGGCGTTCGTCGTCGCGATCGCCGCGCACAAGGTCGCCGACCTCCAGCGGGCCGCCATGCGCCGCCCCGGCAGCACGGCCGTGCCCTCCGACGAGATGCCGGAGCAGCCGGACGACTCGCTCGGCCCGGAGGAGCGGGCGCTGCTCAGCAGCGACGCCGAGTGGGCCAAGAAACTTCTCGCCAATCTGCCGGAGCACCAGCGCGAACTGGTGCTGCTGCGGGTGGCCATCGGGATGACGGCCGAGGAGACCGGGCAGATGCTGGGGATGTCGCCGGGCGCGGTGCGGGTCGCGCAGCACCGCGCGATGAGCCGGCTCCGCGCGCTGGCCGAGCAGTAGCGAGCAGCAGGGCGGCGGACGCCGCGCCGCAGTGCGGGGCGCGGCCGGTCGGGCGGTCCGTACGGCCACGGGCGGCCGATTCCGTACGCGCGTACGGAACCGGCCGCCCGTACGCGTGAGGGGGCGGCTGCCCGTACGGTCGTGGGCGCCGCTGCCCGTACGGTCGTGACGCGGGGGTCGTACGGGCGCCGGCGATGGGCGCGAGACTGCCCGTATGCCGTGCGCACGCCGTAGGAACGCACGAGTGATGAGTCCCTCATTCGTCGTGGAATGAGACACCTGTGGCTCCCGTTAGCATGGACGTCCGCGCCGAGGCAAGACCATTGGGAAGGTGTCATGACTGACAACGTCGACGGAATGCCTGCGAAATTCGCGATGCTCGGGCTGACGTACGACGACGTGCTGCTGCTGCCGGGCGCCTCCGAGGTGCTGCCGAACGCGGTCGACACCTCGTCCCGTGTCTCGCGGAACGTACGCGTGAACATCCCGCTGCTGTCCGCCGCGATGGACAAGGTCACCGAGGCGCGGATGGCCATCGCCATGGCCCGCCAGGGCGGCGCCGGCGTTCTGCACCGCAACCTCTCCATCGAGGACCAGGCCAACCAGGTCGACCTCGTCAAGCGCTCCGAGTCGGGCATGGTCACCGACCCGATCACGGTGCACCCCGACGCGACGCTGGCCGACGCCGACGCGCTGTGCGCGAAGTTCCGCATCAGCGGCGTGCCGGTCACGGACCCCGCGGGCAAGCTGCTGGGCATCGTCACCAACCGCGACATGGCCTTCGAGCTGGACCGCGGCCGTCAGGTGCGCGAGGTCATGACGCCGATGCCGCTGGTCACCGGCAAGGTCGGGATCTCCGGCGAGGACGCCATCGAGCTGCTCCGCCGCCACAAGATCGAGAAGCTGCCGCTGGTCGACGAGGCGGGCGTCCTCAAGGGCCTCATCACCGTCAAGGACTTCGTCAAGGCCGAGAAGTACCCGCAGGCCGCCAAGGACGCCGAGGGCCGGCTCGTCGTCGGCGCGGCGGTGGGCGTCGGCGACGAGGCGTTCGAGCGGGCGCAGGCGCTCGTCGAGGCCGGCGTCGACTTCCTGGTCGTCGACAGCGCGCACGGCCACAGCCGGGGCATCCTCGACATGATCGCCAAGGTCAAGTCGCAGGTCGCCGTCGACGTCGTCGGCGGCAACGTCGCGACCCGCGACGGCGCGCAGGCGCTCATCGACGCGGGCGCGGACGGCGTGAAGATCGGCGTGGGCCCCGGTTCGATCTGCACGACCCGGGTCGTCGCGGGCATCGGCGTTCCGCAGGTCACGGCGATCTACGAGGCCGCCAAGGCGTGCCACGCGGCGGGCGTGCCGCTGATCGGCGACGGCGGCCTGCAGTACTCCGGCGACATCGCCAAGGCCATCGCGGCCGGCGCGGACACCGTGATGCTCGGCTCGCTGCTCGCGGGCTGCGAGGAGTCGCCGGGCGAGATGGTCTTCATCAACGGCAAGCAGTTCAAGTCCTACCGGGGCATGGGCTCGCTGGGCGCGATGCAGACCCGCGGCCAGGCCCGTTCCTTCTCCAAGGACCGCTACTTCCAGGACAACGTGCTCTCCGAGGACAAGCTGGTGCCCGAGGGCATCGAGGGCCAGGTGCCCTACCGCGGTCCGCTCTCCTCGGTCGCGCACCAGCTCATCGGCGGTCTGCGGGCCTCCATGGGCTATGTCGGCTCCGCCGACGTCCAGGAGCTGAAGGACAAGGGCAGCTTCGTGCGCATCACGTCGGCGGGGCTCAAGGAGAGCCACCCGCACGACATCCAGATGACCACGGAGGCCCCGAACTACTCCCGCCGCTGACCCACGTCCCGGCACATGTCCTGACATACGCCCTGACACACCCCCTGACAACGCCCTGATACACGGCGAAATCCCTGGTCAGAACCCGCGGACCGGACTACCGGCCGCGGGTTCCGGCATGTCGGGGATACTGGAATCGGCAGATGGAGCGCCGAGGAATTTGAGAGGCCACACACGTGACTGAGATCGAGATCGGGCGCGGCAAGCGCGGCCGCCGGGCGTACGCGTTCGACGACATCGCCGTCGTCCCCAGTCGGCGCACCCGCGACCCGAAGGAGGTCTCGATCGCCTGGCAGATCGATGCCTACCGGTTCGAGCTGCCCTTCCTCGCGGCCCCGATGGACTCGGTGGTCTCGCCGCAGACCGCGATCCGCATCGGCGAGCTGGGCGGGCTGGGCGTCCTCAACCTGGAGGGTCTGTGGACCCGCTACGAGGACCCGGAGCCGCTGCTCGCCGAGATCGCCGAGCTGGACGAGGTTGCCGCGACCAGGCGGCTGCAGGAGATCTACGCCGCCCCGATCAAGGAAGAGCTGATCGGGCAGCGCATCAAGGAGGTGCGCGACTCCGGCGTCGTGACCGCCGCCGCGCTCTCGCCGCAGCGCACCGCGCAGTTCTCCAAGGCCGTGGTCGACGCGGGCGTGGACATCTTCGTGATCCGGGGCACCACGGTCTCCGCCGAGCACGTCTCGGGCGCGGCCGAGCCGCTCAACCTCAAGCAGTTCATCTACGAGCTGGACGTGCCCGTAATCGTCGGCGGCTGTGCGACCTACACCGCGGCCCTGCACCTGATGCGTACGGGCGCGGCGGGCGTCCTCGTCGGCTTCGGCGGCGGCGCCGCGCACACCACCCGCAACGTGCTGGGCATCCAGGTGCCGATGGCCACCGCGGTCGCCGACGTCGCCGCCGCCCGGCGGGACTACATGGACGAGTCCGGCGGCCGGTACGTGCACGTGATCGCGGACGGCGGCGTGGGCTGGTCCGGCGACCTGCCCAAGGCCATCGCCTGCGGCGCCGACGCCGTGATGATGGGCTCCCCGCTGGCCCGTGCCACGGACGCGCCGGGCCGCGGCCACCACTGGGGCATGGAGGCCGTCCACGAGGACGTGCCGCGCGGCAAGCGGATGGACCTGGGCGCGGTCGGCACCACCGAGGAGGTGCTGCTCGGCCCGTCGCACATCCCGGACGGCTCGATGAACTTCTTCGGCGCGCTGCGCCGGGCGATGGCCACGACGGGCTACTCGGAGCTCAAGGAGTTCCAGCGCGTCGAGGTGACGGTCGCCCCGTCCCAGCACGACAACCGCTGACGCCGCGCCGGCCGCGGTCGCGGCCGCAGCCGCCGAGGGCCCGGATCACCCGCTGTTCGCGGGGGTCCGGGCCCTCGGGCGTCGGTACGGGCGCGCCGCCCGGAACCGTCAGCCGGCGAGCTTCTTGGCGGCGCTGTAGGCGCCGGCCGCACCGAGGAGGTAGAAGGCCACGTCGATGAACTCCAGGTACTCCTTCCACGCCCGGTTGAGGACGTCGAAGTGGTCGAAGACCACCTCGGTGAGCGGGACGTTCACGGCGTCGCTGATGCCCAGCGCGATGCCGAAGACCTGGCCGAGGTAGACGCCGATCAGGCCGAGGGCCGCGCCGACGACCGGCAGGGCCGCGTTGCGGCCGCCGAGCTTGCCGAGGGCCGCGCCGATGAGCGCGCCGGTGGCGGCGGCGAGGTAGCCGATCTGGGCGCCGTCGGTGGCCTTGAGTATCGCGCCGTAGATCGCGGAGCCGACGAGCATGGCGACGACGCCGGCGACGACCGCGAGGCCCGGATTGCCTGTGCGTGCGGCCGGGGGCGGGGGCGGGAAGCCGCCCGGAGCGCCGTACATGCGCTGGTGGGGCGGGTAGGGCTGCTGCTGGTAGCCGCCGGGCGCCGGGGGCGGGTACGCGCCGGGCTGCTGCTGCGGGTAGCCGTATCCGGCCGGCTGCTGGGGCGGCTGTCCGTACGGATTCGGCTGCTGCGGCTGTTCAGGCGGCTGCGGCTGCTGCCAGGGCTGGCTCACGGTGTTCCCCCGAGGTGAAGGTGCGGAACCGCGCTCCTGAGCCGGAAGTGGCTGGAGCGCAGTATGAAAGTCGGGCCATAAGCTAACAGTTAGGACTGACGGTGCAACACGGAGTTTCTCGCTCCGTGACACGGTTGGGACGTGCGGGACGGTCGGGGGCAGGGCGTGCGGGACCAGCGGGACGGCCGGGGGCGCGGGGCGTGCCGGAGGCCGGTACGTCCTGGTCGCTCGGCTACTCGGCTGCTGAGCTATTCGGCTACGCGCTTGGCGACCAGGTACCCCTCGGCCCCCGCCACGGCGTAGAAGGCGATGTCGTTCCTGCCGAGCATCTCGTCGCGCCAGTAGTCCACGACGGCGTCGAAGTCGTGCAGCAGGGTGGCGAGAACGCCCGGCGGGTGGCTCAGGGCGTCGCCCGTCGCCCCGCCCATGGTCGTGGCGGCGGCGAGGAGCTGGGCAAGGAGGACGCCGAGCAGGGCCAGCAGGGCGCCGAGCGGCGCGAGCGCCGGCGCGCGTCCGCCGGCCTTGCCGAGGGCCGCGCCGACGAGCAGGCCGATCGCGAGCGCCCAGTAGCCGAGCTCGTGGCTGCCGGGGCCGGTCAGCCCCTGGGCCCAGCCCAGGACGACGGCGACGAGGAGCGCGGTGGCGGCGCCCGCGGCGAGGCCCCGCGCGGGCCGGCCTTCGGCCGCGGGGCGGTCCGGCGAAGGCGGAGCGGTCTCGGATCGCGGTGCGGGCACGCTCATGATTTCGCACGCTAGCAGCGCGGCCAATGTCAGCGAGCGTCCGATGTGTGCTTCGTATAAAGATTCGGGCATAGGGAATAATGGCAACTTATGGCGCAAAGCAAGTCGTTCAACGGACGGGACATGGGCATCGACCTCGGCACCGCGAACACGCTGGTGTACGTGCGGGGGAAGGGCGTGGTGCTCAACGAGCCATCGGTGGTCGCGGTGAACGCCGCCGACGGCGGGGTGCTCTCGGTGGGTTTCGAGGCGAGAGAGACCATCGGGCGGACGCCCTCGAACATCGTGGCCGTCCGCCCGCTGCGCGACGGCGTCATAGCCGACTTCGAGATAGCCGAGCGGATGCTCCGGCACTTCATCAAGCGGGTCACGGGCAACCGCAGGCTGGCGCGCCCGCGGGTCGTGGTCTGCGTGCCGTCGGGCATCACGGGCGTCGAGCGGCGCGCGGTCATCGAGGCGGCGAGCCGCGCCGGGGCCCGCCAGGTGCACCTGGTCGAGGAGCCGATGGCCGCGGCGATCGGCGCGGGGCTGCCGGTGAGCGAGCCGACCGGCTGCATGGTCGTGGACATCGGCGGCGGCACCACCGAGGTCGCGGTGATCTCGCTGGGCGGCATCGTGACGGCCCGTTCGGTGCGGACCGCGGGCGACGCGATGGACGCGGCGATCATCTCGTACGTGAAGAAGGAGTACTCCCTCGCGATCGGGGAGCGGACCGCGGAGACGCTCAAGATGAGCATCGGCTCCGCCACGGCCACCGGCTACTGGACGGCGGCGGGGCTCAGCGCGCTCGCCGAGCAGCTGGAGAAGAACGACGGCCTCTCCGACGACAACGGCGACCCCGAGGACACCCAGGGCCTGCTGCCGCCGGACCGCTGCACCATCCGGGGGCGCGACCAGGTCAGCGGCCTGCCCAAGACCCTGGAGCTGACGGCGGACGAGGTGCGGCACGCGCTGGTCGAGCCCGTGGACACCATCGTCGCGGCGGTCCGGCAGACGCTGGACGAGACCCCGCCGGAGCTGGCCGGCGACATCATGGACCGCGGCATCGTGCTGACGGGCGGCGGGGCGCTGCTGCGCGGCCTGGACGTGCGGCTCAGCAAGGAGCTGGACATCCCGGTGCTGGTGGCCGACGAGCCGCTGGACTGCGTGGCGGTGGGCACCGGCCGGTGCGTCGAGGACTTCGCGTCGCTCAAGACGGTGCTGGACGCGCAGCCGCAGCGGCTGCTGGCGACCGGCCGCTGAACCGGCGGGCCGCTGGGCGGCTTGTGGCGGGCTGAGGGTTTACGGCGGCGCTGGCGGCTAAAGGCGGTGCGCCGCACCCGCGGGGCTCGCCCCGCGGGTGTCCAGCAGGAGCTGCGCCTTCACGGCCAGCCCCTGGAGGTCGTACGTGCGGTGCTGCTGGAGCAGCACCGTGAGGTCGGCGTCGGCCGCCGCCTCGTACAGGAAGTCCGCGCGCGGCACGGGCCGGCCCAGTACGCGCCACTGCGGCACGTGCGGGTCGTGGTAGCTCACCTGCGCGCCCAGCTCCATGAGCCGGGAGGCGATCTCGCGGGCCGGCGAGCCCTCCTGGTCGGCGACGTCGGCCTTGTAGCTGACGCCGAGCAGCAGCACGCGCGCGCCGCGGGCGGACTTGCCGTGCTCGTTGAGGAGGGTGGCGCAGCGCTGGATGATGTAGCGCGGCATCCGCCCGTTGACCTCCTGGGCCAGCTCGACCATGCGCAGCGGGTAGCCGAGGCTGCGACCCCGGTAGGAGAGGTAGTTGGGGTCGATGGGGACGCCGTGGCCGCCGACGCCGGGGCCGGGGCGGAACGCCTGGAAGCCGAAGGGCTTGGTCTCGGCGCACCGTACGACGTCCCACAGGTCGACCCCGATGTCGTTGCAGAAGACGGCCATCTCGTTGGCGAGCGCGATGTTGACGTGCCGGTAGTTGGACTCCAGGACCTTGACGGTCTCGGCCTCGCGGGGGCCGCGGGCCCGTACGACCTTGTCGCAGAGCCGCCCGTAGAAGGCGGCGGCGGCCTCGGTGCAGGCGGGGGTGAGGCCGCCGATGACCTTGGGCATGTTGCCGTAGCCGTACGCGCGGTTGCCGGGGTCGAGGCGGCTGGGGGAGTAGGCGAGGTGGAAGTCGCGCCCGGCGCGCAGCCCGGAGCCCTTCTCCAGGATGGGGCGCAGGAATTCCTCCGTGGTCCCCGGGTAGGCGGTGGACTCCAGGAGAACAGTGGTGTGCGGCCGCAGCCGGGCCGCCAGGGTGTGCGCGGCGTCGCCGACGGCGCGCAGGTCCAGCGAGCGGTCCTCGCCCAGCGGGGTGGGCGCGCAGATCACGGCCGTGTGGACCCGGCCCAGCTCGGCGTCCTCGGCGGTGGTGCGCAGGCCCCCGGAGAGCATGCGGCGGATCTCGGCGGCGGTGAGGGAGCCGTCCACCGCCGGCCGGCCGGCTCGTAGGTCCGCGATGACGCGCGGGTCGGGGTCGTAGCCGACGGTGTTCACTCCGGCGGCGGTAGCGGCCTGGGCGAGGGGGAGACCGAGATGGCCGAGGCCGATGACGGCGAGATCTGCGGGCATGGCGTCGTGCCGTCCTTCCCGAGGCGATTCCGGATGGCGTGAATTCAGACTAAGCGGAAATATGACTCATATTCAGTATTGGACGGTGGCATTGACCCGGTGTTGCCAAGCCGGGTGAAGCCTGGTCGCGCGCCCCCGACGCGGACAGAATCGTCGGACGGGGGAGCGCGGGCCCGATCACACGGGAGGCAGTGGTGAGGACAGCGACACTCGGCCCGACCGAGCGCGGCGAGGCGCTCGCCCGGATGGCGGAGCGCGAACTGGACGTGCTGGTCGTCGGCGGCGGCGTCGTCGGCGCGGGCACCGCCCTGGACGCGGCCACCCGCGGACTGGCGACCGGCCTCGTGGAGGCCCGCGACTGGGCGGCGGGCACCTCCAGCCGCTCCAGCAAGCTCATCCACGGCGGACTCCGCTACCTGGAGATGCTCGACTTCGCGCTCGTACGGGAGGCGCTCAAGGAACGCGGGCTGCTGCTGGAGCGGATCGCCCCCCACCTGGTGCGCCCGGTGCCCTTTCTCTACCCCCTCCAGCACAAGGCGTGGGAGCGGTTCTACGCGGGCTCGGGCGTCGCCCTCTACGACGCCATGTCCATCTCCTCCGGCCACGGCCGCGGCCTGCCCGCCCACCGCCACCTCACCCGCAAGCACGCGCTGAGCGTCGCCCCCTGCCTCAAGAAGGACGCCCTGGTGGGCGCCCTCCAGTACTACGACGCCCAGGTGGACGACGCCCGCTATGTCGCCACGATCGTGCGCACCGCCGCCGCCTACGGCGCGGACGTCGCCAACCGCGCGCGCGTGGTGGGCTTCCTGCGCGAGGGCGAGCGGGTCGTCGGCGCCCGGGTGCACGACCTGGAGCAGGGCGGCGAATTCGAGATCCGTGCCCGCCAGGTGGTCAACGCCACCGGCGTGTGGACGGACGACACCCAGGGCCTGATCGCGGAGCGCGGCCAGTTCCACGTACGGGCCTCCAAGGGCATCCATCTGGTGGTGCCCAAGGACCGCATCCACTCCACCACCGGGCTCATCCTGCGTACCGAGAAGAGCGTGCTGTTCGTCATCCCCTGGGGACGGCACTGGATCGTCGGCACCACCGACACCGACTGGGACCTGGACAAGGCGCACCCCGCCGCGTCCAGCGCCGACATCGACTACCTCCTGGAGCACGTCAACGGGGTCCTCTCCACCCCGCTCACCAGGGACGACGTGCAGGGCGTCTACGCGGGGCTGCGCCCGTTGCTGGCCGGCGAGTCGGACGCCACCAGCAAGCTGTCCCGTGAGCACACCGTCGCGCACCCGGTGCCCGGCCTGGTGGTCGTGGCGGGCGGCAAGTACACGACCTACCGGGTGATGGCCAAGGACGCGGTGGACGAGGCGGTGCACGGCCTCGACCAGAAGGTCGCCGACTGCGTCACCGAGGACGTACCGCTGATGGGCGCGGAGGGCTACAAGGCGCTGTGGAACACCCGCGCCCGCATCGCCCAGCGCACCGGGCTGCACGTGGCGCGCGTGGAGCACCTGCTCAACCGGTACGGTTCGATGATCGACGAGGTGCTGGCGCTCATCACCGCCGACCCCACACTCGGTGAACCTCTGGCCGCCGCCGATGACTATCTGCGCGCCGAGGTCGTCTACGCCGCTTCGCACGAGGGCGCGCGCCACCTCGACGACGTCCTCACGCGCCGCACCCGCGTCTCGATCGAGACCTTCGACCGGGGCACGCGCAGCGCCCGAGAGGCCGCCGAGCTGATGGCGCCGGTGCTCGGCTGGGACCAGGGCCAGATCGAGCGGGAGGTCGAGCACTACGAGAAGCGCGTGGAGGCGGAGCGCGAGTCGCAGCGCCAGCCTGACGACCTGACAGCGGACGCGGCACGGCTCGGCGCCCCGGACATCCAGCCCCGGTGAACTTCGCTTCCAGAACGGACTTTTGGGGCGTCGGAGCGGATCGTGCCGCGCTGTCGACCCGTTAGCCGGGCGGTCGCCGGCCGTGCCGCCCGGCGGCCGCCCAGCGCGTACGTACCCCTGTCCGCCACGCCGGCCGCCGTGCGGCGCGCCCCATGAGCGTCGTGTGACAGCTTCGCGGCGCCGGGAACCGAACTGCCGTCCGTCGGCTCTTGAACAGGGGAGCGCGGTACGACCCGCCGCACGCCGTCAACGCCGACGCCTGCGCGGCCGCGATGACGATGATGCGGGGATGATGCGGGAGAGACCGGCGTGGTTCGGCATACGCCCCTCATGTCAGCACTCGGACCCTGGCCTTCCCCCGGTCCGCGGATGAGAGACAATGGACGCTCTGCCAGGGTGGGTTGATCGCAGAGCTGATTGCCAGAGGGGACGCATGTCGGAGGCGGAAGAGACGCAGGGCACGACAGGGCGCCTCCTGGCTGGTCGGTACCGGCTCGGTGAGGTACTCGGCCGGGGCGGCATGGGCACGGTGTGGCGTGCGCGCGACGAGACCTTGGGCCGTACGGTCGCGGTCAAGGAACTGCGCTTCCCGTCCAGCATCGACGAGGACGAGAAGCGCCGCCTGATCACCCGTACGCTGCGCGAGGCGAAGGCGATCGCCCGCATCCGCAGCAACGGCGCGGTCACGGTCTACGACGTCGTCGACGAGGACGACCGGCCGTGGATCGTCATGGAGCTGATCGAGGGCCGCTCGCTCGCCGACGCGATCCGGGAGGACGGGCCCCTCCCGTGGAGACGGGCGGCCGAGGCCGGCCTCGCCATCCTCGACGTGCTGCGCGCCGCGCACCGCGAGGGCATCCTGCACCGCGACGTGAAGCCGTCGAACGTCCTGATCGCCGACGACGGCCGCGTCGTGCTCACCGACTTCGGTATCGCGCAGGTCGAGGGCGACCCGTCGGTCACCTCCACCGGCATGCTGGTCGGCGCCCCCTCGTACATCTCGCCGGAGCGGGCCCGCGGCCACAAGCCCGGACCGCCCGCCGACCTGTGGTCGCTCGGCGGCCTGCTGTACGCCGCGGTGGAGGGCGTACCGCCGTACGACAAGGGTTCGGCCATAGCGACGCTCACCGCCGTGATGACCGAGCCGATGGAGCCGCCGAAGCACGCCGGGGCGCTGGAGGAGGTCATCTACGGCCTGCTCGCCAAGGATCCCGAGAAGCGGCTGGACGAGTCCGGGGCGCGGGCGTTGCTCACCAGCGCGGTCAACGCGCCCGAGGACCAGGGCCGCAAGACCCCCGAGCCGGACGTCGTCGAGCCGACGCGCGCGATGGCGCTGCCCCCGGCCCCGGCCCCGGTGCCGCCCGTCCCCTCCTCCCCGCCGCTGTCGCTGGAGAAATCCGGCACCGGGCCGCGGGCCGCGGACGCGGCGGCGGACCGTATGCGCGGAGCCCTGAAGTCCGTACGGAACGCGGCGGCGTCCGCGACGGAGGCGGCCAAGTCCAAGGCGTCCGGGACCGACGGCCGGAACACCTCGTCGTCCGCGCCCGGCGGCGGCTCGGCTCCGGGCACTCCGCCGCGCGCGTCGATCACGGACGTGGTGCCCAAGCGGACGCTCCTGGTGGTGGCCGCGGTCGTGGTGCTCGCCGTGCTCGCCACGGTGCTCGCCGTCGCCCTCAGCGGCGATGACGACAAGGGCAAGGGCTCCTCCGACTCCAAGGACGACAAGGCGGCGTCCTCCGGCTCGGCCCCCGCGGCGGCCGGCGGCGCGAAGGGCGAGAAGGGAGCCGGGCAGCCGACCGGATCGGCCTCGACGGACGAAGCGGACCGCAAACCGGCCCGCACGGCGGACCCGGGCGGCCTCCCCGAGGGGTACGAACCGGTCAAGAACGGCGAGTACCACTTCAGCATCGCGATGCCCAAGGGCTGGGAGCAGACGGCTACCGCAGGCGATCACTCCGGCGCCATATACAGCGCGGCGGGCGGCTTCCCGCGCCTCCAGGTCGACTTCGGCTCACAGCCGCAGTCGGACGCGGCGCAGGCGTGGCGATCGGCGCAGAGCGGCGCGGAGAACGGCGGGATGAAGGGCTATCAGGGCCTCGGCATCGAGACCGTCGGCAAGTGGGCCGGTCACGACTACCCGACCGTCGCGGACTGGAACTTCGAGCGGGACCAGAGCGGCAAGCGGGTGCAGGTCGTCAACCGGGGTTTCAAGGTCGACGACAGCCATGGCTACGCCATCATGATCACTTGCGAGAAGGACAAGTGGAAGGACGCCCAGTGTCGGGAGCTGCGGGAGGCCGCTTTCGCCTCCTTCAAACCCGAGGGCTGAGCCGGGCGGCACCGCACCCCGGCCGAAATGGCTCACAGCACGCGTACGAAGCGACGTACTGGGCCGTACGGTCCCAAGGGGGCGGCTGGGCACGTATCGTGAGAGCCCGTGGACCGTACGCAGCCACAAATAGCAGGAGAACGACCGCACTTGGCGGTTGCTGACGGGGTCTGTCGAGGTTTCGGGCGATAGCTGGCGCGAGATGGTGAGTCTCGTGCTTGGGGAGGCGTCGTGGACGACTACGCGGGACGGGTCCTTGCCGACCGCTACCGCCTTCCGCTGCCGCCTTCCGACGAGTTCGAACTCGTCGAGACCAGGGCCTTCGACGCCTACAGCGGGCAGGAGGTCCTCATACGGCAGATCCCGCTGCCCGAGGTCGTCGACGCGGAGGTCGTCGGCGAGGGGGGCCTCGGCGGAGGAGCCGTCGGCGAGGAGGCCGGGAACGGCGGGCGGACCGCGGGCCCGCGCGGCGGGCGTACGACCCAGGGCGCGGGCGACCCGGCCGTGCGCCGCGCCCTCGACGCCGCCACCGCCGCGGCCCAGGTGCCCGACCACCCCCGGCTCGACCAGGTCTTCCACGTCTTCGCCGAGGCCGGCAGCCTGTGGATCGTCAGCGAACTCATCCCCGCCCGGCCGCTGGCCGCGCTCCTCGCCGAACGCACGCTGACCCCGCACCGCGCCGCCGAGGTCGCCGCCGACGTCCTGACCGCCCTCCGCGCGCTGCACGCGCACGGCTGGACCCACCGCAACATCACCGCCCGTACGGTCCTGGTCTGCGATGACGGCCGGGCGGTCCTCACCGGGCTCGCGGCGGGGGCGGCGGAAGAGGCGCTCTGCGGCTACGATCCGGTGCCGCCCGAGTACCCGAGAGGCGACGGCGCCGGCCCGCGGCCCGCCGTGCCCGCGGGGTCGGTGGAAGGCCCGGCCGGTTCCGCTTCCGCGCCGGGCCGGCCCGTGGGGCCGTCGTCCGGCGGCCGGGCCGCGATAGCCGCGGCCCGCGCGGCCGACAGCGGCTCCGGACAGCGGCCTCCCGCACCCGCCCGCAACGGGTCCCTGCCCCAGGCCCCCACCGGCCCCGCCTACCGCGACCAGGGAGCGGCGGGCGGCTTCCTGCCCCAGGCCGGCACGCCCCAGCCCGGCGCGCGCGCCGGGGCGCAGGGGCCCCCGCAGGGCGGTGCGGCCGGGCCGGACCCGCGCGCCGTGCGGGCCGGGGCGATAGCCGCATACCGGGCCGGAACGCAGGCCGCCGCGCGGGCGAACGCCGACACGGACGCGCCGGACGACTCCTCCCAAGCCTCCGGAGGGACCGCGACATGGGGCGGCGGCAGTGCCGCGAGCGGCACCGCGCCCACGGGGCCCGCGCCGGACAGCACCGCGTGGAGCGCCGACGCCCTCGTGAAGACCGGATTGCAGAGCACCCTCCGCCGGATCGCCGGACCCACGGGCGAAGAGGCCGTACCCCATCCTTCCTCGGGCGCGCCCGTGACCCAAGGGGGCGCCGGGTACGAGGCCGGTGTGGGGGTCGAAGGGGCGGCTAGTGCCGCCGCGGCGAGCGGGGCGGCCGTGTCCGCCGGTCCAGGCGGCAACGGCCGTGCGCGTACGGACTCCACGGAGCCGTGGGGCCACAGCGGAAACGGCCATCAGGGGCGCGGCCCGCAGACGGCCCTGGACGCGGAACGGGCGCGGCAGGCCCGGATGGTGGTCGTCGGCCCCGTCACCGAGCGGTGGGCGCCCGAGCAGGCCGGACCGGTGCACGAGAACTGGCGGCTCGCGCCGCCCGTCGGCCCGGCCGCCGACCTGTGGGCCCTGGGAACCCTGCTGTTCCGGGCCGTGCAAGGACACGCGCCCTACCCCGAGGAGACCGCCGCCGAACTGGTCCAGCTCGTCTGCGCGGAGCCGCCCGCCTACGCGGAGGAGTGCGGGTCGCTGCGCCCCGTCGTCGAGTCGCTGATGCGCAAGGACCCGGCCGAGCGCCCCGACTTCGAGGAGCTGCGGGGCTGGCTCCGCTCGCTGATCCGGTCCGCCCCGGAGCCGGAACTCGGCAGCCGCACCGTCACCGTGCCGTCCATCGGTCCGGGCGCGCCCTCCGACCCGAGCCGGCTGCCCATCAAGCGGCGGCGCGGGGAACTGGTGCGCAGGCGGCGCTCCGGCGCGTCGGCGGCCGTCCCGCACGGCCGGCACAAGAAGGCCCATAGGACGCCGCACCGCACCGTTACCAAGCAGCCGGCCCCGCCGCGCTCGCAGCAGCTGAAGATGGAGCACACCGAGCGGCCGGAGCGGACCGCCCGGCCCGCGCGCGAGGGGCAGAGGCGCGCTCCCCGGCGGCTGGGGCGGCTCCTGCTGCTCCTCATCCTCGTGGCGCTGGCCGGGGCCATCGCCTACGCCCTGCTGTTCATGCCGCGCGGCGAGAAGACCGCGGGCCAGGGGCGTACGGACCGTACGGGCGCGGCCGGCGCGCAGAGCGCCGCACCCGACGGCACGGGCGCGAAGCGCGCGCCCGGCTCCTCCGCCGCGGCCTCCATGGGGGAACAGGAGCCCCAGACGTCCGAGCCCGCCGGGGTCGCCAAGGGCTTCGCGCTGCGCCAGGACCCGAAGGGGTTCGCCGTGTCCGTGGACAAGACCTGGCAGCGGCGCGGCGAGAACGACCGCGGCCAGGTCGTCTACATCGGCGGGGACTACGAGCTGATCGTGGTGCCGGGCCGGGACAAGGTGTCGGAGTACGGGTCCGACCCGATGGCGTACCAGCAGGACAAGGAGCCGGAGCTGGCCCCGTACCGCTCCTCGTCCTGGTCGGGCGCCTCGGGGCTGCGCCGCATCGACGTGGGGCGAACGGCGATGGCGGAGGGCACGTTCACCTGGAACGACAGCAGCGGACGCCAGGTGTACGTGCGCAACGCGGCGATGATCATCGAAGGCCGCTACCACCTGCTCCAGGTGATCGGTCCGGCCAACGAGCAGCGCGCCGTGGACCGGTTCTACGACCAGGCCACCGCCACCTACCGCGCGGAGGTCTGACCGGGGGCGGGCTCGGAGAACTGTTCGCGCAGCCGGTACTTGAGCACCTTGCGCAGCGTCTCGTTGTGCGGCAGCGCCTCGACCAGCTCCAGCTGCTCCGGGACCTTGTGCACGGAGAGTCCCGCGGCGCGCAGGTACGCGGAGACGGCGCCGAGGCCGAGCGGGGCCGCTCCGGCCGGCTGCTGGACGACGGCGCAGACCCGCTCCCCGCGGTCCCGGTCGGGGAGGCCGATGACGGCGACGTCCTCGACGTCCGGGTGCTCGTAGAGGAGCCGCTCGATCTCCTGGGCGGAGATGTTCTCGCCCTTGCGGATGATGATGTCCTTCTCGCGGCCGGTGAGCACGAGGTGGCCGCCGGGCGTGAGGTGGCCGAGGTCGCCGGTGATGAGGAAGCCGTCGCGGTCGAAGACCTCGGCGGTCTGCGCGGCGTCCAGGTAGCCGCGGCAGACGGCTTCGCCGCGCAGCCGTACGGCCCCGTCCTGCCCGGCGGGCAGGGGTGTGCCGTCGCCGTCCACGATGCGGATCTCCATCCCTTCGGGCGGCCGGCCCTCGGTGGTGGCGAGGTTGTGGGGGGTGTCGTCGGGCGCCCCCATCGTGATCATCGGGACCTCGGTCATGCCGTAGCCGTGGGTGAGCTGGCAGCCCATCTCGCGGACCACCTCGTAGTACAGCTCGGGCGGCTTGGCCGCGCCGCCGCCCGCCATGAGCCGGAGCGCGGGGAGGAGCCTGCGGCCGGGGTCCTTGCGCTGTTCCGCGAGGAACATCGAGTAGAAGGCGGTGGAGCCGCCGGCGACCGTGACGCCGTGGCGGCGGTAGGCGTCGAGTGAGCCGGGCATCGAGAAGTGCTCCAGCATGACGGCGGGGAAGCCGCGGAGCAGCAGCATCACGGTGTAGTCGGGCCCGGCGACATGGGCGTACGGGAAGGCCATCGAGCCGACGTCCTCGGTGCTCAGGCGCAGGGCGTGGGCGAGGCAGGCGCCGGCGGCGATGAGGCTGCGGTCGGTGTGCAGGACCCCTTTGGGGTCGGAGGTGGTGCCCGAGGTCCAGTAGATCCAGCGGACCGCCGTGCCGTCCGCCGGGGGCGGGGGGAGGACCGCCGGGTCGCCCTCGGGGAGCGCGTCGTACGCCTCGAAGACGCTTGGAGGAGCGGGGAGTTCGCGGCTGACGCGGTGGGCCATCGCCGTGTGGTCGAAGCCGCGCCAGGTGCCGGGGACGGCGAAGAACTCGGCCTCGGCCGCCCGGAGCGCGAAGCCGACCTCGCGGTCGCGGTAGAAGGGGATGAGCGGGGTCTGCACGGCTCCGACGCGGGCGAGGGCGAAGGTCAGGACGGCGGTCTCGATGCGGGTGGGCAGCTGCCAGGCGACGCGGCTGCCGGGGCGCACGCCGAGGCCGTGGAGTCCTGCCGCGACCCGTTCGGCCCGGTCGCGCAGCGCGCCGAATGTCAGTTTCCGGTCGTCGCCGGGCGACGGAGCGGCGTCGATGAGGACCGGCGCTTCGGGGGTGCGGGCCGCGCGGCGGTCCAGGAGCTCCCACAGGGTGCGGGAGCCCTCCAGCTCGTGGGCGAGTCGGGTGCCGTTGCCGGGATCAGTGTGCTCGCGCATGAGTGCCGCCTCCGCTGATCTGATGCACCGTCAGAATATCCGCGAAGCGTAGGCCGCTGCGCCTTGTCGGTCCAGAGGGGGCGGGGCTAGCCTGCATATCTGACGACCCATCAGAAATGGCCTGGAAGCAGTCCGAGCAGTCCGAGCAGTCCGAGCAGTCCGAGCAGTCCGCGCCATAGAGATCATCGCCATGCGTGAGGGGAAACCATGGAGCTACCGCGCATCGTCAGCGTCGACGACCACGTGATCGAGCCCGCGCACCTCTTCGATACCTGGCTGCCGGCCAGATACCGGGACCGCGGACCCAAGCCGCTGACGGAAGGGATCGGCGAACTGGAGTACACCGGCGGGAAGTACGTCATCACCATGGACCCGGACGGCCCCCCGACGGACTGGTGGATCTACGAGGACCTCAAGTTCCCGTACAAGCGCAATATCGCCGCCGTCGGCTTCGACCGCGACGACATGACGCTGGAGGGCATCACCCGCGCCGAGATGCGGCGCGGCTGCTGGGACCCCGCCGAGCGGCTGCGGGACATGGACCTCAACCACGTGGAGGCGTCCCTCTGCTTCCCGACCTTCCCCCGCTTCTGCGGGCAGACGTTCGCCGAGGCGCACGACAAGGAAGTGGCCCTCGCCTGCGTACGGGCCTACAACGACTGGATGGTGGAGGAGTGGTGCGGCGACAGCGGGGGGCGGCTGATCCCGCTGTGCATCATCCCGCTCTGGGACGTCGGCCTCGCCGTGGCGGAGATCAAGCGGAACGCGGCGCGGGGCGTGCGGGCCGTGACCTTCAGCGAGATCCCCACCTATCTGGGGCTGCCCAGCATCCACTCCGGCTACTGGGACCCGTTCTTCGCCGTCTGCCAGGAGACCGGCACCGTCGTCAACATGCACATCGGCTCGTCCTCGCAGATGCCCGCCGCTTCCCCGGACGCACCGCCCGCCGTGCAGGCGTCCCTCTCCTTCAACAACGCCATGGCGTCGATGATGGACTTCCTCTTCAGCGGCGTACTGGTGAAGTTCCCGACCCTCAAACTCGCCTACAGCGAAGGCCAGATGGGCTGGATCCCCTACGCCCTGGAGCGCGCGGACGACGTGTGGGAGGAGCACCGGGCGTGGGGCGGGGTGCGCGACCTGATCCCCGAACCGCCGTCCTCCTACTACTACCGGCAGATCTTCTGCTGCTTCTTCCGCGACAAACACGGTGTCGCGTCACTCGATGTGGTGGGCCGCGACAACGCGACGTTCGAGACCGACTACCCGCATGTGGATTCGACCTTCCCCCACACCAAGGAGGTCGCGCTCGACCACGTGAAGGGCCTGGACGACGAGACGGTCTACAAACTCATGCGGGGCAACGCCATCCGCATGCTCGGTCTGGACCTCGACCGGGAGCCCCGCCGCTGATGGACCTTTCCCGCACAGAGGAAGAGGAGGACTTCCGTCGGCGGCTGCGCGCCTGGCTCGGTCCGGCGCTGGCCGCACTCCCGGCGAAGCCCGAGGCCGCCGACTGGCCGGGCCGCCGGGCCTACGACTGCGCGTGGCAGCGGGCGCTGTACGAAGCCGGGTACGCCGGACTGCACTGGCCCCGCGATGCCGGCGGCCAGGGGGCCACGCCCACCCAGCACCTGATCTTTCTGGAGGAGACGGAACGGGCGGGCGCGCCGTATGTGGGGGCCAACTTCGTGGGGACCCTGCACGCGGGGCCCACCATCGCGGCCGAGGGGACGCCCGAGCAGCGGGCGCGCTGGCTGCCGCCCATCCTGCGCGGCGACGAGGTGTGGTGCCAGGGGTTCTCGGAGCCCGACGCCGGGTCCGACCTGGCGGCGCTGCGGACCCGGGCGGTCCGCGACGGCGACTCCTACGTCGTCAGCGGCAGCAAGATCTGGACCTCGCACGCCGAGATCGCCGACTGGTGCGAACTGCTGGTCCGTACGGACACCTCGGCCCCCAAGCACCGGGGGATCTCCTGGCTCGCCATGCCGATGGACGCGCCTGGCGTCACCGTCCGGCCGCTGCGGACGCTGGCCGGGTCCGCGGAGTTCGCCGAGGTGTTCCTCGACGAGGTGCGGGTGCCGCTCTCGCACCGGATCGGAGCGGAGAACGACGGCTGGCGCGTGACCATGGTGACGCTCTCCTTCGAGCGCGGCACGGCCTTCGTCGGCGAGGTCGTCGCCTGCCGGCGGGTGCTGGGCGAGCTGGCCCGAACGGCCCGCGCGAACGGGCTCTGGGACGACGCGGTGCTGCGCCGGCGGCTCGGCCGGCTGTCCGCGGAGTTCCGCGCGCTGTGGCGGCTCACCCAGTGGAACGTCAGCGAGGCGCAGCGGTCGCTGCGGGACGGCGGCAGCGGCGTGCCGGGGGTGGGCGGCTCCGTGTTCAAGCTGCGCTACTCGCACGCCAGGCAGGAGCTGTACGACGCGGCGGCCGAGGTCCTGGGGGAGGGGGCGCTGGACGTGGACCACGAGTGGGTGGCGGACCGGCTGTCGTCGCTGTCGTACACGATCGCGGCCGGTACGTCCCAGATCCAGGCGAACATCGTCGCCGAGCGCATCCTCGGTCTTCCGAAAGGGCGGTGATCATGGACTTTCAGCTGACCGAGGACCAGCGGGCGCTCCGGTCCGGCGTGCGCGAGCTGCTGGCGGGCCGGTTTCCGCGGGAGCGGCTGCGCGCCGCCGCGGACGGCGACGGGCCGGTCGTCGACCGGGCCCTGTGGCGCGAACTCGGCGAGGCCGGGCTCTTCGGCCTGCGGCTGCCGGAGGACGAGGGAGGCGTGGGGCTGGGGCTGCCCGAGGCCGTGCTCCTCTTCGAGGAGGCGGGCCGCGTGCTGCTGCCGGGCCCCCTGATCGCCACCCACCTCGCGGCCGGCCTGGTGGCGGGGGCGGCGAGCGGTGAGCGGGTCGTCGGGATGTGCGACGCGACAGCGAAGGAGGGGCTCTGGGAACACCCGGCGGAATGCGAGGAGTTGATCTTCCTCGGCGACCCTGAGCTGTACAGCGTCGACCCGTCCTCCCTGGCCGCGACGGCGATCCGCTCCGTCGACCCGCTGACGCCGCTGGCCCGCGTCGTGGTGCCCGAGGGGGGCTGTCCGCTCGGGGGCGCCGCTTCCCGGCTCCGCCGGGAAGCGGCCTTGCTGACCGCCGCGGAACAGCTGGGCAGTGCTGTCCGTACGGTCGAGGCGGCGGTCTCGTATGCCAAGGAGCGCACCCAGTTCGACCGGGCGATCGGGAGCTTCCAGGCGGTGAAGCATCTGTGCGCGCAGATGCTCGTGCGTGCCGAGGTGGCCAGGAGCGCGGTGTACGCGGCGTCGGTCACGCGGGAACCCGGAGATGTCGCGGCGGCCAAACTGCTCGCCGACGAGGCCGCCGTGCGCAACGCCCGCGACTGTCTGCAGGTGCACGGCGGCATGGGGTTCACGTGGGAGGCGGATGTCCATCTGCACCTCAAGCGGGCCTGGCTGAGGGCGCGGCGGTGGCAGTCGGCGGCTGCCGGTGAGGAGGAACTCGCGGAAGAACTGCTGGCCGAGGGGAATGTCATCCCGTAGAGGACATCGGGTGAAATCACCTATCTGCACCATATAAGCGGTCACCGAGCGTTGATACCGGGTTGTGTCCTAAGGGTGACTCGTCACAGGGGGGAGTCGGTCCCGGGCTCGGGTACGCTCCCTTGGGTGCGAGTGGTTCTGAGGCGCAACCCCCCTGGCGTTGCCGATGAGGCAACTCCGGAAGAGGGAATGTGCGCCGCTCCCGCCGGGTGGAGGCCCGTAAACCTCGATTGTTCGAGTCCCCGTGGCGCGCGTCGCACAGTATGCAGCACGCATACTCCTTTGCGCCGGAATATGCCCGAAGCGCTTGTTGGGGTGACTGAACGTCAACCATGCTGTCTCGCAAGGGGATCACGGTCCGTGACCTCTCGGAGATGCGAGGCGATGTGTCCGCCGGTTCGGATGGTGTGAGCGGTGCAGGTGCTTCAGGTGCAGATGGAGATCAGGCCCGACCCCGCGGAGGTGGGGCGAGCCCGGAGGTGGGCCCGTTCGCGGCTCGCCGGTTCGGGGGTAGGCGCGGATGAGCCGCTGGCCGACACGCTCCTGCTGCTGATCTCGGAACTGGTCACCAACGCGGTGGTGCACACGGGCTGTCCGGCCGTGCTCCGCATGCTCTTCCCGGTCGTCCGCGCCGGTCTCGGGGGCGACGGGCGGCGTGACGCCGACAGCCGTGGCGGGGCCGCCGCGACGGAGGCGGGCGTCGGCGTCGGCACGGTCCGCGTGGAGGTCGCCGACATCAGCGCGCGTCCGCCGCGTCAGCGGCACGCGGACGGCGAGGAGACGGGCGGCCGCGGCTTGGAGCTGGTCGACGGGCTCGCCGACCGGTGGGGCTGGCGGCCGGAGGGTGCGGGCAAGAGCATCTGGTGCGAGGTGGACCGCGCCCAGTCGCTCTTGGCCGGGGCGTATGACCCGCCGCGCGCCGTGACAAATGGGGCGTAACCCACAAAGTCCAGACCAGGTGTTGACGTGTCGTGTCCGTTTGATCACTCTTGGGTTGAGCGATTCGTCGCGAGGGGACGTCGAGAGTCCGGTGTAGACCGGGCAGTCTCGGCGAGTGCGGGTCGTGGCCCGACGCGCCCACGTGGTCTGAGCGTCGGAGCCGGGTGGCGGTGCGCTGTGCCGTGCTCGGGGCGCGTACGCGCGCACCGCCGCCCGACCGTCCGGCCCGTCGCGCGGCCGGACCGGATTCACAGCACGGCCACCGGCGCGACTGGTGCGCCCGTCCCGCCGGCGAACGGCTCGGGCGGGGCTGACAGGAGGAACGCGTAGCGGCCTTCCTCTGCGCACGCCTGGGACAGCTCCTCCAGATTCCAGTTCTGGCCTTGCGGCATGCCCATCTCGACGAGATCGAGGGCGTGCACGGGCATCCAGAGATCCTCGATCTCCGGCGGGAAGATCTCGAAGGTCAGGGTGTCGTTGGCGACGGCGGCCACGTCGCGGGCGTGGAACCACTCGGGCGTCCGGATGGAGAGTCCGGGCGAGGGGAACGCGTAGGCGTGCTTGTCGCCCGCCAGGTAGTGCTGGATCTGGCCGGTCCGGATGAGCACGATGTCGCCGGAGCGGACCTCGGCGCCGGACAGTTCCTCCGCCGCTGCCAGGTCCTCCGGCGTGACGGCGTGCCCGCCTTCCAGGCGGTCGACGCCGCGGGCGCGGGCGACGTCCAGCAGGACCCCGCGCGAGAGAAGGGGGCCGGCCTTCTCGATGCCGTGGAACGTGGCTCCGCCGTGCGCGGTGATCGAGTCCGCCGGGCGGCCGTTGTAGAGCTTGCCGCTGTGCGAGACATGGGTGAGCCCGTCCCAGTGGGTCCCTGCCTGCAGGCCCATGGTCACCACGTCGTCGCTGGTGGCGACGGTGTCGGGGCCGAACATCTCCATGTTGACGGCGACCATCGTGTGCAGGGGGTTGACCCTGCCGGGGATCATCCCGGTCTGTACGCCGTCCTGTTGCAGCGGGACGGCCAGGGGTATGCGGCGCCCGCTCCGTACCGCCCCGGCGGCCGCGCGGACGGTGTCGGCGGTGATGAGGTTGAGGGTGCCGATCTCGTCGGCTTCACCCCAACGCCCCCAGTTGTTGACGCGCTTGGCGATGTCGTGGAACTCGGGTGGCAGGGCCACGGGTCCTCCTGGGATCGGTTGTCCACTGGGTCTTGTGCTCGGCTGCCGTCTGCTCAAAAATCTAACGGTCCGTCAGAAAACGCGGGAAGGGGCGCGACGTGGGGAACTTCTTGGCCGGCAAGGTGATCGCCATAACCGGGGCCGGCCGCGGCATCGGGCGAGCGGTGGCCCTCGCGTGCGCCGCCGAGGGCGCGAAGGTCGTCGTCAACGACTACGGCGTATCCATCGAGGGCGGCGAGCCCACCAGCGAGGTCGCCGCGTCGGTGGTGAAGGAGATCGAAGCGGCCGGCGGCGAGGCTGTCGCCGTCGCGGACGACGTCGCGACGATGGAGGGCGGCCAGCGCATCGTCGACGCGGCCCTGACGCGGTACGGGCGGATCGACGGCGTCGTATGCGTCGCCGGAATCCTGCGCGAGCGGATGCTCTTCAACATGTCCGAGGAGGAGTGGGACCCGGTCATCGCCACCCACCTCAAGGGCACCTTCACCGTCTTCCGGGCCGCGTCGGCGGTGATGCGCAAGCAGGGCTCCGGCACCCTCATCGGCTTCACCAGCGGAAACCACCAGGGCAGCGTCGCCCAGGCCAACTACTCCTCCGCCAAGGGCGGCATCATCTCCCTGGTGCGCAGCGCCGCCCTGGGCCTCAACAAATACGGGGTGACCGCCAACTGCGTCGCCCCTGTGGCCCGCACCCGGATGTCGGCGAACGTGCCGATGGAGCTCAAGGAGATCGGCGAACCGGAGGACGTGGCCGCGCTCGTCGTCTATCTGCTCAGCGAACGAGCCCGCGAGGAGAAGATCACCGGGCAGGTCTATACGATCGCCGGCCCCAAGATCGCGGTCTGGGCCCAGCCCCGTGAACTGCGGTCCGCCTACGCGGACGGCGCGTGGACCCCCGAGAAGATCGCCGACTTCCTGCCCGGAACGGTCGGCACGGACCCCATGCCGATGCTGGCGCAACTGGAGGCGATGGCGGCCGCCGCGGCGGCCAAGGAGCGCCCCAACGCGTGAAGCCGCTGGCAATGGCGCGGAGTGCCGCCCCCACGAGGCGGCCCCGAGGAGGCGGCCCCTGCGAGGCGGCCTCGGCCCGGCGGCCCCGAGCCGCAGCCCGGCCGGCGCGCAGCCGGGCGAACCCGCGCGGTGCGCGCGGAAGGAAGGAGACGCCGTGGATTTCGCCTTCGGGCCACAGGACGAGACCTTTCGCGAAGAGGCGCGGGAATGGCTCTCGGCACACTTGACCGGCGAGTTCGCCCAGGCCGCGGGCCACGGCGGACCCGGCAGCGAACATGAGCTCCCCCAGATCCGCCGTGCCTGGGAGCGTGAACTCGGCGCGGCCGGCTGGATCGGGCTCGGCTGGGACCGCACGGCAGGCTCTTACGGCAACCGCGCCGCGACCCTGACCCAACAGGTCGTCTGGGCCGAGGAATACGCCCGCGCGGGTGCGCCCGGACGCGTCGGCCACATCGGCGAGAACCTGCTGGCCCCGACCCTGATCGCCTACGGGGACGAGAAGCAGCGGGAGCGGTTCCTGCCCCCCATCGCCCGGGGCCAGGAACTGTGGTGCCAGGGCTACAGCGAGCCCGACGCCGGCTCCGACCTGGCCGGACTGCGGACCACGGCCACCCGCGATGCCGCGCCCGGCGGCCCGTACCGCATCACGGGCCAGAAGATATGGACGTCGCTCGCCCAGGACGCCCACTGGTGCTTCGTACTGGCCAGAACGGACCACGACTCCCGCCGCCACCACGGACTCTCCTTCCTGCTCGTGCCGATGGACCAGCCGGGCCGCATCGAGGTCCGGCCCATCCGGCAGATGTCGGGGACCGCCGAATTCAACGAGGTGTTCTTCGACGGGGCGCTGGCGAGCGCCGACCACCTCGTCGGCCGGGAGGGCAACGGCTGGCAGGTCGCCATGGGCCTCCTCGCCCTCGAACGCGGAGTCTCCACGCTCGTCCAGCAGATCGGCTTCGCCGCCGAGCTGCGCCAGGTGATCCGCCTCGCCCTGGAGCGCGGCACCGCAGCGGAACCGGTACTGCGCGACCGGCTCGTACGGCAATGGGCCGAGCTCCAGACGATGCGCTGGAACGCCCTGCGGACGCTGGGCAGCACGGATGTGCCCGGCGCGCCCAGCGTCGCCAAACTGCTGTGGGGCGGCTGGCACCAGCGGCTCGGCGAACTGGCCATGCGGGTCCGCGGCACGGCCTCGGCCCTCGGCCCCGCCGCCTGGGACACCGAGCGCCCATACGAACTCGACGCCCTCCAGCGCCTCTTCCTCTTCACACGCGCCGACACCATCTACGGCGGCTCGGACGAAATCCAGCGCAACATCATCGCCGAGCGGGTGCTCGGCCTGCCGAAGGAGTCCCGATGACCGCGTACGGGCACTGGATCGACGGCTCCTGGTGCGAGCCCGCCCAAGGGCACTATGCAGTTGTCAATCCGGCGACCGAAGAGGTCGTCGGGGAGGCCCCGGAAGCGACGCGAGCCGAAGTCGCCGCTGCCGTGACCGCCGCGCGGGCCGCCTATGACGGCTGGTCCCGCACCGACCCGCGCGAACGCGCGGCCGTGCTGGACCGGATAGCCGATCTCCTCACCGAACACGGCGGAGACCTCGTGCCCCTGCTCCAGGCCGAGACCGGCGCGACCATGCGCCTCGCCTCGACCATGCAGGTGCCCACCGCGGCCGACCGCTTCCGCCGCTACGCGCGCGGCGCGCTCGAACCGGATGTCGTCCCGCTGGCGCCGCAGCCCGTGCGGGCCAGCGCGCTGGCCCCCGGCGGACTCATCGGCGCCGCCGCCGTACGCCGCCCCATGGGCGTGATCGGGTGCATCACCTCCTACAACTTCCCCATCGTCAACCTCGCGGGCAAGGCGGCGCCCGCCCTGGCCATGGGCAATACCGTGGTCGCCAAGCCGGCGCCGCAAGACCCGCTGGCCTGCCTGGAGTTGGGCCCCATCCTCAAGGAGGCCGGGTTGCCGGACGGCGCCTTCAACGTCGTCACGGGATCGGGGGTCGCCGCCGGGGAGGAACTCGTGTCCCACCCGGACGTCGACATGGTCAGCTTCACCGGGTCCACCGCGGTGGGAAAGCAGATCGCCGAGTCCGCTGGGAGGTCGATGAAGCGCACCCTGATGGAGCTGGGAGGCAAGGGCGCGGCCATCGTCCTGGGGGATGCCGACGACAAGACGGTCGCGTCGGCGATCAGGGCGGTCGGTTCGGTCTGGTCGTTCCACAGCGGACAGATCTGCACGGCGCCGACCCGCGTGCTCGTCCATCGATCGCTGTACGAGAAGGTCGTCGCCGATCTCAAACAGTACGCGCGAGCACTGACAGTCGGGGACCCTGTGGATAACTCCACGATCGTCGGCCCGCTGATCTCCGCGGCCCAGCGCGACCGCGTCGAGGCGTATATCGCCGGCGCCCGTGACCAGGGCGCCCGCATCGTCGTCGGCGGCGCGCGCCCCGACCTCAAGCCGGGCTTCTACGTCCCGCCTACCCTCATCGCCGATGTCACCCCCGATATGACGGTCGCGCGCGAGGAGCTCTTCGGCCCGGTCGTCGTCGCGATCCCCTTCGACGACGAGGACGAGGCCGTCCGTATCGCCAACGGCACCTCGTACGGCCTCTACGACTACATCTTCAGCTCCGACGCGGGCCGCGCATGGGCGCTCGCGGCCCGCCTGCGCAGCGGCAACATCGGCATCAACACCGTGCAGCGGCACCCCGAGACCCCGTTCGGCGGTTTCAAGGACAGCGGCGTCGGCCGCGACGGCGGATCGTTCGGCCTGCACGCGTACAGCGAGCTCCAATCCGTGGTCTGGCCCTCCTGACCAGCGGCAACGCAAGGGCACCGCGGCGGGGCCCGGGAACCGGACCCCGCCTTCCGCACCGGATTCCTCTGTGGATTTCCTCTCCGGCCTTGGTCAAGGCCACCTTGAAGGGACGGCAAAATGCGAGGCGTCATCTTCGACGGCAAACAGCCCCAGGTCGTCGATGACCTGGAGATCCGCGAGCCGGGCCCCGGCGAGGTGCTGGTCGCGGTCGTCGCGGCCGGCCTGTGCCACAGCGATCTCTCGGTCATCGACGGCACCATCCCCTTTCCGGTGCCAGTGGTGCTCGGCCACGAGGGCGCGGGCGTGGTCGAGGCGGTCGGCGCGGGCGTCGTGCACGTGGCGCCCGGCGATCACGTGGCCCTGTCCACCCTGGCCAACTGCGGCACGTGCGCCGAGTGCGACCGGGGCCGTCCGACCATGTGCCGCAAGGCCATCGGCATGCCGGGGCAGCCCTTCACGCGGCGCGGCGCGAAGCTCTTCAACTTCGCCTCCAACTCCGCTTTCGCCGAGCGCACGGTCGTCAAAGCCGTCCAGGCCGTCAAGATCCCCGACGATGTGCCGCTGACCTCGGCCGCGCTCATCGGCTGCGGAGTGCTGACCGGCGTAGGAGCGGTGCTCAACCGGGCCGAGGTCGGCCAGGGCGAATCGGTCGTCGTCATCGGCGCGGGCGGCATCGGCCTCAACGTCCTGCAGGGGGCGCGTCTCGCCGGGGCGTCGACGATCGTCGCGGTGGACGCGAATCCGTCGAAGGAAGCGGCGGCCCGGCTGTTCGGCGCGACCCACTTCGTCGACGCCTCCACCACGCCGGACACCTCGGCCGCGGTGAAGGGAATCCTGCCGACCGGCGCGGACCACGCCTTCGAATGCGTCGGCAACACCAAACTGATCCGGCAGGCGGTCGACCTCCTCGACCGGCACGGCCAGGCCGTCCTGCTCGGCGTGCCCCCGGCCGACGCGCAGGCGTCCTTCCTCGTCTCGTCCATGTACCTCGACAAGTCGATACTCGGCTGCCGCTACGGCTCCTCGCGACCGCAGCGCGACATCGCCCTCTACGCGCGCCTCTACCGCGAGGGCCGGCTGCTGCTGGACGAGCTGATCACGGAGACCTATCCGGTGGAGGACTTCGCGAAAGCCGCCGACGACGCCCACCACGGGCGGGTGGCGCGCTGCGTGCTCACCTTCTGACACTCCGTACCGCACAGCCTGCGGAGCCCGCCCCTGAGGGTGCGATGAGCGGCCGATAGTGACGAGGACCACACTGTTGGCTCCGGGTGAGGGTTCCCGTACGTACGGGGTGGGTGGTGCGTACGGGACAGTCGGTGCGTGTCGGTATCAACAGGACCGATTCGCCGGGCGATTGAGGCGGTGACGGGGCCGGCGTGCGGTTCAGAGGGCGGCCCCGTAGGAGAGGTGCGGGCACCGGCGCGTGCCGTCGCCCGTTGAGAGCCCCGACGGCCGGCCCATTTGGAGCGGAACCTTCCGGCCCCACAAGGAATCATTCTTGGTGAGAGGGGCGGATATGACTCAGCAGACGGGGCCTGGCGCTATACCGGCGGAGGCGGACGGGGAATCGGTGCGCCCGAAAACGGCCGCGCCCGCCGCTCCCCGGACAGCCCCGGGCTCCGCCCCCGGACCGGCCGGTACTCCTGGTCCGGCCGGTGTACCTGGCCCGGATGCCTCCGCTGGGCAGGACGACGCTCCTGGGCCAGATGCCGCCCCCGGCCCGGCCTCCGCTCGCGTCGACCTGACGAAGGCGAGCCCTCGGAAGCCCCGAAAGCCCCGGGAGGCGGCGGAGGACGAGGGGGTCGCGGGAGACGGGAAGGCCGCGGAGGATACGCCTCCGGAGAAGGCCGAAGACGCCGGAGGCGTCCAGAGCGCCAAGGGCGCCGAAGACGCAGAGGCCGCCGAGACCGGCAAGGACGCAGAGGCCGTAGAGGACGGTTTCGGGTCGGCTTTCTGCTCCTCGATGGCGACGCTGTGCGCCGAAGCCGTCATCGGAGGGACCCTGGCCGTTTTCGTCGTGCTCGCGCGCGAGCACGACGGCCTGCCCGGCAGCGCCGCGGTGATCGTCGCGGCGGTGCTCGCCCTCGGCCTCGTCGGCGTGCTGCTGAGCGGCTTCGTCTCCGCCATCGCGGTCATGCCCGCGCTGTCGCTCGCGCGCTGGTGGGCGCGGCGCAAGGAGCGCACCGACAACTGGTGGAGGGCCCTCGCGGCCGTACCGGTGGTGTCGGCGGTGCTGGTCGGCGCGTTCGGGGCGGTGGCCGCGCTCGGCAGCCGGGCGCTCGCGCAGCCCCTGACGTACCTGGAGTGGTGGGCCGCCCTCACCGCCGCCCTCGCGCCGGCGACCGTGGTCGCGCGGACCGCCGGGGGGCGGGCCCGCGAGGGCCGCAGCGGGCGTCTCGTGCGGCGGGTCGCGCGCAACGCCGCCGTGGCATGGCTCGGCGTCGCTGTGCTCGGCACGGCCGCGTACGGAACCGGGCTGGTCAGCGTCTACAAACCGCCCCGCCTCAGCGCCTCGGACATCGAGGGCACCTGGAGCGACGGGCACGGCGGCATGGTGGAGCTGGCCAAGGACGGGAAGGCCGTCGCCGAGGGGCTCGACAACTTCGTGTGGGACGGCACCGGCAAGGACAAGCCGAAGGACTGCGAGGGCACCGGGACCTGGAGTTCGGTGAAGGAGAGCGGTCACGTCCAGGGCGTGTCCATGCGGATCAACGCCTGTGAACTGGTGCGGGAGTGGAGCGTCGGCGGTACGGCCAAGAAGCCGCGGATGTTCCACGAGATAGGGAAGCCGGGTTCCGGCAAGCGCTATGTGCTGACGAAGACGACGAAGAAGAAGGCCGAGCAGCAGGCGCGACGGAACCACGGCTCGCACGGCCATGACCACGGCAGCGGCCAGGACCGTGCCGGTGCCGTCGGCGCCGACGGGCACTGATCAGCGCTGACGAGCGGACCCCTCGGCCCTGAGCCCGACTGGCCCTGAGCCCGACTGGCCCTGAGCCCGACTGGCCCTGAGCCCGACGGTGTGGTTCAGAGGCTGCCGAACGAGCCGAACGTCCCCCGGTGGAAGAGCAGCGGACCCGCCGCGGTCACGTCCTCGTCCTCCGCAGCGCCGAGCGCCTCCACGCGGCCGACGACGATGAGGTGGTCGCCGCCCGTGTGCACGGTGTGAATGGTGCAGTCGATCCACGCGGGTACGCCCGTGAGCAGCGGCGATCCGGTCACCGGCGACGGCTCGTACGGCACCCCGGCGAACTTGTCCGCGCCGCTCACCGCGAAGCCGCGGCACAGGTCGCCCTGCCCGGCGCCCAGGATGTTGACGCAGAAGACGCCGGCGCGGGCGATGCGCGGCCAGGTCGTGGACGTACGGGCCACCATGAAGGCGACCAGCGGCGGGTCGAGGGAGAGCGACGAAAAGGACTGGCAGGCGAAACCGGCCGGGCCGGAGGGGGCTCTGGGGTCCGGCCTGCCTGTCCCGTTTTCCGGCTCGGCGGGCGCGGTGACGATGGTGACGCCGCTCGCGAAATTGCCGAGGACGCGCCGGAATTCGGCCGCCTCGACGGGGGAGCGTTCGTCCTCGCCGACCGCGCGCAGGTCGGGGCGGGGGAGCGGATCGACCGGCTGACCGGCTGTGGTGGGCGCACCCACCGACCGCAGATAGCGCACGGCGGTGGCTGCCATCCCTGCGTGTCCCATCATGACTTCATTGAATCTGACGAGGTTTTGGATGGGAAGTGATGGACAGAACGTGACACTTGGCTAGCCTCCTCGGTATTCGGGGGTGCGTCGCTCGACGAAGCTCGCGACGCCCTCCCGCGCGTCCGATGTCGTCATGTTGATCTCCTGCGCGGCGGCCTCGGCCGCGAAGGCAGTCGTACGGTCGGTGTCGAGCGAGGCGTTGACCAGCTGTTTGGTGAGGGCGAGCGCGCGGGTGGGGCCCGTGGCCAGCCGCTCGGCCCACTCCCGCGCGACCTTCGCCAGCTCCGCGTCGGCCACGACCCGGTTGACCAGGCCCAGCCGCTCCGCCTCGGCGGCGGGCAGCGCGTCGCCGAAGAACATCAGCTCCTTCGCGCGCTGCGGACCCACCAGCCGCGGCAGGAGGTACGCGCCGCCCCCGTCCGGTACGAGTCCGCGCCGCACGAACACCTCGATGAACCGGGCCGATTCCGCCGCCAGCACGAGATCGCAGGCGAGCGCGAGGTGCGCGCCGAGCCCCGCCGCGGTGCCGTTGACGGCGGCGACGACGGGCTTCTCGCAGTCCAGGACGGCGCTGACCAGCCGCTGGGCGCCGCGCCGGATCGTACGGGCCACATCGCCCGCCACGCGCTCGGCGCCGCCGGTGGCGGGGGCGCCGCGGAGGTCCGCGCCGGCGCAGAAGCCCTTGCCCGTCGCGGTGATCACGACGGCTCGTACGGCCGGGTCGGCGGAGGCTTCGTCGAGCAGCGAAATGATGCGTTCTCGCTGGTCCCAGGTGACGGCGTTCATCGCTGCGGGGCGGTTGAGGGTGATCCACGAGACCCCGTTGTCAGTGGTGTGCCGTATCAATGACTCAACGGATTCTTCGGGGGAGGAAGTCATGGGGGAGCGGCTCCGGATCTTCGGGTCAGTGGCAGACGGCGAGCGCGTCCAGCGCCACGGCGCCTTGGCCGCGTTCCAGCACCAGCAGCGGGTTGATGTCGAGTTCGGCGAGCGTGTCGCCCAGTTCGAGGGCCATGCGCTGGACGCGCAGGACGACTTCGACGAGGGCGTCCACATCGGCCGGCGGTGCGCCGCGGACGCCGTCGAGCAGGGTGCGGCCGCGCAGTTCGCCGAGCATCGCGCGGGCCTGGTCCTCGCCGAACGGCGGTACGCGCACCGCCGCGTCCCGCAGGACCTCCACCAGGACGCCGCCGAGGCCGACGGTGACGGTGGGGCCGAAGAGGCTGTCGGGGGTGACGCCGACGACCATTTCGACGCCGCGCGCGATCATCTGGCAGACGAGTACGCCGTCGAGCGGCACGCCTTCGTAGCGGGCGATGTCGGTGAGTTCGCGGTAGGCGTCCCGGACCTGGCTGGCGGAGGTCAGGCCGACCTTGACCAGGCCGAGTTCGCTCTTGTGGGCGAGTTGCGGTCCGGACGCCTTCATGACGACGGGATAGCCGACCAGGCCCGCCGCCCGCACGGCCGCCGCCGCGCTGGTCACCAGCTGCTCGCGTGGCACGCGAATGCCGTACGCGCGCAGCAGCTGCTTCGCGGCATGCTCGCTGAGCTGCTCGCCCGGACGCATCAGTGCCTGCGCCTTGCGCGCGGAAGGGGAGAGGGTGCGCGGGGCGTCCTCGAAGGGGGAGCGGTAGCTCGCGGTGAAGCGGTGGTGGCCGAGGTAGGCGCGGACGGCGGTGATGCAGTTGGCGAAGGTGCGGAAGGTGGCGACGCGGGAGGAGCCGAGCAGGGTGGTGCGGTAGGCGTCCTCGGTGCCGACGGGGGACCCCCACACGACGCACACCAGCTTGTCGGTCTGTTCGGCCGCGTCGACCAGGTCCTGGGCGAGTTTGTCGCTCATGGGCGGGAAGGGGCCGGTGATCGGGCAGATGAGGACGCCGACGGAGGGGTCGGCGAGGATCGCGTCGATGATCTTGCGGCCGCGCCAGTCGCCCACGGGGTGGCCGCCGTTGTCGACCGGGTTCGCGACGCTGAGGTAGTCGGGTATCCACTGGTGGAGCTCGGCCTGCTTCGTCGCGCCGAGCGTGGGGAGTTCGAGCCCGGCGGCGGTCGCCAGGTCCGAGAAGTGCGCGCCCGTTCCGCCCGAGATCGAATAGACCACGACGCCGTCGGCGCGCGGCGGGCGGGCGCGGGCGAGCAGGGCCGCGGTGTCCTGGAGCTCGTCGAGCCCGTCGACCCGGATCACGCCGAACTGCCGCATGGCGGCGTCCACCACCTCGTCCGCGCCGGTGAGCTTGCCGGTGTGGGAGGCGGCCATCCGGGCGCCGGTCTCGGTGCGGCCGACCTTGACGGTGACCACCGGCACCTTGTTGCGGGCGGCCCGGTCGGCGGCGAGGAGGAAGCCGCGACCGTCCTTGAGCCCTTCCACATACGCGGCGATGGCGCCGACCTCGGGGCAGGTGGCGAAGTAGGAGATGAAGTCCGCTGTCTCCAGGTCCGCTTCGTTGCCGGTCGGGGCCCAGTGGGAGAGCCGGATGCCGAGTTCCTGGAGGGTGAAGACGGGGCGGCCCTGGTGGCCTGACTGGGTGATGAGGGCGATGGCGGGGCCGTCGAGATCGTCGCGGAACTTCTCGAAGGCGTTGAGGTTGGTGTTCGGGCCGAGGAGGCGGATCCCGGAGCGTTCGACGGCGGCCGCCAGCCGCTGCTGTGCGGCCGCGCCCGCCTCACCGGTCTCGGCGAAGCCGGAGGCGAAGGCGACGGCGAAGCGGACCTTGGCGTCCGCCAGTTCCTCGATGACGGGGGTCGGGTCGCCGACGAGGAGAACGGCCAGGTCGACCTTTTCGGGAAGGTCGGCGACGCTCGGACAGCAGGGGAGGCCGAAGACGCTGGTGCGGGTGGGGTGCACGGGGTGGAGGCGGGCTCCGACGCGCTCGGCCCAGGCGATGAGCTGACGGGTGATGCCGGTGTTGGGGCGCCCCTCGGCGTCGGACGCGCCGACGACGGCCACGGAGGAGGGCCGGAAGAAGCGGTCGAGGTCGGGTACGTCCGAGCGCAGGGCCCGGCCGCTGACATCCACGTCCTCGGCCGGTGCGGCCCTGCCGTGGACGGCGGGCGTCGCCGCCTGCTCGCCGCAGGCCAGCACGCGGGCCGTACGGGAGGTGGTGGTGAGGGTGCCGTGAGTCGATCCAAGCATCGTTCTCGCCCACTCCTGCTCGATGGCCAACTTAGCTGACGCCTAGTCAGGTTACTGAACTGACGCTGCGTCAGGAATGGGGCTGCACGGGAAAGAGATCCGAGCCGAGCCCCTTGCGTAACCCCTTACCCATCCGTTGAACTGACGTACCGTCAGAAAATTGAAGGGTGCGGAGGCCGGCAGGACGTGCGGGGAACCGCCGGATGGGCGGGGAGCCGCGGGAAGGGCGGAGGGGGAGCGGCAGGGCGGGGCGTACGGGGGCGGCAGGAAGCAGAAGAGTGGCAGGGAGCAGAAGGGCGGGCGATGCAGACGATCTGGCTCAGCGGGGCCGAATGGCTCGCGGTGCTGCGTATCGGGCTCGGGCTGTGGTGGCTGGAGAGCTGGCGGCACAAGGACAAGAAGGGCTGGTTCGAGCGTGGTACGGGCATCGCGTGGGCCGCCGACGTAGCGGGCAAGCACCGCTGGGGCTTGGTGACGGCCGGGTTCGAGAAGGTCGTGAGCCCGCGGCCCAAGGCCATGGCGTACATCGTCGTCTACGCCGAACTCGCCCTGGGGCTGGGCCTCGTGGTCGGGCTCCTCACCCCCATAGCGCTCATAGGCGGCCTCCTGCTCAACCTGCTCTACCTCGTCCTCATGGTCCACGACTGGGCTGAGCAGGGCCAGAACGCGATGATGGCGCTCATATCGCTCGTCGCCCTCCTCGCCATGAGCTGGCAGACCTGGTCCCTCGACGACGTGATGGGGTTGTTCCTGTGAGCGCGGCGCGCTTCGACCTGCCCGAGACCGACGCCTTCACCCGCCCCTACTGGGACGCGGCGGCCGACGGACGGCTCCTGATCCGGCGCTGTGCGGCCTGTTCGCTGGTCCACCACTACCCGCGCGAGTTCTGCCCCGGCTGCTGGAGTGAGGACGTCCGCTGGGAGGAGGCGAGCGGCCGGGCCGTCCTCTACACCTGGTCGGTGGTCCACCTGAACGACCTGCCGCCCTTCGGCGACCGCGTTCCGTACACCGCCGCCGTCGTGGACCTGGCCGAAGGGCCCCGGATGATGACCGAGATCGTCGACTGCCCGGAGGGAGAACTGCGCATAGGGATGCCGCTGCGTGTCCACTTCCGTACGGACCCGGGCGAACCCCCGGTGGCAGTGCCCGTCTTCCGCCCCTGTTGAATGCGGTACAGATGGGCTTGTCCGGGGGCGTCGAGGACCGAGCAACGGGCGTCGGGGCGCGACGGAGGTGGGGAGTGCGCGAAGGATGGCGAACACGACGGCAGCGGAACCGCTGCGCCCGGCCGACCTGCGGGGCTACGGCCTGCGGCTGCGTACCTGGGAGTACGCGGACGCGCCCATAGCGCTGCGGGGCTTCAGCGACCCCGAGTTCCTGCGCTGGAACACGCCGCTCGTACCGGTTCGGGACGAAGCCGGGGCCCGCGATTTCATACGCAGCCGCTTCGAGGGCTGGGAGCGCGGCGACGCCGCGACCTTTGCCATCACCGAGAACGATGAGGTCGTGGGGCAGGTGGCCCTCAACCTCATCGACCGCACCTTCTCGAACGCCCGCGTCGGGTACTGGGTGCTCGCCGAGGCCCGCGGCCGGGGCGTCGCCGCCCGCGCGCTGGAACTGTGTACTCGCTGGGCCTTCAGCGACGTCGGCCTCAACCGGCTTGAACTGGGGCACGCGCTGGGGAACGTCCCGTCCTGCCGGGTCGCCGCCCGCTGCGGGTACGCGTTCGAGGGCACCTTGCGAGGAGCCATGTTCGAGGCGGGGTCCAAGGACGCCTTCCGGGACGTCCACCTCCACGCGCGGCTCGCGAGCGACCCGCCGCCGTCCGGTTTCTCGGAGCCGGGCGACGGCGAGGCGGCGAATGCCGCCTGTCAGGGCGGTGAGGGCGGTGAGGGCAGTGAGGGCGGTGAGGCTGGAACGGCCGCGAGTCTGACGGCTTCGGCAGGCACGTAGGACCGGCCTGCTCGGCCTGCTCGGCCTCTCGGACTTGAGGCGGGCCCGGATGGCCGGGTGGGGGCGAGTTCTGGAGGGGGTCGGACGGCGCGGGGTGCGTCTGGCCTTCGGTCGTTGCCGTCGGGGCCAGTCGGCAGGGCCAGTCGTCAGGGCCAGAGGAGTTCGGTGGTCCAGCCGTCGGTCGTACGGCGGTAGACGAGGCGTACGTGTCGGCGTTGCGCGTCGCCCTGGAAGAACTCGACGTCGGTGGGGGACAGCACGTAGCGCGTCCAACTGTCCACTTGGGCATTCGGTTCCCCCTGCGCGCGCTCCCATGCGGCGGCGGCAGCCTCTTCCAGTTCGCGGTAGGACCCGAGGACGTCGCTCTGCCTGCCGACGAGAGCGGCCGCCAGGGCGCCCGTGGAGCGTTGGTGCAGGTCTGCCGCGCTCTCCTCGGGGCCGGCGGCGGTCACCGTGCCCCGGACGCGCACCTGCCGCCCCAGGGCGGCCCAGTAGAACCCCAGCGCCGCTTCGGGGCGCGCGGCCAGGTCGCGGCCCTTGCGGCTCGTACGGTGGGAGCCGAAGTGCCACCCGCGTTCGTCGGCGTCGTGCAGCATCACGATGCGTGCGGACGGGGAGCCCGTCGCGTCCGCGGTCGCGAGGGTCATCGTGTGCGGCTCGGGCTCCCCCGCTTCGGCGGCCTCGCGCAGCCAGCGCTGGAAGAGGGGGAGGGGGGCGGTGGGGGCCGCCGCGGGGTCGAAGGGCGGCAGTTCGCCCTGCCATACGCGCAGCGACCGCAGGAGGGCACGGAACTCCGCCTGCGAATTCGCCGGTGGCCCCTCCTGCGATTCCGTCCGTGAGTCCCGCTGCCTCTGGTTCGGCTCGGTGGTCATGCGCACCATCTAAGCAATGTTGAGCCAGGGGGGTTTGAATCGGCGGCGGTGACTGAGGGGGAGAGGCTGAGGAGGAGGGACTGAAGGGGAGGGCTGCCGAGTGCGGGTTCAGCCTCGTCCCAGTACCACCGTGCCCGACGAGCAGAACCAGCCGCCCGTTCCGGAGGCCACCGCGATCTCCGGGAGGCGGCCGCCGGCCTTGTGGACCTGACGGCCCTCGTCCGCCTCGCCGCGTAGCTGTCGTACCGCCTCGACCAGCAGGAACAGTCCGCGCATGCCGGGGTGGCAGGCGGAGAGCCCGCCGCCGTCGGTGTTGACGGGCAGTTCGCCGCCGATGGTGAGCCGCTCCTTCTCCGCGAAGGCTCCGCCCTCGCCCTTGCCGCAGAAACCGAGGTCTTCCAGCGTTACGAGCGTCATATAGGTGAACGCGTCGTACAGCTCGGCCACGTCGACGTCGCCCGGACGGACGCCCGCCCGTTCGAAGGCGGCGCGGCCCGATGCGGCGGCCGGGGAGATGGTGAAGTCGTCCCACTGCGACATGGAGGTGTGCGAGACGGCGGTGCCCGAACCCAGCACCCATATGGGGGCCTTCGCGGTGTCCGGGACGTACTCCTCGGCGGCGAGCAGCACGGCGCAGCCGCCGTCGGAGCGTATGCAGCAGTGCAGTTTGGTGAAGGGATCGGCGATCATGGGGCCGCCGAGCACGTCGTCGACGGTGATGGGGGAGCGGTACATCGCGTCGGGGTTGTGCGCGGCGTTGGCGCGCGCCTGGACGGCGATGTCGGCCAGTTGCTCCAGCGTCGTGCCGTATTCGTGCATGTGGCGGCGGGCGGCCATGGCGTACTTGGCGATGAGCGTGTGCCCGTACGGGACCTCGAACTGGAGCGGGCCGCGTGCGCCGAAGGAGAGGTTCGAGGTCCGCCGCCTGGCCTTGATGTCGGCGCGGGCGGTGGAGCCGTAGACGAGGAGGACGGCGTTGGCGTGGCCGGCCGCGATGGCGTCGGCGGCGTGCGCGGCCATGACTTCCCAGGTGGAGCCGCCGACCGAGGTGGAGTCCGTCCAGGTGGGCCGCAGCCCCAGGTATTCGGCGACCTCCACGGGGGCGAGCGTGCCCAGCCCCGCCGAGGCCAGGCCGTCGATGACCGACCGGTCGAGCCCGGAGTCCGCGAGGGCGCGGCGGGCGGCCTGGGCGTGCAGGGCGTAGGGGGTGGCTTCGTCGACGCGGCCGCAGTCGGCGAGCGCGACGCCGACGACGGCCACCTTGCGGCGGCCTGTTGTGACTGCTGAGGCCCCTGGAGTGCCTGATGTCATAAATCTGACGGTACATCAGATACGGTCCTCCGCGGCACCCCGCGGCACCCCGCGCGACGCTCCGAATCACCTCCCGGCTCTAGGAAAGTGCGCTGCGCCTCCCTACCATGACGACCCGTCAGAAACGGGAGGAGTCCGCCGATGGACGCCGCGTTCACCGAGGAGCAGGACGAGATCCGCCGCACGCTGCGCGAACTGCTGGCCAAGCGGTGCGGGCCGGACGAGGTCAAGGCCGCGGTCCGTACGGAGACCGGATACGACGAGACGCTGTGGCGGCAGCTCGCCGAACAGCTGGGACTGCCGGGGCTGGCGATCACCCAGGAGTACGGCGGCGTCGGCTGCGGCCCGACCGAGCTGGCGCTGGCCTGCGAGGAGACCGGGCGAGCGCTGCTGCCCTCGCCCCTGCTGGCCACCGCCGCCCTCGCCGCGCCGCTCCTCGCCGAACTCGGCACGGACGCCCAGCGCGCCGAACTGCTGCCGCGCCTCGCCGGCGGCGAGCTGACCGCCACGCTCGCCGTGCCGGGCGGCACGCTGTCCGCGGCGCTCGGGCTCACCGGCCCGAACGACGGCGACTGGGCCGGCGGCGGCCGGGCGGGCGGCGTGCAGGCCCGCCCGCACGAGGACGGCTGGCGGCTGTACGGGCAGGCCGAGCAGGTGCTCGACGGGCACAGCGCGGGGCTGCTGATCGTGGCCGCGCACGCCGGCGGATACGCGCGCAGCCGCACGCTCCTCTTCGCCGTACGGGCCGAAGGCGCGGTCGCGGGGGCGCGGGTCGTGCGGGCCGGGGGCGCGGTCGCGGGGGCGCGGGTCGTGCGGGCCGGGGGTGCGGTTGCGGGAGCGCGAGCCGTACGGTCCGGGGGCGCGGGCGGATCCGTGGAAGGGGGCCTGCCGGGGCTCGTCCGTACGCGCCTCACCACGCTGGACGAGACGCGGCCCCAGGCCCGTATCGAACTCCGTGACACCCCCGCCGAGCTGCTCGGATCCAGCGACGAGGCCGACGTGCCGGGGGCGCTGGCGCGGCTGGGCGGCGGCGTCGGCGCGGTGCTCGCCGCGGAGGCCGTCGGGGCGGCCGACCGGGCGCTCGCGCGGACGCTCGAATACGTACAGGCGCGGGAGCAGTTCGGCCGCCCGATCGGCTCCTTCCAGGCGGTCAAACACCGTCTGGCGGACCTGTATGTGGAGGTGCAGGCGGCCCGTTCGGCGGCGTACTACGCGGCGTGGGCCGCGGGCCGGGCGGACGCCGGGCCCGGCACGGGCGGGCTCGCGCTCGCGCAGGCGCTCCAGGCGCTGCGCACGGCCGCGGGAGAGGCCGTGCAACTGCACGGCGGCATCGGCTTCACCTGGGAGCACGACGCGCACCTCTATTTCAAACGCGCCGCCAGTGACGAGCTGCTCTTCGGGCCCGTGCACCGGCTGCGGGCGCGCGCCGCGGACCTGGCCGGGCTGTTCACGCCGGACGCCGAGGCCGCACCGACGACCCTGGCGGCCCCGGCGTCGACAGGCCCCGCGTCGACAGGTCCCGCGTCGGCAGCTCCGGCGTCGGCTGATTCCGCCTCGGCCGGTTCCGCGTCGGCCGGTTCCGCAGCCGCTGTGGCCTTCTGATGGCGCAACCAGGGGTGCGGCTCGTGCAGAAGGTGTCCGCCACCAGGACCTTCGCGAAGTTCGCCCCGTTCGTGATCCCGGCCGTGGACCGCGTCGTGCACCGGCTGACGCGCGGCAAAGTGCTGCTCAGCGCGCAGATGCTGCCCGGCGTCATCCTGACGGCCACGGGCGCCCGGAGCGGACAGCCGCGGAGTACGCCGCTGGCCTGCATGCCGCGGGACGACGGTACGTGGCTGCTCGTCGGCTCCAACTTCGGCCGGCCCGGTCACCCCGCCTGGACCGCGAATCTGCTGGCGCATCCGGACGCGCGGGTCAGCTGGAAGGGGCAGGACATCGCCGTACGGGCCCGGCTGCTCGACGGGGCGGAGCGGGCGGCGGCGTGGGCGGCGGTGCTGGAGTTCTGGCCGCCGTACGCGAAGTACCAGGAGCGCGTGGAGCGCGAGATCAGGCTGTTCCGGCTGGAGCGGCGCCTGCCGGACCGGACGGCCCCATGACCGCGCGCGGGTAGGCGGTGGTCCCGGATGCCGCAACGGCGGATCTCTCGGCCACCCCGAGAGATCCGCCGCTGCGGTGACAGGACGTTGGCGGAGCGGCCGCGCGGCATCGCGCGGTGCTCCGAAGTCTGCGCGCGGGCGCTGGCGCGCGGGCGCTTACTTCGTCGGCTTCTTGCCGGTGATGCCCAGGTGCACGAGCAGCGCCAGGCTGGGCTTGAGCTCGGCCTGCTTGACGCCCCAGCTCTGGAAGCCCTTCTGGTGCGAGGCGACCGCGGCGAGCATCGCGACGAGGGAGCCCGCCATGGCCGCGGGGCTGACGTCCTTGTCCACCTTGCCCTTGGACTGGAGTTCCTTGACCGAGTCCGTGAGGGAGTTGGTGACGGCGTTGAGGATCTTCATGCGGATCTTGTAGAACCGCTTGTCGCCCTCGGCCGCCCCCAGGTCGACGACGCGCAGGATCGCGTCGTGCTTGCGCCAGAAGCCGAGGAAGCCGTCCACGAGCTCCTCGGCGGTCTGCCAGCCGGACTTCCCGGCCCACGAGCGGCCGGCGACGAGGTCGGTGAGGCTCGCGCCCTCCGTCGCCATCTCCTCGGCGATCTCGAGGACGGCGCCCTCCACGTCGGGGAAGTACTGGTAGAAGGTGGCGGGCGAGGTGCCCGCCTTACGGGCGACGTCGATGACCTTGACGTCGCGGTACGGCTCGGTGCTGAGCATTTCGCTGAGGCAGTCGAGCAGCTTCTGCCGCGTCGCCTGGCCGCGTCGCCCGGCCACTCGGCCGTCGACGGTGCGTACTTGTCCTGTCATGCCGTCAGCTTACCGAGGGGTGATCGGATCGCGATTCGGCTGCCTGCAAATGGGGGCCGGGGGGTGCACTGCGGCACACGGGCAGCTCAGGGGCGTTTCAGCAGGTGCGCGGGGGCCGGGGCGGGTTGGTCCGTACCGGTGAATCGTCCTATCAACAGGCTGGGGATAACTTTCGTGGACAACGCTCCGTGACCGACTGAGAAATTGACCAAATGTTCGATTCCAGGGGTGGGCGCGAACTGTGGTCCCCCGATAACGTGTGGCATAGGACACTCTTCGCACGAGAGGACCGGACCCATGGCCGCGTTTGCGGACGGAGCGCCCTGCTGGGCCGATGTGGCTCTCCCCGATCTCGAAGCGGGCAAGCGATTCTACGGTGAGCTGTTCGGCTGGACCTTCGGTGCGAGCCGACCCGAATTCAACCGCTACACACAGGCTTTGCGCGACGACAAGCCGGTGGCCGGGCTCATGCCGAAGCCCGACGGCCGGATGCCCACCGCCTGGGGCATCTTCTTCGCCGCTGACGACGCGGCCGCCGCGGCGGCCGGGATCCGGGACGCTGGCGGCCAGGTCATCGAGGACGCGATGGCCGTCGGCGACTTCGGCACGATGACCCTCGCGGTCGATCCGGGCGGCGCGTTCTTCGGCGTGTGGCAGCCCGGCGCGCACGAGGGGTTCGGGCTGCTGCACGAGCCCGGCTCGTACGGGTGGGTCGAGTGCTGGACCCGCGATGCCAAGGCCGTCGACCCCTTCTACGAAGCGGTCTTCGGCTACGGAAGGGTGGACTACAGCGACGTCGCGGGCACGGACTTCGTCGTCTGGACGCCCGCCGGCGGGCCCGCGGACGGGGAGCACGCCGCCCTCGGCCGGGCCGTCATCGACGACACCTACCCGGCCGAGCTGCCGGCGCACTTCCTCATCTATTTCATGGTCGACGACTGCGACGAGGCGGTGCGGACCACGACGAGGCTCGGCGGGCGCGTCATCCGCGCGCCGGAGGACACGCCGCACGGGCGCTTCGCGATCGTCGTCGACGACCAGGGCGCGAGCTTCGCGGTCATCGACTCGTCGTCGTCTTCGTCCTAGCCCGAGTCCTGGCCCGAGTCCTCCCCCGAGTCCTTGCCTGGGCCCTCGGCTTCGTCTTCGCCGATGGCTACGGCTATGGCTACGGCGTAGCGGCGGGCCTGCGCAGGCTGAGCTTCGGCGAGCGAGCGGGCGAGCGGACGGGCGTGCCCGTCGGGCCGCGGACGGCGCGGTCCGGCGGGCGCTTTCGCGCGGGGCGGCGGGCAGGGGAGAGGCGCCGCCGGACCGTACGAATGCGACGTTCCGCCCGTACGCGCCCAGGCGTTCCGTACGGGGTGAGGCGTTCCGGATGTGGTGGAGACACGGCGAAGCACACCCGGGTTCGCAACCGGGGCTTCGGCCAGGAAGAATCGGGATGCGTACCCCGGGACAATTCGCGGTGAGACGCTGCACGGGGCTGGAACCCTTCGAGCCCCACGGGGAGGTGGCAGGCCAGTGGTGGAGCAGCTGACGCAGCACGACCCGAGGCGGATCGGCCCGTTCGAGGTGCTCGGCCGGCTCGGCGCCGGTGGCATGGGGCTGGTCTATCTCGCCCGCTCGGCCTCGGGCCGGCGGGTCGCGATCAAGACGGTGCGGACCGAGCTGGCCGAGGACCAGCTGTTCCGCGTCCGGTTCACGCGCGAGGTGGAGGCCGCCCGCGCCGTCAGCGGCTTCTACACCGCGGCCGTCGTCGACGCCGACCCGCGCGCCGCCGTGCCGTGGCTCGCCACCGCGTATGTGCCCGCGCCCTCCCTCGAAGAAATAATCAACGAGTGCGGCCCCCTCCCGGCCCAGGCGGTGCGCTGGCTGGCAGCCGGCATCGCGGAGGCCCTGCAGTCCATCCACGGCGCCGGACTGGTACACCGGGACCTCAAGCCGTCCAACGTGCTCGTCGTCGAGGACGGCCCGCGCGTCATCGACTTCGGCATCGCGAGCGGAGTCTCCAACACCCGGCTGACCATGACGAACGTCGCCGTCGGGACCCCGGCCTACATGTCGCCCGAGCAGGCGCGCGACTCGCGCAGCGTGACGGGCGCCAGCGACATCTTCTCGCTCGGCTCGACCCTGGTCTTCGCGGCCACCGGACACGCGCCGTTCCACGGCGCGAACCCGGTCGAGACCGTCTTCATGCTGCTGCGCGAGGGCCCCGACCTGGGCGGACTGCCGGACGAACTCCGGCCGCTCCTCGAATCCTGTATGCAGATGTCCGCCGACCAGCGGCCGAGCCCCGCCGACCTCCAGTCGCAGCTCGCACCGCACCTCTTCGCCTCCGAAGCCGACGACAGCGGCACGGCGTCGGCCTGGCTGCCGGACAGCGCGGTCACGATGATCGAGGAGCGGCGGGGCGGCCGGTCCGGCGCGGGCTCCGGGGGCCGGGGCGCGCGCGGGGGCGGCAACAGGCCGGCCACGCCGCCGCGAGCCACGCCGCCGCGCCCGGCACAGCCCCCCGCGGCCTCCGCGGTCTCGTTCGCGCGGCCTTCCTCCGCGCCGCCGCCCGCCTCCATGCCGCAGCCCGCCTCCGGGCCGATGCCGCCGTACGAGCCGCCGGCCGCGTACCAGTCCTCGGCGACCGGCGGGCCGCCGCCCGAGCCGGGTCAGGGGTTCCTCTCCGGCCATGGATCGGGCCCGACCCCTTCCCACGCGCCGCCCCCGCCCCACGCACCGGCGCCGTCCCACACCCCGGCGTCCTCCCACGCGCCACCCCCTTCCCACGCACCCGGTCCGGCCCACGCCTCCGGGCGCGGCGCGGACCCCCACAGCGGACACCGGGCGGGCGGCGGGCCCGTCAGCGTCGGCGACTGGGACAGCGCTTATCAGGGCGGTGACGAACTCGGAGGCCCCGACCGGCACCGGCCCGCGCCCGCACCCGTGCACGGCGGTCGGCCGCCCGGTTCGGATGACCCGCGCGGCCGGCACGCCGCCGCCCAGGCGGCCCCCGCGCCCGTACCGGACGCGGCGGACGGGCCCGTACGGCTGTCCGGGTCCCAGGTGCCGATCGGGCCCGGCCCGCGCGCCGACGCGCGCGAGTCGCACGCATCGATGGACGCGGGCTCCGCGACGGGCTGGGTGCGCCCGCCGAGCGGCGTGTCGCTCGCCGTGCCCTCGCCGACCCCGGCGGGTGACGCCCCCGCCTCGCCTACGGGATCGCCTACGGGTTCGCCCGCGGGATCTCCCACGGGGCCGCCCGCGGCCGAGGGCGGCGACCATGAGCCGGGCGCGCGGGGGCGCTGGCGGCCGTGGCGGTTCCGGATGTCGAACGACGTCTGGGGGACCCCGGCCGTCTCCGGGGACCTCCTCTACGTCACGTCCTTCGAGGTGCACGCGCTCGAAGTGGCGAGCGGGCGGCGGCAGTTCAAGACGCGGGACGTGGCCTGGGCCATGGCCGTCGCGGGCGGCCGCATCCACGCCTCGGACGGCCCGACGCTCTACGCGCTCGACGCAGCCGACGGCTCGGAGCGCTGGCGGCTGGCGACGGACGGCTGGATCTACTCCCTCGCGGTCGACCGCGGCACCGTCGTCACAGGCACGCGCGGCGGCGGCGTCCAGGCGTGGGAGGCGGCCAACGGCGAACTGCTCTGGGAGATCAGCGGCGCCCAGACCGACTTCGAGACGCCCGAGTACGGGCCCGTCGCGCACGACGGCGTCGTGTACGTCTGGGCGGACGCCCGGCTGCGCGCCCTGGAGGCCCGTACGGGCGCGGAGCGCTGGTCGTACCCGATCGGCGACGCGGGGTCCTGCGGCGGAGTGCCGATGCGGCTGCTCCCGGCGCCCGACGGGGCCGTGTACGTGGCCGCGGGCACCCGCGTCCTCGCGATCGATGTGGCGCGGGGCGACGTGCGCTGGCGGTTCGAGGCGCCGGCGGTCTTCCTGAGCGCCCCCGCCTTCGCGCCCGGTCCGGCGGTCACGGGCGGCGGCGTCTACATCGCCGACTACCTCGGCACCGTGTACGCCATCGACGCGGCCACCGGCCGCGACCGCTGGCGCATCGCGACCGAGGCGCGGCAGTCGATCGAGCCGGTGCTGGTGGCGGGCGGCTCGGTGCACCTGGGGAGCGGCAGCGCGCTCTACACGCTCGACGCGGTGACGGGCACGCCGAAGTGGCGGTTCGCGGCCGGCGGCGAGGTGGTGGGCTCACCGGTCGTCGCGGACGGCCGGGTGCACTTCGGCTCCGCCGACCACTGCCTGTACACGGTGGACGCCGGGGGCGGGCAGCTGCGCTGGAAACTGGCGACGGGCGGCGAGATCACGGGGTCGCCGGTGGTCGCGGGCGGCGTCGTCTACGCCTGTAGCAAGGACCGGTGCGTGTACGCGCTCGACGCGGGCAAGGGGACGGGGCTGGCCCGGAGCGGCGGGCGGTAGTCCTCACGGGCGGGCGGTAGTCCTCGCGGGCTGGCGGTAGTCCTCCGGAAGGGCCGGGCGTTCCGCGCGCGGTCAGCGGCCGTCGCGCGGGGGCGGTGCGGGCCAGGTGTCCTCGGCGGCGGGCGGCCGCTCGAACTCCTGGGTCGCGTCCGTTCCGCGGTCGCGTGACGCGCCGTGCGGTTCGCTGGGCGCCGCTTCCTTGCGCGGCTGCTCGTACGGATCCGCGGGCTCGTACTGTTCCGTGTGGCCGTACGGCTCCGCGTGCTGGGGCGGCTGCTCGTACCGCGGCGGGTGCTGCTCGTAGCGGGTCGGCTGCTCGTCCGGCACCGGCTGTCCGTACGCGTACGGCGTCGGCTCCTGCCGATCCTGCTGCTCCGGCCGCGGCTCCGGTTCGGCGGCCCGGCGGCGTCGGCGGTGCGTGCCGCGGCGGCCGCTCATGAGGGCGGCCGCGAGGAGCAGCAGCACGCCGCCGCCGAGGGCGATCGCGACGCCCATGTTCAGCCCGTTGCCGTCGGTGTTGACCGTGAGGTCGCCCGCCTGCTGACCCTGCCGAACCATCCACAGCACCGTGAACCCCAGCGTCACCACACCCGCGAGCGCGATGAGCAGTCGGGACCGCAGCAGCAGCCCCACCAGGGTCACGACTCCCACGAACACCATCGGCAGGAAGATCGAGCCCATCAGCTCGGCCTGCGTCCCGGTGATGCCGTCGAAGAGGTCCTGGACGCGGTAGTCACGCCCGTGACGGCCGTCGTACCAGGCACGGAAGGGGCTCCATACGGCGGCCGCCGCTCCAATGAGGGCTACGACGGAACCGAGTGCGTTGCGCACCACGGGCATTCGCCTCACTCTCTCGTTTCCGATCGCCCTGATTCCGACGCTACGCCCGGTTCCGACCGCTTGCCATGCGTGGCTCCTCGCCGCCGTCGGCCGCTGCTAACGTGACGCGAGCCCGTCAACCAAGGCAGTGTGCGGTACGGGTATCCACAGGGGGAGGGAGAAACATGGCACGCCGCCATCTGCGGCTCACGGCCGTCGTCGCGCTCGTTCTGGTATCGCTCACCGGCTTCAGCCGGGGTGGGCACGGCAGTCACGGGAGCCACGGGAGCCGCGGCTATCACGGCAGTTCCAGCCGCCACGGCGGTGGCGGCGGGTGCAGCAGCTCCCACGCGCGCCACAGCTCCGGAACGGACTCCGGGTCGGGCTCGGGCGCCGCTTACGGCTCCTCGGGGTCCTCGGGGTCCTCCAGCTCGTACGGCTCGTCCGCCGGAAGCCGCGGCCTCGGCAGTACGCACAGCGCGTCCCCCGGCCGCGCCGCGCGGCCGGAGGCGAAGATCGTCCAGTGCATCTCGGACGACGCGCGGCACGAGGCCGCGACCGTCCGGGTGACGAACCGCCGCACCGCGCGGGCTACTTACAGCGTCACCGTCGACTTCCGTGACCCGCAGGGCGCTTCCGTCTCGCTCGGCAGCGCTCGCATCACGCTCGGCGGCGGTGCCACGGGGACCGTGCGGGTGTCCCCGGCCACCGCGTCGAGCGACCTGGCCTCCTGCCGCCTGCGTTCGGTCGGCTGACGCCCGCCGCACACCACTCCGTATGGACGGCTACCGCGTGCGGTAGCCGTCCATACGGGCCCGTCCCGCGAACAGCTCCGCCTGCCGGTCCGGCGGCAGATTGCCGAGCGCGATCAGCGGTGGCGCCAGTGCGAGGGCCTGCGCCCGCGCCGCCTCCCGCGTCGCCCAGAGGGCTCGTACGGTCCCCTGTACGGCCTCTGTCGGGTACGAGGCGATGACGGCCGCGGCGCGCAGGGCGGCCTCGACGGCCTCGCCGGGCGCCACCACCTCGGACACCAGCCCCGTCTCGTACGCGCGCCGCGCAGAGAGGCGTTCGGCGGTGCCCATCAGGGCCATCCGCGCGGCCTCGCCGGCGGGCATGCGCTGTGCCATGTAGATGGATTCGTAGGCGCTGACCATGCCGTATGTGGTGTGCGGGTCGAAGAAGGTGGCGTTCTCGGAGGCGATGACGAACTCGGCCTCGCCCAGGAGGTAGAACGCCCCGCCGCAGGCCATTCCGCCGACGGCGGCGACGACCGGTTTCCACAGGTCGGCGGCCTTGGGGCCGATGGCGATGAGCGGATCGTCCATGGAGAAGGGGGAGGCGGGCTGCGGGACGTCGACGGAGCGGTCGATTCCGGTGCAGAAGGCGCGGTCGCCGGCGCCGGTGAGGACGACGGCCCGCACGGAGTCGTCGGAGCGCAGACCGCGCCAGAGGGCGGTCAGTTCGGCGGCCGTCGCCAGGTCGATCGCGTTGTGGCGCTGGGGGCGGTCGAGGGTGACGAGCGCGACGCCGTCCGGGCCCTTCTCGACGCGTACGGTCGGGCGCTCGCCCCCGTGTACGGCCCGGTCCCCGGCTCCATCATTCTCGGCCCTGTCCCAGGCGTCGGCGTTCACGGGCGCTCCAGCATCCAGCGCGGGACGGTGACGCCCTCGGCCAGTTCGGTGAAGACCGCCTTGACGGGAGCGCCGATGCGGAGCCTCGCGGGGTCCACGGAGTTCAGCGCGGCGTCGGGGGCGGCGACCAGGTTTCCCGCGAGGCGGATGTGCGGGGCGTCCGCCAGCTCGACGACGATCGCGTTGTATGGGGCCTGTTCGGCGTAGGCGGGCAGCAGCGGAGGGTGCGGGAAGACGTACGACCAGATGCGGCCGCGGCCGGACATTCTGGCCCAGTCGCTGTCGAAGGACTGGCAGTGCGGGCAGCAGGGGCGGGGCGGGAACCGCGGTTCGTCGCAGGCGGCGCAGGTCTGGACGCGCAGTTCGCCGCGGGCCGCGTACTCCCAGAAGGGCGCGCCGTCCTCGTCGACGACGGGCAGCAGCAGGCCGTTGTCAGTGGTGGCCTTCATGATGGGGGGCATGAGAACTCAACTCCTCAGCAGCAGCGCCGAAGTGGGGACTCCTTCGCCCGCGGTGACCAGGCAGGTCTCCGCGTCGGGCACCTGTGCGGTGGAGGTGCCGCGGAGCTGTTTGACGCCTTCGTTGATCAGGTTGAAGCCGTGGACGTACGCCTCGCTGAGTCCGCCGCCGCCGGTGTTGATGGGCAGCCGGCCGCCGCTCTCCAGGGCGCCGCCTTCGGTGAAGGCCGCTCCTTCGCCGCGCCCGCAGAAGCCGTAGCCCTCCAGGGACAGGGGGATGAGGGGGGTGAAGGCGTCGTAGATCTGGGCGACGTGCACGTCCTGGGGGCCGAAGTCGGCGGTCTTCCACAGGTGCCGGGCGGCGGTCCAGGCGGGGCCGGTGAGGGGGTCGTCGTTCCAGTAGTTGACCATGCCGTGGTGCTGGGCGGGGAGGCCCTGGGCGACGGAGTGGACGTACACGGGCTTGGTGCGGCAGTCGCGGGCCCGCTCGGCGGAGACGAGGACGCAGGCCAGCGCGCCGTCCGTCTCCAGGCAGTTGTCGAAGAGGCAGAGGGGGTCGCTGATCCAGCGCGAGGTCATGTACATATCGCGGGTCAGGGGGCGTTCGTACATCATCGCGGCCGGGTTCTGGTTGGCCCGGTTGCGGCAGGCGAGGGCGACGTTGAAGAGGTGGTCGCGGGTGGCGCCGTACTCGTGCATATAGCGGCGGGCCAGCATCCCGATCTCGTCGGCGGGGCGCAGGAGTCCGAACGGTCGGGTCCACTGCCCGGGGGTGGGGAGCTGGACGGCGGTGTTGGACCAGGGGCGGGGTCCGGAGCCGCGCTTGCGGGAGCGCCAGGCGACGCCGACGGACGCCTGTCCGGTGGCGATGGCGGAGGCGAGGTGGGCGAGGGTGGCGCAGGAACCGCCGCCGCCGTAGCCGACCTTGGAGAAGAAGGTCACGTCGCCCGCGCCGATGGCCTTGGCGACCTCGACCTCGTCGGTCTCCTCCATCGTGTACGAGGCGAAGGCGTCGACCTGGGACGGGGGGATGCCCGCGTCGTCGAGGGCGGCGACGATGGCTCGGCACGCCAAGGTCCGTTCGGATTCCGGTAGTTGTTTGGCGAAGGGGGTCTGGCCTATTCCGACTATCGCTGTAGCGTCCTTGAGCGTTGCCGCCATCGCCACCTCCGTGGTCGGGTCCTTCCGCGGCCGGTCCGCGGTCGTGTCCGCGCTGCTGCCCGTGCCCGTGCCGGTGCTCGCGCTCGCGCCGGCACTCCTGTCCGTGCCCGTGTCCCTGCTCGTGTCCCTGCCCGTGTCCCTATTCGTGTCCTTGCTCGTGACTGTGGTCGTGCTCATATGCGACGTGCGCGTACTCGGCGTGGCCGCACGGGTATGCATGGCCGTGCGCGCAGGCATGTTCATGCCTGCGTCGCTGCTGACAGGGGGGAAGGCTACCGCTAATCTGACGGGTAGTCAGCTAGCGGTGCGGGAGGTCATACGATGCGCGGTGACGTGGAGTTCGGCTCGATTCCCAACCTGGTCCGGGTGGCGGCCGAGCGGTACGCCACGCGAGAGGCGGTCGCCGACGGCCGCACCCGCGTCTCGTACGCGCAGCTCGGCCGCAGGGTCGAGCGCGCCGCCGCGGCCTGCGTCGCCTCCGGCGTCGAGCCCGGCGACCGGGTCGCCGTCTGGGCCCCCAACACGCTCGACTGGATCGTCAGCGCCCTGGGCGCGGTCTCGGCGGGCGCGGTGCTCGTGCCCGTCAACACCCGTTTCAAGGGCGCCGAAGCCGCGGACGTCCTGCGGCGCACCCGTGCCCGGCTGCTCTTCGTCACGGGCACCTTCCTCGGCACCTCGTACGTGGCCTCGCTGCGACGGGCGGCAGGCGGCGACCCTGCGCCCGCCGCGGAACGCGAAACGCAACGCGAGCCGGGACGAGAGCCGGGACGGAGCGGGGAACGCGAAACGCAACGCGAGCCGGGACGCGAACCGATATGGGGCGGGGAGCGCGAGGCGATACGGAGCGCGGGGGAGGCGGACGGGGCCGGCCGGGGCTCCGGGGATCGGGCGACGGGCGGCGGCCCGCTCGCCGGGCTTCCGCATCTGCGCGAGGTCGTCGTCCTGGCCGAGGACGCGCCCTCGGACTTCCGCACCTGGAAGGAGTTCCTGGCGGCGGGGGAGACGGTGGACCCCCAGACCGTACGGGCACGGGTGGCCGGAATCCGGCCTTCCGATCCCTCCGACATCATCTTCACCTCGGGCACCACCGGAACGCCCAAGGGAGCCGTCATCACCCACGCCCAGACCCTGCGCGCCTTCGGCGTCTGGGGCGAGCTGGCCGGGCTGGAGGAAGGGGACCGCTATCTGATCGTGAACCCCTTCTTCCACACCTTCGGCTACAAGGCGGGCATCATCGCCTGCTTGATGCGGGGCGCGACGATGATTCCGCAGCCGGTCTTCAACGTGGACACCGTGCTGGCCAACATCGCGGCCGAGCGGGTCACGGTGCTGCCCGGCCCGCCCACGCTGCACCAGTCGCTCCTCGACCACCCGAACCGCGGGCAGCACGACCTGGCGCCGCTGCGGCTGGTCGTCACGGGCGCGGCCGTCGTGCCGCTGCGGCTCGTGGAGCGGCTGCGCGGGGAGCTGCGGATCGGGACGGTGCTGACCGCGTACGGCATGAGCGAGGCCACGGGCATGGTCACGATGTGCCGCCGCGGCGATCCGGCGGAGGTCATCTCGGGCACGTCGGGCCGCGCCATCCCCGACACCGAGGTCGTGGTCGTCGGCGCCTCGGGGGAGGTGCTGCCGCCGGGCGAGCCGGGCGAGATACTCGTCCGCGGCTATCAGGTGATGTCCGGGTACTTCGAGGACCCGCGGGCGTCCGCCGAGGCGGTCGACGGCGACGGCTGGCTGCACACCGGCGACGTCGGCGTGCTGGACGCCGACGGCAATCTGCGCATCACGGACCGGATCAAGGACATGTTCATCGTCGGCGGCTTCAACGCCTATCCCGCCGAGATAGAGCAGATCCTCACCCGCCACCCGGACGTCGCCGACGCCGCGGTCGTCGGCATACCGGACGCGCGGCTCGGCGAGGCGGGCAAGGCGTTCGCGGTGCGGCGCGCGGGCGCGACGCTGACCGCCGACGATCTGATCGCCTGGTCACGCCGGGAGATGGCGAACTACAAGGTGCCGCGGGAGGTGGAGTTCGTACCGGAGCTGCCGCGCAACGCGAGCGGCAAGATCCTCAAGACGCTGCTCCGCACGGGAGCGCGGCAGTAGCCCCGTCTGCCGGCCGTGGCACCGGCCCGGCGACCACCGGCCCGACGGCCACCGTCTCGGACGACGGCCCGACGGCCACCGTCTCGGACGACGGCCCGACGGCCACCGTCTCGGACGGCCGCCCGCGAGCGACGCTGCGGGCGGCCGTCCGAGGCCGGGCCGGGATTGATTCCCGGTGAGGCGTGACCCGCTAGGCGTCGGTGCCGGTGGCGTGCTCGTCCGCCGGTATCGCGAGCGAGGCGTGCGTGTCCGTGGGCGCCGGCCGGGTCGCGTGCTCGTCCAGTGCCGTGACCAGGCTGAGCGCGGCCGTGGCGGCGAAGAGAACAGATGCGAGGGCCTTCTTCGTGCGGGTCATTCCAACTCCTCCAACTGGCGGGAGTGCCATTCGCCGAATGAATCTATTAACAACGATCGGCCGTCTCAGGCCAAGTGGCCCGAACCTTGTGGAACTTTGGCGCGATCGAACCTATGTGCCCCCGATATGCGTAAAGACCAGCCTCGACGACTCCCCCTCCGTGCCGTCGAGGCCGGTCCCTACGTCATTCCCCCGAATCCGCCATGGCTTCGGATACTTCAGTTACTTCAGTTACTTCGGTTAGCTCGGTTACTTCGGTTACTTCGGTTGCTTCAGTTACTTGGGTTACTTCGGGTCCGCAGAGCCCGCGTGCTCGTCCTGCGGCGTGATGATCGGACGAGGCGCCCCCGCGTGCTCGTCCTTGACCGCGACGACCGGGCGCGTACTGCCCGCGTGCTCGTCCTGCGGAGCGGTGATCGGACGAGGCGCCCCCGCGTGCTCGTCCCGGTTGGCCAGGAACGGGCGTGTGCTGCCCGCGTGTTCGTCCTGCGGCGTGATGATCGGACGGGGCGCCCCCGCGTGCTCGTCCTTGACCGCGATGATCGGGCGTGTGCTGCCCGCGTGCTCGTCCTGCGGAGTGACCGGGCCGGTGGGTGGCTTCTGGTCGCTCATCTGAATCAACTCCCTTGAACTATGGGCGGTGGGGTTGAAGGAACCCGCCCGGCGATCTCCCCCGTGGGCCGCCGGGCGGGTGTCTCAGGAGCACTCGCCCAAGGGCGAGGCCCTGATCTCGACCCGCCTGCCCCCCGACGCGACGGATCGACATAAGAGAGAGTGCCGGTCGGCGATAAACGAATGATGAACGATGCGTTTGGTGAACTACGCGCCGGTGGAACGAGGGCACCGGCGGAACGAGTCCGCGGGCGGAACGGGGCCGCCGGAGGACCTCAGCCCCTCAGCCCCCTCAGCACCGGACGACGTACGGCACGACGTACGGCACGACGTACGGCACGACGTACGGCACGACGTACGGGCACGACGTACGGAACGACGCACAGCACGACACGCGGGCCCGCCCACAGGACGCGCACCGGACGACGACCCGCCGCACGACGCCCCACCGCACGACGACACCGCCGGACCCCTCAGGCCGCCGCCACAGGCGACAGCAGCTCCCGCACCTCGTCCGCCTCCACCGTCTTCAGATGTTCGTGGATCGAGAGCGCCTCCTGCCAGCACGCGCGGGCCCGGTCGGTCTGGCCGATCCCCGACAGCGCCCTCCCCAGCACCGTCAGCACGATGGCACGGCGCCAGTCGCCGCCGATACCCCGCAGCCCGAGCGCCTGCTCCGCGTGGCCCGCGGCCTGCGCCGGGCGGCGCGCGGCGAGGTGTGCCTCCGCCAGCCGGTAGTGCGCCATGCCCTCCCACAGCGGCTGCCGGCTCTCGTGGAAGATGGCGAGGGCCGCCGTCAACTGGCTGAAGGCGTCCGCGAAGTGGCCGGCGCGGGTCAGCGCCAGCCCCAGCGCGTACTTGGCGTTGGCGAGCCGGAGCGTGAGGCCGAGGCTGTTGTAGATGTCGATGCCGTGCTGCGCCAGCTCGATCGCGCTGCCGGTGCGGTTCATCGCCAGCCGTACGCGCGAGAGGTTGCACAGCGCGCTGGCCTCGCCGGGCCGGTTGCCGTCGGCGCGGAACGCCTCGATCGCCTGCTGGAGGTATGCCTCCGCGTCCTCGTACCGCTGCTGGTAGAGCGCGATGATGCCGCGCTGGTTGGGCACCCGGCAGGTGGGCACCGGGTCCTCGACGGAGAGCCCGAGCAGCATCGCGCGCTGGGCCTCCTCGTCGGATTCGGCGAACTTGCCGACGAGGCTGCGGACGTGGGCCAGGAACGTACGCGCGCGGCCCTCGGCGCGCGCGTCCCGCGCCGCGTGCGCGGCCTCGCTGATCGCCGAGGCGGCCATCTCGTACTGGCGCGAGTTGGCGCCGGACTCGGCGAGGTCGACGGCGGCCATCAGGAGGTCCGCGCCGCGCCCCAGCATGCCGCCCGCGGCGGACTGCTGCGCGCACGCCAGCAGGCAGTTGGCCTCGGTGAACAGCCAGTCCAGGGCGGCGTCGCGGTGCGGGAAGGCCAGGCCCCGGCGCTCGGCGGGGGCCAGGTGGTCGACGAGCCGGTCGCCGGGGCGCTCGATCGCGTACACCCCGGCCGCGGTGGCGAGGTAGAAGTCCAGCAGCCGCGACATCGCGGCCACCCGCTCCGACGGCGGCTGCTCGTCCCGCTCCGCGCATGCACGCGCGTAGAGCCGCACCAGGTCGTGGTAGCGGTAGCGGCCCGGCGCGGCGGACTCCAGGAGCGAGGTGTCGACGAGGGACTCCAGGAGCTCCTCGGTGGTCTCGGTGTCCAGGTCGAGCACGGCCGCGGCCGCCGCCAGCGAGATGTCCGGCCCGTCCGCCAGCCCCAGGAGGCGGAAGGCGCGCGCCTGGGAGCGCTCCAGCTGGCCGTAGCCGAGCTCGAACGTGGCCTTGACGGCGAGGTCGCCGGCGCGCAGCTCGTCCAGTCGGCGGCGCTCGTCGGCGAGCTTGCGGGCCAGTACGGAGACGGTCCAGGTGCGGCGCGCGGCGAGCCGGGAGGCCGCGATGCGGATGGCGAGGGGGAGGAAGCCGCACGCGGCGACGACGTCCATGGCCGCGTCCCGCTCCGCGCCGACCCGCTCCTCGCCCACGATCCGGGTGAAGAGGACGAGCGCCTCCTCCGGGCTCATCACGTCGAGGTCCACGAGGTGGGCGCCGGCCAGGTCCACCATCCGGGAGCGGCTGGTGACGAGGGCCGCGCAGCCCTCCATGCCGGGCAGCAGCGGGCGGACCTGCGCCGCGTCGCGGGCGTTGTCGAGCAGGGCGAGCACGCGGCGGCCGTCCAGCGTCGAGCGGTAGAGCGCGGAGCGCTCCTCGACCCCCTTGGGGATGGCGGTGTCGGGGATGCCCAGGGCCCGCAGGAAGGAGCCGAGGATCCCTTCCGGGTCGCAGGCGGAGGGGCCGGCGCCCTGGAGGTCGACGTAGAGCTGGCCGTCGGGGAAGTGGTGGCGGGCGGCGTGGGCGACGTGCACGGCGAGCGTCGTCTTGCCGACGCCGCCGATGCCCGCGACGGCCGACACGGCCATGATCCGGCCCTCGGCCGTGGCGAGCTGGTCGCTCAGCTCACCCACGAAGGCGGCCCGGCCGGTGAAGTCGGAGACCGTGGCGGGCAGCTGGGCGGGGCGGACGAAGGCGTGGCCGCCGGTCGCGGGCAGGTCCTCGTCGCGGTTGACGGGCGCGGCGAGGTCGGCGTCGGCCTGGAGGATGCGCTGCTGGAGCTCGGCGAGGTCGGCGCAGGGGTCCACGCCGAGCTCGTCGGCGAGCAGCCGGCGGGTGTCCGCGTACACGGCGAGCGCCTCGGCCTGCCGGCCGCTGCGGTACAGGGCGAGCATCAGCAGCTCGCGCAGCCGCTCGCGCAGCGGGTGGGCGGCGGTCAGGGCGGTGAGTTCGGAGACGGTGTCGGCGTGCCGGCCCGCTTCGAGGTCGAGGTCGAGGCGCGTCTCGACGAGGGAGAGCCGCCACTCCTCCAGCCGGGTGCGCTGGGTGTCCGCGTACGGGCCGGGGACGCCGGCGAGCGGCTCGCCGCCCCAGACGGCGAGGGCGTCGTTGATGAGCGTACGGGCGCTCTTGCGGTCGCCGGACTGGCGGGCCTTGTCCGCCTCGGCCGCGAGCTGCTCGGCGCGGTCGATGTCGAGGCCGCCCACGCCGACCCGCATGGCGTAGCCGCCGGATTCGCTGATGAGCGCGTCGGCGTCGGGCCCGAAGACCTTGCGCAGCCGGGAGGCGTACGTGCGCAGGGCGGCGAGCGCCGCGTGCGGGGGTTCGTCGCCCCATAGGGCGTCGACGAGTTCGGCCGCGGTGGCGGTGCGTCCGCCGCGCAGCAGTAGGGCGGCGAGCAGCGCGCGCTGCTGCGGTGATCCGGTGTTGAGCTGCTCTGCGCCGCGCCAGGCCCGTACGGGCCCGAGCACGGTGAAGCGCAGCGGCTGCCGGTGCCCTGTGTCGCCGGCCATGGTGACCCCCTGCCTGTGCCGCTTGGTCGCACCGGTCAGTTTGCCTTGTCCTTGCCCTTCGCGGCAGGGGGTGACCGGGCGTCTGCACAATGCCTGCCAGAGTTGGCCGCATCCCGATAGCTGACGGATCGTCAGATCAGCGCTACCGTGACAGCCATGGAGAGCTTCCCGAAGATAATCTCGGTGGATGACCATACGGTTGAGCCCCCCAGCGTCTGGCGGGACCGACTCCCGAGGAAATACCACGACATAGGGCCCCGAATCGTTCGGGCTCCGCTCAAGGAAATGACCTTCGTCGGCGGCAAGTTCGCCCCCATCATGGGCGCCCCCGGGGACGACGGGCCCATCGCCGACTGGTGGGTGTACGAGGATCTGCACCGTCCGCTGACTCGGCTGGATACCGCCGTCGGATATGACAGGGACGACATCAAACTCGAAGGCATCACCTACGAACAGATGCGTCCCGGCTCGTACTCCGTCCCCGAGCGGCTGGCCGACATGGACGTCAACCACGTCCAGTCGGCGCTCTGTTTCCCCACCTTCCCGCGGTTCTGCGGTCAGACCTTCACCGAGGCGAAGGACCGGGAACTCGGGCTGCTGGGCGTGCGCGCGTACAACGACTGGATGGTCGAGGACTGGTGCGGCCCGGCGGCCGACGGACGGCTGATCCCGCTGACGCTGGTCCCGCTGTGGGACGCCGAGTTGGCGGCGGCGGAGGTGCGGCGCAACGCCGCGCGCGGCGTGCGCGCCGTGTGCTTCAGCGAAATCCCGCCACATCTTGGGCTGCCCTCCATTCACACGGACGAGTGGGACCCATTCCTGCGGGCCTGTGACGAGACCGGGACAGTCGTCGCGATGCACATCGGCTCCTCCAGCCGGATGCCGTCGACCTCCGCGGACGCGCCCCCGGCGGTCGGCTCGACGATCACCTTTGCCAACTGCTGCTTCTCGATGGTCGACTGGCTGATGTCGGGAAAGTTCGACCGCTTCCCGAACCTCAAGATCATGTACGCGGAGGGCCAAGTCGGCTGGATCCCGTACATCCTGGAGCGCGCCGACGTGGTGTGGGAGGAGAACCGCGGCTGGGGCGGCGTCGCCGACAAGGTGCTCAGGCCGCCGTCGGAACTCTTCGCCGACCACGTCCACGGCTGCTTCTTCGACGACGCCTTCGGCCTGAAGAACCTGGACGCGATCGGCGTCGGGAACGTCCTGTACGAGACCGACTACCCGCACTCCGACTCGACCTGGCCCCGCTCCCGCGAGGTCGGCGAGGAGCAGATGGGGCACCTCGCGCCGGACGTGGTCGAGCGGATCGTACGCGGCAACGCCATCGAACTGCTCGGGCTGGCCCCCGACGGGCGGTGGGCGGAGGCCCGGCGGTAGGGGTCGGCGGTTCTGGAGCGCGGCTGAAAGCGGCGCGCCTGAAGACGGCGGCGGGCCTGACGACGGCAGCGCAGCTAACTGAAGGCGGCGCGGCTGAAGGCGGCGCAGTAGAAGAGGCAGTCCAACTGAACACGTGAAGAAGTGTTTTGAGGAGGCGGAGTGGGTAACGGGCTGTGGGTTCTTCCGGAGGGGCGGCTCGCGTACGGGATGCAGCTCCCCGTCCAGTCGCAGAGTTCGGTCTTCGCGGAGCCCTGGGAGGCCGACGCCGGCCCCGAGGACCTGGTGGCGGTCGCGCGCGCGGCGGACCGGCTCGGGTTCGCGTACATCGCCTCGTGCGACCACGTCGCGATCCCCCGGCGGCTCGCCGACGCGATGGGCACCGTCTGGTACGACCCGGTGGCCACCCTCTCCTACCTCGCGGCGGCCACCGAGCGCGTCCTGCTGCTGAGCCACGTCGCGGTGGCCGGGCTGCGCCACCCGCTGATCACCGCCAAGCAGTACGCGACCTTGGACCGGCTTTCCGGAGGGCGGCTGGTGCTCGGGGTGGGCGCCGGGCACGTACAGGAGGAGTTCGAGGCGCTGGGCGTGGAGTTCGGCGCGCGGGGGGCCGTACTCGACGAGACCGTCGACGCGCTGAAGGCGGCGCTCGGGCTGGAGGAGTTCCCGGAGTTCGGCGGGGAGCGGTTCGCGTTCAGCGGGCTGGGGCAGGCGCCGCGCCCTGTCAGGGAGCCCCGGCCGCCGATCTGGGTGGGCGGCTCCTCGCCCGCCGCGGTGCGGCGCGCGGCCGTACGGGGCGACGGCTGGCTCCCGCAGGGCGACCGGCGCGACCAGCTCCCGGCGAAGATCGCCACGCTGCGGGAGCTGCGGGAGGCGGCCGGGGTCGCCGAACCGGCGGCGATCGGCGCGATCACCGAGGCGCTGTACGTGGGCGACCCCTCCTGGGACGTCGGCCGGCGGACGCTGCGCGGCAAGGGCGAGGCCGTCGCCGAGTCGCTGCGCGCGTACGGGGCCATGGGCGTGCACCAGATCCAGGTGCGCTTCCGGTGCCGGAACCGAGCCGAACTCCTCGATCAGATGGAGGCGTTCGCGGCGGAGGTGGCGCCGGGGCTGGACGCCGCTTGAGTTTTTGAGGCTCCTTCACTGCTCAATGCTCTTCCATCACGCCGCCGGGGGCGCGCCCCGGTGATGCGACCGCGCCCCCGACTGCCGGTGTCTGCCGGCGTCTGCCGGTGAGACTGCCTGCCGGAAGGACCGCCGGAAGGGCCGCCGGAATGGCGGCCAGGCGGGTTGTCGTAGGGGCTGTCGGAGGAGATGGATTCCGCCCGGCCTCCGCGGTGGACGGCTGGGCCACCGCAACGCCATGGAGGCGGATATGGGCAAGTTGGACGGGCGCGTGGTGCTCATCACGGGCGCCGCGCGCGGGCAAGGGGAACAGGAGGCACGGCTGTTCGCCGCCGAGGGCGCGAAGGTGGTGCTCGCGGACGTACTCGACGAGGCGGGCGAGGCCGTGGCCAAGGATCTCGGCGAGGAGGCGGCCCGGTACGTCCACCTGGACGTGCGCGACGAGGCGGAGTGGGCGTCGGCCGTCGCCGAGACGAAGGCGGCGTTCGGGAAGCTGGACGGGCTCGTCAACAACGCGGGCATCCTGCGCTTCAACGAGCTGGTGAACACACCGCTGGAGGAGTACCTCCAGGTGGTGCAGGTCAACCAGATAGGTGCATTTCTGGGGATGCGGTCGGTGGCGCGCGAACTGGAGGCCGCGGGCGGCGGGACGATCGTCAACACGGCCTCGTACACGGCGGTGACGGGCATGGCGCTGCTGACCTCGTACGCGGCGACGAAGGCCGCGATCGTCGGGATGACCCGCGTGGCCGCCATGGAGCTGGCGGACAAGGGTATCCGGGTCAACGCCGTCTGCCCGGGGGCCGTGGACACCCCCATGACCAATCCGGCGCAGCTCGATCCGGGGGCGGCGGATTCGGAGGCGATGGCGGCGGCCGTGGCGGAGCTGTACCGCAAGGTGGTGCCGATGGGGCGGATCGGGCGGCCGGAGGAGGTGGCGAGGCTGGCGCTGTTCCTCACGTCGGAGGACTCCTCGTACATCACCGGGCAGCCGTTCGTGATCGACGGCGGCTGGCTGGCGGGCGTGTCGGTGTTCTGAGCCGTCCACAGGCGCCTGGCCGACAGGTATCTGATGGCCCGTCAGGTATTGACGGCTATCCTGCCCGGTGCCACAGTCGACCGTAATCCGAAACCTGACGGAGCGTCAGAAGAGTAGCGGGGCGACCCGCGCGCCCCTGGAGGAGAGAACCTTGGAATTCGGGCTCTTTGTGCAGGGATATGTGCCGGCCCGCCGGGCGCAGGCCGATCCCGAGGCCGAGCACCACGCGCTGATGGAGGAGACCGAGTACGTCATCCAGGCGGACAAGTCCGGGTTCAAGTACGCCTGGGCCTCCGAGCACCACTTCCTGGAGGAGTACTCGCACCTCTCCGCCAATGACGTCTATCTGGGATACCTCGCGCACGCGACGGACCGCATCCACCTGGGCTCGGGCATCTTCAACCCGCTGCCCCAGGTCAACCACCCGGCCAAGGTCGCCGAGAAGGTGGCCATGCTCGACCATCTCTCGGGCGGGCGCTTCGAGTTCGGCAGCGGGCGCGGGGCCGGCAGCCACGAGATACTCGGCTTCATACCGGGCGTCACCGATATGAACTACACCAAGGAGATCTGGGAAGAGACGATCGCCGAATTCCCCAAGATGTGGCTCCAGGACGAATACCAGGGGTTCCAGGGGAAGTTCTGGCAGCTGCCGCCGCGCAAGATCCTGCCGAAGCCGTACGGGAAGTCGCACCCCGCCATGTGGTACGCGGCCGGGTCCCCCTCCTCGTACGCCATGGCGGCCAAGAAGGGGCTGGGCGTCCTGGGGTTCAGCGTGCAGAAGGTCGCGGACATGGAGTGGGTCGTCGACTCCTACAAGACGGCCATCAAGGAAGCCGAGGCCATCGGCGATTTCGTCAACGACAACGTGATGGTCACCTCCACGGCGATCTGCGCCGAGACCCATGAGAAGGCCGTCGAGATCGCCGTCAACGGCGGGCTGAACTACCTCCAGTCGCTGCTGTTCCGCTACCACGACACGTTCCCCCGCCCCGAGGGGATTCCGGAGTGGCCGGAGCTGCTCCCGGAGTACAGCACCGAGATCATCGAGCTGCTGATCGCCGAGGAGCTGATGATCTGCGGGGACCCGGACGAGGTGTTCCGGCAGTGCAAGCGGTGGGAGCAGGCGGGGGCGGACCAGCTGTCGTTCGGGCTGCCGATCGGGGTCCCGTACGAGGACACGATGAACACGATCCGCCTGATAGGCGAACACGTGATCCCGAAGATCGATACGGACCCGGTGCACCGGACGACGCGGTTCCGCCAGTCGTCGGGGGCCTGAGCCGCCGATTTCCCGATCTGCCAGAACCACTGCCCATGGACGCCGGGACGGCGTCTCCCGGACCGCCGTCCCGGCAGCCCTGCCGTCGTTCGAGAGCCGAGTACCGCGATCCAAGAGCCGTGATTCAAGGCCACGAGCCGAGAGCCACGGGCCCAGAGTCCAGAGCCGCGATCCAAGGCCAAGGGCCGAGATCCGAGAGTCACGAGCCGAGAAGCCGAGAAGCCGAGAAGCCGAGAAAGGGACCTGACGCATGCTCGACCACCTCATCCGCTCAGCGACCGTCGTGGACGGGACGGGCGCCCCCGCACGCGTGGCGGACCTCGGCATCCGTGACGGCCGGATCGCGGTCGTCGCCGAGCCGGGGACCGTCGCCGAGGAGGCCCGTACGAGCGAGGACGCGGCGGGCCTGGTCCTGGCGCCCGGATTCGTCGACCCGCACACCCACTACGACGCCCAGCTCTTCTGGGACCCCTACGCCACCCCGTCCCTCAACCACGGCGTGACGACCGTCGCCGGCGGCAACTGCGGCTTCACCCTCGCCCCGCTCAACCCGGCCCGGCCCGGTGACGCCGACTACACGCGGCGCATGATGAGCAGGGTCGAGGGCATGTCCCTGGCGGCGCTGGAGGAGGGCGCGCCCTGGACGTGGTCCGGCTTCGGGGAGTATCTGGACGCACTGGACGGGCGGATCGCCGTCAACGCGGGGTTCATGGTCGGGCACTGCGCGCTGCGCCGGTACGTCATGGGGCCGGACGCCGTGGGCGGGCAGCCGGACGAGAAGCAGCTCGCGCGGATGCTCGAACTCTTCCACGAGGCGATGGACGCGGGCGCGTGGGGCCTGTCGACGACGCAGTCGTCGACCCACTCCGACGGCGACGGCAAACCGGTCGCCTCCCGGCATGCCCTCCCCGCCGAGCTCCTGGCGCTCTCCCGGGCGGTCGGCGAGCACGAGGGGACGCAGATCGAGGCGATCGTGGCGGGGTGCCTGGACCAGTTCGCGGACGACGAGATCGATCTCCTCGTGGACATGACGGCCGCGGCGGGCCGCCCCCTCAACTGGAACGTGCTGACGATCGACGCCGCTGTCCCCGAACGAGTGCCGCGCCAGCTCGTGCCGAGCGAGCGGGCCCGCCGGGCGGGCGGCCGGATCGTCGCGCTGACGATGCCGATCCTGACCCCGATGAACATGTCCCTGGGCACCTTCTGCGCCCTCAACCTCATCCCCGGCTGGGGCGACGTCCTCGGCCTCCCGGTGCCCGAGCGCATCGCGAAACTCCGCGACCCGGACGTACGGGCCGAGATGCTGCGCCGCGCCGACAGCAAGGAGGCGGGCGTCTTCCGGCGGCTGGCGAACTTCGGCCGGTACGTGATCGGCGACACCTACTCGGCGGCCAACGAGGGGCTGAGCGGGCGCGTGGTGCGCGACATCGCCGCCGAACGCTCGCAGGAACCCTTCGAGTGCCTGGTGGAGATCTGCGCCGCCGACGACCTGCGCACCGTCCTGTGGCCGATGCCCACCGACAACGACCCCGACAGCTGGGAGCTGCGCCGCAGCACCTGGGAGCACGAGGACGTCATGCTCGGCGGCTCGGACGCCGGCGCCCACCTGGACCGCATGTGCGGCGCCCCCTACACCACCCGTTTCATCGGCGACTGCCTGCGCGGCCGCAAACTCGTGTCCCTGGAGCGCGCCGTACAGATGCTCACCGACGAACCGGCCCGCCTCTTCGGCCTCCGCTCCCGCGGCCGCATCGAAGAGGGCTACCACGCCGACCTCGTCCTCTTCGACCCCGACCGCATCGACGCCGGCCCGGCCACCCTCGTCCACGACCTGCCGGGGGACAGCCCCCGACTGGACTCGCGCGCTCTGGGCGTCGTGAGCGTCCGCGTCAACGGCGTGGAGACCATACGCGACGACGTGGTGACGGGCGCCGTACCGGGGACCGTCCTGCGCTCGGGACGCGACACGGAGACGGTGGACACGAGGGTGTGACAGCGTTGCGGGCGCCCCGACCGGCCGAGTGGGCTACGGGCGCCCCGCCTGGTCCTCGATGGCGTCGAAGATGTCGGCGTCCGTTTCGCGCTGCCACTCGGGCAGGTCCGCGTAATCCGCGACGTATCCGGGCTTGGGGTCCTCAAAGTGCCGGTGGATTTGCGCGATCCAGCACGTCGCGATGAAACGACCGCGCTGCTCCCGGGTGAGTTTCCGCGTCGTGCCGCCGCTGATCTCGATGAACTGACGAACCTGCTCGTACACGGCCGCAGCCGCCGCTCGCTCCCAGTCCGGAGTGTCGTCCCAGGGCGCGACATAACCGGGCTTGGGATCGCCGGGGTAGTGCTTGGCGACCCCTGCGATCCAAGCCTCCCGGAATACGCGCCCATTGTCGTTGCTCAAGATGCTTTCCTCTCAGTGAGTCGGTGAGTCGGTGAGTCAGTCGGCATAAGCCAGCGCCGCAATACGGTCGTTGAGATCACTCACCCGTCGGTCGGACAGGAACGGGACAAGCCTCGGCTGCAGGCTGTGCAGCCGACGCGCGGCATAGCCTGATGCGCTTTGCCGGGCGAGATCAAGGGCGTCTCCGGCGTAGCTGATGATCTGGTCCACGTCGCGTCGCTGGGCTCCCAGGAAGGCGAGGTCAGTGAGTACGCTTCCCCGGCGTCTCCTGGACGGCGTCGTCCTCAATGCCTCGTTCAAGGCCCCCTCCGCCAGGTCGAACCGACCCAGCCGCACCAAGCATGTGCCGCGTTCCTCGGCGAGGCGGGACCCGTCGAAGCGCAGCCATCCGCCGTTGTGCACAGCTCCGCTGAGGCTGTGCACTTTCTCGGCCTGGTCCAGAGCACGATTGCAGGCGTCCAATTCCCCTATTCCGGCGTAGGCCTCGGCCTGTACGGCTGCTACCCAGTGCCGTGTGGACAAGGCGGTGTCACCGCGTTCGGCGACAGCGCGGGCCAGCTCCAGCAGGGGTATCGTCTCCCTGTATTTCTGGTCGCCGTACAGGCCGATATACGCGTGTCGCGTCAGTGCGCAGGCCCAGAGGTCCGGGTTTCCCGCCTCTTTCGCGGCGCTTGCCGCGAGGGTGTAGCAGTGGGCCGCTTCGGTGTAGCGGCTGCCGTCGAAAAGGATTTCTCCGGCGAGCTGGAACAAGTCTCCGGCTTCTTGGCTCAGCTGTTTGCGCGCCGTTTCCGTGCTCGCGCCGCGTATGGCGGTGGCCAGCTCGGCGGTCTGGTCGCATACGAGGGGGTACACGAACCGTTTCGAGGAGGCCAGTGAATACACCTTCCACAGGTGCTCGTTCATCGGCCGGTACCCGTGACTGTGGTCAGTGGCATCTGCGTGGGCGGGGAATACGTTGGCTGCCGCCGTTACGGTCAACAGTTGGAGAAAGCCGCGTCGGATCACGTCGTCAAGGCCACCGCTCTTTGTCTCGGCTCCCGCTGCGGGTTCGGTTGAATCCGGCTGCAACAGCCTGTCCAGCTCTTGAGGCGTCACCCTGAGCAGGCGCGCCAGCTTGGGCCACAGGAACGGCCGTGGGCTCGCCTCACCGCGTTCCCACCGGCCGATAGAGGTGCGATCGACATTGAGCACGTCAGCCAGCTGTTCCTGGCTGTAACCGCAGACCTTCCTGCGGTGTGCTAGCCGGTCCCGTCTGGCTCCCATGGCCAGCCCTCCCAGTTGTGGCATGACGGCAGCTCACGGTAGCGGATCCCGCGAAGGTGCCGCAGAAGTGCGGCAGTTCTGCCGTGGCTCCTGCTCGCGCACAGCCCTTCACTGGTCCTCAAGCCCGGCCCCGTCGCACGAGGAGCGGTCGGGGACGACCGGATCGACACGGACCGGACCCCATCGCCATCGATGAGGAGGAGACGAAGAGATGCGTCCTGCTGCTTCGCTCCCTCCGGGCCATGGGAAGCACTGCCGTCATACGGAACCCAATGGAGCGGGAGAGATCAATGGCACAGCTGGAACAGCAGTCCGCACTGGCGACCCATGTAGGTAATCGCATCTTCACGGATGAACCGCAGTACCACGTGCCCGAACTGGCGGAGCGATTCGCCTACAAGAAGGACCCGGGGTCCAGCGACACCAACCATGAGTACGACTCCATCCGCGTCTGAACCACAGCAGCCCGGTCGGGGACGCCGCCCGCGTCCCGGACCGGGCTGACCCGCTACCCCGGGAGTTGCCTTGCTGAAGCTGTACATCGACCCGACGAGTCTGGCTGGAACGTGGGCGTGGAACGGAGCCCGCTTGGAGTCCGGCCGGTCATGGATCGAACCGGTCGCACACCCCGCTCTGGACGCTCTCACAGTGGCAGACAAGGCCTCGGGGGACGCATTCGTCACGGTCCGGGAACTCCTGCCGGGCCGCGAGGGGCTCGGCCGCCGCCCGGTGGCCGAACTGCCGACGGGCGAATATGAACGCCTCCTGGAAGAAGCTCGCCGATGGCCGCTCGACTTCATCGTCGTGGAGACCGCCAGGACCGGACGGGTGACCCTCAGCGCCGGGACCCACGGCGTTGCCCCCGTCTATCTCACGATCAACCACAGTTCCCTCTGCGGTTCGTGGGACATGGCCGACTGCGCCCGCAGCCTGCCGACTGTGGCATTCGATGTGGTGGAAGTGACCCGCCTGCTGGCCCTGTGGTTCCGCTACACCCACCGCACCAGTTTCACCGGTTTGTACCGGCTCACCGAGCGGGCGACCGCCGTCTTCGAGGGCGGCTCCCTCTCCTTCCGGATGCCCGATGCCGCGTGCCATTCCACCGCCCGAACGCTGTGCGATGACGCCGATGTCCTGGCCGCTTACGAGGAACTGCTGGACGGTGTTCTGGGCCGGCATGTCTTCGACCCGGATGCCACTACCGCGCATGTGTCCGGCGGTATGGACTCCGCTGTCACCGGCACTCATGTCTCCCTCCGCCACCCCGGCCGCATCGTGTCCTCCGCCATGCTGTTGCCCGGACTCGGCGGCGTACAGCAACGCCGACGCCGAGGGGAACTGATTCAGCGTGCCGACTTCCGTGCGGACGTGACCACCTGTGCAGATGCCCTCGGTCCTCTGCACCCCGCTGGCCGCCGGGCACTGGGCGATTTCGTCAATCCGTACGAGGAGCCGTACCACGAGGCGACCACTGCCCTGGTGAACGCGCTTGAAGCACATGGCGTCCGGACAGTGATCACCGGCATCGGAGGTGACGAGATGCTGGCGCTCACCCCGAGCGAGGCGCCGCATCTGCCCGTCGGCCCCGCCCACCGGACAACGCCCTGGCTCGGTCGGGTCGCTCGCGAAGTTCTCCATGACGCCGAAGCCGATACGGCTCCGCCGACGGTCGTCAACGAAATGACGCTGCTGGCCCTGGCCTCCGCCGCGCCGCTGCTGCTGAAGTCGGGGATGTGGCCCGTTCACCCCTTCGCGGATCCCGCGACGATCCGCTTCGGCGAGTGGCTGCCCCGCGCGTGGCGTTCGAACAAGGCTCTGCACCGTAGACGCCTCGCCCACCTCGGCTTCTCCGACGACGTGGTGCACCCCCGGCAGCCCGAGAACTTCACTCACGTCATGCACAAGGCTCTGCGCGAACACATCCCGGCACACGCCGACCGCATCCTCAGGGACGGCTCGCCGCTTATCGACGCGGAACTGATCGATCCCGATACCTTCGCCGCAGCCGTACGCCGCATCCGCGGCGGCACCATCCTGGAGATGGACGACCGGCTCGCCGACGTCATCGCCGCCGACCTCGCAGTTCGCAACGCCCACTCGTGACCCGCCCTGGAGAGACACCGTGTACGTCATGCGACCGGCTACCCAAGCCGACGTTCCCGCCTATGCCGCCCTGATTCGAGACCGTGCCGTCTGGATGGTGCGGCGCGGTATGGAGGGCGGTGAGGAACTGCCGGATCGCGCCGACCAGATCGCTGCCCGAGCCGCTGACGACCACACTCCGGTCTGGGCCATGACCGACCCTGACGGACATCTGGTCGGCTGCACCAGCCTGTACGAGGAGACCCCCCAGTGGGGCTGGACCGACGCGGAACGGGCCGAGCCCGCCTTGTTCCTCGCCACCACTTTCACCGACCCTGCCCGCCGGGCCGAACGCCCCGGCGCGCTGATCGCCTGGTGGGCGCTCGGATACGCGGCCCGCACGGGCAAGGAATGGGTACGGCGCGGCTGCGGCCATGTGGGGTTGGTCCGCTACTACCGGGACGTGCAGGGTTTCCAACTCGTGCACACCACTGAACGCCACGGACATGCCGCCTACCTGCTGGCGCGCAAGGCTCAAGAACTCGCCGGCCTGCCCATTCGGTCAGCCGTCAACGCCTGATCTGCTCCCGGACCCGCCGCACCCCCACCCCGTCCAGATCGTCAGCCGCCCCCTACGCCCGCCTGGACGCCCGTACCAGCAGCACCACCCGTACGTTCGCGAACCATTCCACCCGTGCCGGGCGGTAGCGGTCCCATAGGAGGTCTTCGGTTCGGGAGGGCATGCTGTCGGTGCCGTCGCCGCTGCGGTCCGTGGAGACGACCCAGATGCGGCGGAAGCCGTGGGCGCAGGGTTCCGGGTCCTGGCAGTCGTCGGGGGCGTAGCGGCCCAGGCGGCGGGCGGAGTGGCCCGTGAAGACGTCCGTGGGGCGGGTGCGGGCGGGAAGGCGGCGGAGTTCGTAGGCGAGGGCTCGCGGTTCCGTGCCGTTGCCGCTGTAGGCCAGGCCGTCGCCCGGCCGGGCCCGGTCCTCGACCATGGCGGCGGCGCGGCGGAAGTCCGGTTCGCCGGGGTGGCGGCGGGTGACGTGGCGGGTGTGGTCGAGTGCCGAACACGCCGCCAGTACCGGCACCAGCGCCGCCGCCGTCACGGCCGCCGCGCGGCGTCGGGTGACGTACGGGCCGAGCACCCGCACCGCGCCGCACGCCGCCAGCAGCGCCCAGGCCGGGAGGGTGAAGAGGAGGTAGCGCTCCTGGAAGAGGTGGAGTTCGCCCGTGGTCGCGGCCGTGACGGGCAGTGGCAGCAGCGCCCACAGCGCGAGCGGGCCGACGCGGTCGCGGGCGGCCACCAGAGCTGCCAGCGCGCAGAGCAGGCCGAACGCCGCCACCGCCGGGGAGCCGAAGAGCAGGTACGGCATCGTCACCACGGACCGCCAGCCCGTGAGGTTCCAGCCGACCTGTCCGGTCTGGCCGCCCCGCACGCCCAGCGCCGCCAGCGGCAGTACGGGCAGCAGCCCGCAGCACGCCGACACCGCCCACGCCGCTGTCCGGCGGCCCGCCCGCGCCCACGCCAGGTGCGCCGGGAGCACCGCGGCCGCCAGCGGGTGGGAGAGGACGGCCAGCGCCAGGGCGACCCCGTACAGCAGCCACCGGACGGCCCCCGGCCGGTCCAGCGCGCGGAGCAGCGCCAGCGTCGCGGCCACCGCGAACAGCGCCGCGAACGCGTACGGGCGCGCCTCCTGCCCGTACTGCGCCGCATTCGGCGCCAGCGCCGTCAGGACGCCCGCGGCCACCCCCGTACGGGCGTCGTCGAACAGCCGCCGTCCCAGCAGCGCGGTCAGGCCGCTCACCGCCCCCATGGCGAGGGCCGAGGGGAGCCGCAGCGCGGTGGCGGAGTCGCCGGCCAGGGCGGTCCAGCCGTGCATGAAGACGTAGTACGGGGCCAGCAGGGCGTCGGTGTGGTGCAGCAGCCGCGACAGGTCGGCGTGCGGGAGCGTCGCCGCCCACCACGTCGCATACTCGTCGTGGTCCAGCGGCCGTCGGCCGATGCCCCACAGACAGACGGCCAGTACGAGCAGGCCGACCAGCACCGGGGGCAGCAGGCCGCGCCCGCGCAGCGGCCCGGCGGGTCGCGCGGGCGCTACGGGCACGTTGGGCAGAGGCTCCGGTTTGGACGTGAGGACTACGAGCCCGAGACCCTCATCCGATGCCGGTTGTCCCGCCCCGAGCGGCGCCCCCTCCTCGGCGCTCACTCCTCCCGGCCGAGGAAGATCGGGTTCGTCATGGCCGCCATCGCGCCCGGCAGCCCGGACGCGCCGCCGTCCGCCGGCGCGTGGCGCACCTCCGCCCGTACGTACGCCGCGTACGAGGCCGTGGTCGCCCACTCCACCGTGCCCGACCCGGAGCCGGGCAGCGGGGCCGCGAAGAGCTGTCCCTGGTCCGTGACGAAGGCCGCGGTGCAGCCGGGCGCGCCCGTCACCTCCAGGCGCACCGTGATCTCGGCGTCGTGGTCGACCTCCAGGCGCCCGCCGATGCCCGCGTACGCGCCCCGGCCGCCCGACGCCGTGAACTTCAGGTCCACTTTCGACGACTCGCCGATCCAGCTGCGGCCCGCCCTGATGCCCTCCTGGATGGCCGCACGGGAGAGGTCGTCGGCGAGGACCACCGTCTGCGGGAGGCCGACGGCGTCGGGTTCGCGGTGGGCGTCGCTGTTGCCCATGGCCGGCAGCCACGGCCGGCGGTGCCGCACCGACGCCACCAGGGTGTTGTCCCACTCGGCGATGGAGACCTCGTCGTCCGGGGTGTACGGGCCGTTCCAGACCTCCACCGCGTCGGCGTCGTCGAAGCCGAACTTCCAGCCGCAGCCGATGCAGGTCGCGTGCGGATGCGCGGGCACGACCAGGCCGCCCGCCTGCCGGATCCTCCGGGCGAAGCGGCCGAACGCGTGGTCGCGGGCGCGGTAGCGCCAGTCGATGAAGACGCCGGGGTCGGTGCCCAGCGCCACCACGTGGCCGTTGCGCGTGGTGATCTCCTCGCCGGTGAGGATCAGCAGGTCGTCGCCCCACAGGCCCTGCCACGCGCCGTGCGCGGACGTGGTGTTGTGCTCGGTCGTCGTGATCCAGTCCAGCCCCGCCGCGCGGGCCGCCGCGGCGATCTCGGCGGGGGTGCGCTTGCCGTCCGAGTAGACGCTGTGCAGGTGGTTGTCGCCCCGGTACCACGTACGGCCGCGCCCTTTAGCGCGCTGCGGCGGATAAACCTGTTCCGGGGTGTCGCCTGCCGGCCCGTACCGGAGCGTGATCGTCACGCTGTACTCCATGCCCTGCGGCGCGACGGTGTACGGGCCGAGGGCCACGTGCCAGGTCCCCGCCCGCACCGGGCCGGGGAGGTAGCCCGGCGTCGCCTCCGCCGCGCTGATCGCGAACTCCGTGCGCGCACCGCCCGACCAGCCGCGGAAGCCGCGCCCGCCGAGCCCCGTGCCGCGCTCGTCGAAGATCCCGATGTCGCAGGCGTTGCCCTGGCTGCCGGGCGGCACGGCGGGTTTGTCGTACGTATAGGACACGGCGAGCTCGCGGACGCCGGACGGCACTTCCACGGGCAGGTAGACGAAATCAGGGGCGCCGGTCGGCAGATGACCGGACACGCGGCGGACCTCGTCGGCGCCGGGGGCGCGGTCGGCGGCTTGGGCGAACTTCACGGGATCGAGCGTAATTGCGCCGGTAGCGCCCGCGATAGCCGCCATCTTGAGAACGTCGCGCCGTTGCATACGGACCCCCTGCGTCGGACGGTGCCAGCCCGGCCTCGCCGATCCGGGCCGGGCTGGGTCGGAAGTGTCGCGAGGACACCGTTGTACGCCCGGGTGGCGCGCGGGGGAACGGCTCCGGGACGGCGAGTTGCCGTCCGGCGGGGGCCGCGTGGCTCGGGTGGGCCGGGGGCATATCTCCGGCATCGGCCGTCTCGCCGTCTCGCCGTGTCGCCGTGTCGGCTGTGTGGTGTTGCGGTGCGGCCTCGGCCGTCTCGCCGTCTCGCCGTCTCCCCGTCTCGGCCGGGTGGGCCGCGCCAGATGTGTCGACTGTGCCGACCGTGTCGGCCAGGTGGAGGACGGCGTGGCGGCGGCGCGTCCGGGACCGGTCTTCCCTACGTTCCTTGCGGCGCCCCTTGGGCATACCGTGAACGCGGCGCCCAGGGCCGCCCCCTTTCACGGCTGCCGTCCCATGGCCGCCGTTCCCCCTGTGACGGAGGTGTTTCAGTGCGGATCGCCACCACGATTTTCCTGACCGACGAGACGATCAGTCCGGTACGGCTCGCGCGCGAGCTGGAGCAGCGCGGATTCTCCGGCCTGTATCTCCCCGAGCACACCCATATACCCGTCAGCCGCGACACCCCGGCCCCCATGGGGGAGCCGCTTTCGCGCGAATACGGGCGCTCCCTCGACCAGTTCGTCGCGCTCGGCCAGGCCGCCGCGGTCACCGAGCGCCTCGCCGTGGGCTCCGGGATCACGCTGGTCGCCCAGCACGACCCCGTCGACCTGGCCAAGCGGGCGGCCACCCTCGACTTCCTCTCCGGCGGACGTTTCACGCTCGGCATCGGGTACGGCTGGAACGTGGAGGAGGCCGCCGACCACGGGGTGCAGTGGTCCACCCGCCGGGAGCTGGTGCGGGACCGGATGGCGCTGATGCGGGCGCTGTGGGCCGAGGAACCGGAGTCCTACGAGGGCGAGTTCGCGTCCGTACGGGCCAGCCTCGCGTACCCCAAGCCGGTGACGCCGCCGCGCGAGCGCGCCGGAGCCGGGCCGCTGACCGGGCCGCGCACGCTGATCGGCGGCATGGCCGGGCCGAAGCTCTTCGCGCATATCGCGGAGTACGCGGACGGCTGGATGCCCATCGGCGGCGGCGGTCTGGCGCAGTCGCTGCCGGTGCTGCGGCAGGCGTGGCAGGACGCGGGGCGCGAGGGGGAGGGGCCGGAGGTCGTCCCGTGCGGGGTGCTGCCGTCGGAGGGCAAGCTCGCGCGCTACCGGGATCTGGGGGTGTCCGAGGTCGTGCTGGAGCTGCCCGCGGCGGGGGAGGCCGAGGTGCTGCGGACGTTGGACGAGTACGCGCAGTATTTGTGACGCTGTATCCGCGACGCGCGTGGCGCGGGCGTGCCGCGGGCTCGGCCGGTCCGCGCCCGCGTCTGCTCCGCGCCCGCGTCTGCTCCGCGTCCGTACGGAATCGTGCCCTCCGGTACACCTGGAGGGCACCTCCGCCTGACGTGATCAGCTCCACACAAACAGCGCGCCCGTCGCCGTCTCACTGTCAGTGCCCGCTCGTATCCTCAAAAGATGACTTCGAGCGCGCAGGTACCCGACCAGGCCGCACCGACCGCCAACGCCATGCGTCGCGCGCTCAAACGGGCCCGCGACGGGGTGGCCTTGGACGTCTCCGAGGCCGCCGTGCTGCTGCAAGCGCGCGGCGACGACCTCAAGGACCTCACCGCCTCGGCGGGCCGGGTGCGCGACGCCGGCCTCCAGGCCGCGGGCCGCCCCGGCGTCATCACGTACTCGCGCAGCGTCTTCATCCCGCTCACCCGGCTCTGCCGCGACAAATGCCACTACTGCACCTTCGTCACCGTCCCCGGCAAGCTGCGCCGCGCCGGACACGGGATGTTCATGTCCCCCGACGAGGTCCTCGACATCGCCCGCCGCGGGGCCGAACTGGGCTGCAAGGAAGCGCTCATCACCCTCGGCGACAAGCCCGAGGATCGCTGGCCCGAGGCGCGGGAGTGGCTGGAGGCCGAGGGGTACGACGACACCATCGCGTACGTACGCGCCATGGCGATCCGCATCCTGGAGGAGACCGGGCTCCTCCCGCACCTCAACCCCGGCGTCATGTCCTGGACCGACCTCCAGCGGCTCAAGCCCGTCGCCCCCTCCATGGGCATGATGCTGGAGACGACCGCCACCCGCCTGTGGTCCGAGCCCGGCGGCCCGCATTACGGCTCGCCCGACAAGGAGCCCGCCGTCCGGCTGCGCGTCCTGGAGGACGCCGGCCGCTCCAACGTGCCGTTCACCAGCGGCCTCCTGATCGGCATCGGCGAGACGTACGAGGAGCGCGCCGAATCCCTCTTCGCGCTGCGCAAGACGGCCCGCGCCTACCACGGCATCCAGGAACTCATCATCCAGAACTTCCGCGCCAAGCCGGACACCGCGATGCGCGGCATGCCGGACGCCGAGCTGGCGGACCTGGTCGCCACCGTCGCGGTCGCCCGGCACATCATGGGCCCCGCCGCCTGCCTCCAGGCCCCGCCGAATCTGGTGGACTCCGAATACGCCCAGCTCATCGAGGCCGGCATCGACGACTGGGGCGGCGTCTCGCCGCTCACCCCCGACCACGTCAACCCCGAGCGCCCCTGGCCCCAGATCGACGAGCTGGCCGAGCGTTCCGCCGCCGTCGGCTTCGAACTGCGCGAACGGCTCGCGGTCTACCCCGAGTTCATCCAGCGCGGCGAGCCCTGGCTGGACCCGCGGCTGCTCCCGCACGTACGGGCGCTGGCCGACCCCGAGACCGGCCTCGCCCGCCCGGACGCGGTGGTGGAGGGCCACCCCTGGCAGGAGCCCGACGAAGGCTTCTCGCTGGGCGCCTCCGGCCGTACGGACCTGCACCACACCATCGACACCGAGGGCCGCACCGCCGACCGGCGCGACGACTTCGACGACGTGTACGGCGACTGGGAGGCGCTGCGCGAGGCGGCGGCCCCCGGCATGATCCCCTCCCGCATCGACGCCGACGTCCGCTCCGCGCTCTCGGTCGCCGCCGACGACCCGACCCGGCTCACCGACGACGAGGCGCTGGCGCTGCTGCACGCCGACGGCCCGGCGCTGGACGCGCTCTGCCGCGTCGCCGACGACCTGCGGCGCGCGACCGTCGGCGACGAGGTCACGTACATCGTCACCCGCAACATCAACTTCACCAACGTCTGCTACACCGGCTGCCGGTTCTGCGCCTTCGCCCAGCGCCGCACCGACGCCGACGCGTACACCCTCTCCCTCTCGCAGGTCGCCGACCGCGCCGAACAGGCGTGGGAGGTCGGCGCGACCGAGGTCTGCATGCAGGGCGGCATCCACCCGGACCTGCCGGGCACCGCCTACTTCGACATCGCGCGCGCCGTGAAGGAGCGCGTGCCGGGCATGCACGTGCACGCCTTCTCCCCGATGGAGATCGTCAACGGCGCGTCCCGTACGGGCCTGTCGATCCGCGAGTGGCTGACCGCCGCCAAGGAGGCCGGGCTCGACACGATCCCCGGCACCGCCGCCGAGATCCTCGACGACGAGGTCCGCTGGGTCCTGACCAAGGGCAAGCTGCCCGCCGCCACCTGGATCGAGGTCGTCAAGACGGCGCACGAGCTGGGCATCCGCTCGTCCTCCACGATGATGTACGGGCACGTGGACCAGCCGCGCCACTGGCTGGGGCACTTCCGGACGCTGGCGCGGATCCAGCAGGAGACGGGCGGTTTCACCGAGTTCGTCACCCTGCCCTTCATCCACACCAACGCCCCCGTCTACCTCGCGGGCATCGCCCGCCCCGGTCCCACCACTCGCGACAACCGAGCGGTCACGGCCATGGCCCGCGTCCTGCTGCACCCGCACATCACCAACATCCAGACCAGCTGGGTCAAGCTCGGCACGGAGGGCGCGGCCGAGATGCTCCGCTCCGGCGCGAACGACCTCGGCGGCACGCTGATGGAGGAGACCATCTCCAGAATGGCCGGTTCCTCCTACGGCTCGTACCGCTCGATCCAGGACCTCGTCGCCATCGCGGACGCGGCGGGCCGGCCGTCCCGGGTCCGTACGACGACGTACGGCGAGGTGCCGGAGGAGCGCCAGACGGCGGCGCTCGCCTCGGACGGGCACCTCCCGGAGCTGCTGCCGGTGCTGGGGGACTAGCGGCGGTTACGGTTCCGTTGCCGAGCACAAACTGGCTGGAAACCGACGGGTGCATAAGGTGTGCGGATGTCTTGGCCGCAAAATCCCCAACAGCCCGATCAGCCTCAGCGACCGCAGCAGGCCCCTCAGCAACCACCGCCACCTCCGCAACACCCCGCGCAGCCGCCCCAGCCCCCGCAGCAGCAGCCGACTCAGCAGGTGCAGCAGCCCCAGCCCTCGCAGCAGCCGCAGCAGCCGCAGGGTTTCGGTCCGCCGCCGGTGTGGGGGCCGGGGGCTCCGGCGTACGGTCCGCCGGGCCAGGCGCCCGGCCCCGGCATGGCCGGCCCCGGTGTTCCGGGTCCCGCCGGTCCCGGTGTTCCGGGTCCCGGATCGCAGCCGCCCGGCCGTAATGGCAAGAAGGGGCTGCTCGCGGCGGTCGGCGCGGTGGTGGCGCTGGCGGTCATCGGCGGCGGGGTGTACCTGCTGACCAGCGGCGACGGCGACGACAAGAAGTCGGACGAGGCCAAGGACAAGCCGAAGTCGTCCGCCTCCGCCTCTGCCTCCCAGGCCCCGGCCGGCGGCGGGAAGGGCCCGTCGGGCGCGCCGTCGGGCGACCCCGCCGGGTCGGCCGCCGACAAGCCGATGGTGACGGGCTGGCAGACGCAGGCCCGCGACGAGCACCACTTCCGTTACGACGTGCCCGGCAAGGCCGAGAAGTGGCAGACCTTCTCGCCGGATCAGGCCCTCGCCTACAACGACGACCAGGGCAAGCCGATCGTCGTGATGACCGGCACGTCCAACTACCGCGAGGGCGGCTGCGCCTCGACCGCGAACCCCAAGGCGTTCGGCGAGGCGGGCAAGGGCCAGCTCGCCACCGTCGGCACCACCGGCGGCGGCAAGGCGGGAGCGCTCCCCGAGAACGCCCGCAACTGGGCCGGGAACTGGGGCTTCGCCGCGTACGGCGGCCCCGCCAACAAGCCGAAGGTGAAGGTCGGCCCCGCCAAGCCGTGGAAGCACAACGGCATCGACGGCTACACCGCCACCGCCGAGGTGACCATCGCCAACCGTGCCAGCAAGTGCGTACCGGCCACCGCCATCGTCCACAGCATCGCCCAGAAGATGCCGGACGGCACCATGCACGGCTGGGTGATCTACGCGGACCAGGGCGTTCCCGACGCCCTGACCAAGGACCAGATCGCCAAGATCATGAACACGGTCCGCCCGACGGCCCCCTGACCCCCGTCACCTGTTCCGGGGACGCCGCCCCGGAACAGGTGACGAGTCTCCGCGCCGCCGTCGCCCCTGCTCGCGACCGGAGCTCAAGGCACAGGATCCGGTACCCGGGATCCGAGCGATCCCAATGGAACGGTCGGGGAAACATAACCCTCCTCACCAACCCTGAGAGGGCAGCGGACCAGGGGAGATGACTTTTGGTGATCGAGTCGCCACGGAGGGCTGGGAGCGTGTACGGTGCCGCTCAAGCACTCAAGAAGCGACCCCCGAAGGCGTTGGCGCGCACGACGGGGGTCTAACCACGAGAGATCGAGAACGCGATCCTGATGGCTCCAGCAGACTTTAGCGCCCACGACTCCGAGACAGACCTCCGCCCCCGGATGGCGGCAGTCGGTTACGGCAAGCGCACCATTTCCGGCCAAGGCCCCCGCAAGGCAGCCGATTTCGCGCATCTGCCCAGGCGGGAGGCGGCCATCGCCTCGTATATCGACCGGCTGCCCGACGGCACCTGCATCTCCATCAAGGCGCTGGCCGCGCAGCTCGAATACGGGCAGTGCGCCCTCGGCACGGTGCTGCGGCGACTGGCGCTGGAGGGGCATCTGAGGCGGTTCACGGAGTGCCTGGACGGCGGAAAGCACGTCACCCGCACGTATTTCTCACGGGTGCCGCGCAGCGACGCGTGGTGGGCCGCCTTTCAGCGCGGGCAGGACATGGACGAGTGGCAGGAGCCGGAGGCCCGGCCCGCGTTCGTGCCCGAGGCGGAGAACGAGCCCGTCGCCGAGGTGGCCACGGAGCCCGTGCCACGGGCGGAGCGCGCGTACCGGCTGCTGGCGCGGCTCGGCGAGGCGGACCGCCGGCTGGCGCTCTCCGCCGCCGAATGCCGGGCGCTCCAGCCGCTGGTGGAGGAATGGCTCAAACGCGATCTGTCCGGCCCGTACTTCACGACCCAGATGATCTCGGGGCTGCCTCCCGAAGTGGGCGCGCCCAAGCGGTTCGTCGAGAAGCGGATCGAGATGAAGATGCCACCCGCACGGTGGTCCCCCAAGCGCACGCCGTTGGTCCTTGAGTGTGTCGTCTGCCGGGCCCCCGGCCGCGCGGCCGCGCTCAGAGGCGGCGTGTGCGACGGCTGCTACGGGGGAGTGGAGGGCACTCCCGGCCCGGTGCGGTACGGGACGGCCCCGGGCGGCGCGGCTGCCTTGAGTGGTATGGCGGCACCGGGCACGGCAGCGGCTCCCCACAAAACCGCGAAGCTCGCTCAACCCGCCAAGCCCGCCAAGCCCCCCAAAGCAGCCTCGATCAAGATGGCGCAGCACTTGGTGGACACCCTCCCCGACTCGCTCCTCCTCGACCGAGCGGTCGTTGACCCGGACGCCTTCGATCAGGACGCCCTGGCACGGGCCGACGCCTACGTGCGTCAGCGCGCGTCCGGCATCCGCGATGCCCTGCGCGAACGCCGGGCCCGCGACCAGTAGCGCGGCCCGGCGGCGTGGCGGCCCGGCGGTCCGGTCATCCCCCTTCGTGCTCCATCTCGTGCTGGAGGATGCACTGCTGCCAGCGCGCCAGGGCCTCCGCGCGGTCGCCGCCGTTCTCCTGGGTGGCCGAGATGAGGGCGTCGGCGGCCATCGCCGCGAGTCGGACCGCGATCCGGGAGACGTCGCGGGCGTCCAGCGGCTTGAGGAGCTCCACCGCGCCGTCGCTGTCGTCCGCGAGGGCGCAGGCGATGACGGCCATGGTGGTGCGGTCACTCTCGAACGAGTCGGACATACCCAGAGCATGCCCACCCGGCGGCCCGCTGATCGTCCGGATGCGCTGTCGCCCGTACCGCGGATCGGCCGGAAGTGACCGGTGGCGGTCGATTAAAGTGCTGAGTCGGTCCGGTACCTGACAAGTGCCGGGCGTACGTCGTACGGCTGACCACGGCCGATATGCGCGACGGCCGGGACGGGGACAGCCGCCAGAACCAGCCGCCAGAACCAGCCGAGAGAACGATCCGGCAGAACGAGCCGACGCAAGGAGGCGAAGGCGTGAGCGCGAACGCAGCTACTGCCATATGGGGCCGCGTCGAGCAGCAGGACTTCCGCAGCCGGGTGCGCGGCGCGCTGCTCGGCGGCGCCATCGGGGACGCGCTCGGCGCGGGCATCGAGTTCGACTCCCTGGCCGACATCCGCGCGCGGCACGGAGCGGAGGGCGTCACCGACTACGTACCGGCGTACGGGCGGCGCGGGGCCGTCACCGACGACACTCAGATGACGCTGTTCACGGTGGACGGGCTGATCCGGGCGCAGGTGCGGCGCGACACGGGCGCCTGGCACCCGCCGACCGATGTGCACCGTGCCTACCTGCGGTGGGCGGCCACCCAGCGCGACTGGGGGCCCGACGAGCGCAAGCCGGACGCCGGGTGGCTCGCCCGCGAGGAGTGGCTGTACGCGCAGCGCGCCCCCGGCCGCGCCTGCCTGTCGGGGCTCGGCGACGAGACGATGGGGACGGTGGAGAAGCCGAAGAATCCGGACTCCAAGGGGTGCGGGGCCGTGATGCGGTCCGCCCCGTTCGGGCTGCTGGTCGGCTGGGAGCAGGAGCTGGTCTTCCAGCTCGCCGTCGAATGCGGCGCGCAGACGCACGGTCACCCCACCGGCTATCTGGCGGCGGGCGCTTTCGCCGTCATCATGCACGGCCTGGCGCGCGGCGAGTCGCTGGACGGCTCGGTGCAGCGCGCGCTGGCGCTGCTCGCCGCGCGCCCCGGCCACGAGGAGACGACGGACGCGCTCCAGCAGGCGCTCGGGGCCGTACGGCAGGGGCTGCCCTCGCCGGAGCGCGTCGAGGCGCTGGGCGAGGGGTGGACGGCCGAGGAGGCGCTGTCGATGGGCCTCTACTGCGCGCTGGTCGCCGAGGACGTACGCCATGGGCTGCTGCTCGCCGTCAACCACGGCGGCGACTCCGACTCCACGGGCTCCATCTGCGGCAATCTCCTGGGCGCGATGCACGGCGAGACGGCGCTGCCGCCGGGCTGGCTCGCGGAACTGGAGGGCCGGGCCACGGTGCTGGAACTGGCGGACGACTTCGCGATGGAGATGACGCAGGGGGCCGCGCTGCACGGCCCGGCGGGTTCGACGCAGGCGTGGCTGGAGCGGTACCCGCGCTCGTAAAACGAATGTCTTCCGGCTGCCGGCTGCCGACTACCGGCCGCTGCCGGTTCCGGTAGTGGTCCAGCGCGGATCGGCGCGCCCCAGCCACGCGTCCTGCTCGTCGGCCAGCGGCCGTACGAGCGGGAGCGGGAGGAACCGGCAGGCGAAGGCGAGGCCGGCGTCGCCTCCGTCGCCGCCGACCCGGTGGGTCCACGCGTCGGCGGTGTCCGCCGGGGCCCGCAGGTGGAAGAAGGAGGTCCGGCGCGGCGCTCCCGTTTCGGGGTGCGGCTTGTCCTCGACGGCGAGCTGCCGGACGACGGCGGTGGTCAGCAGCCCGGTCTCCTCGGCGACTTCGCGGAGGACGGCTGCCTCCGCCGCCTCGCCGGGGCCGACCCCTCCGGCGGGCACCTGGGTGCCCGCCTCCGGTATGCCGATGTGGTCGAAGACCAGGAGTTCGGGGACGGCGCGGTGCCGGATCACGTACGCGGCGACACGGATTCTGGGGCGGGGCGGGGGCAGGGGCAGGGGCATCCCGGCATTATCGGTTGCCCGAACCCCGCGCCACGGCTGATTTCCCTGCTTGAGGCCGTGCGGATGGCGGCGGAGCATGTGCCGGACCGTGCTCGTAGACGGTCGGCCCCTGAGGCACCGGCTTTTGACGCGTGGGAGCGCACCAATGGCACCGCTGCCACGCCGGGGCCGTTCGGCCATTCGGGTAGTAGCGGACCGGGGGCGACGGCATCCGCACACGATCGGGCATACAACACATATGTCCGAAATGAGTGATACGGGTCACCCCCGCGGGGGTGGCGTGAGCAATCCCCTGGAGCGGCTGGGCAAGGCCGCGTGGCAGGCGCTGTTGCTGCTGGGGCTCGCCGCGATCGCGATCGGCGTGATCACGTTGGTGTGGCCGGGCCGGACGCTGCTGGTGCTGGGCGTGTTGTTCGGCATCTACCTGCTGATCAGCGGCGTGATGGAGATCGTGGCCGCGTTCGGCACGTTCGTCAGCGGCGGCATGCGCGTCCTGCTCATCCTCGTCGGCGCGCTGTCGATCACGCTGGGCCTGCTCTGCTTCCGGAACGCGCTGCACACGTCGGTGCTGCTGCTGAGTCTGTGGATCGGAATCGGGTTGCTGATGTACGGCATCGCCACCGTGGTGACCTCCATCGAGATCCATAGCGGCTGGGGCGTGTTCCTGGGGCTGCTGGCCGCGCTCGGCGGCATCATCGTCATCTCCTGGCCCATGACCTCGATCGTCACCCTGGCGGTGTTCACCGGCATCTGGCTGATCGCGGTCGGCCTCATCGAAGTGATCCACGCCTTCACGCTGCGGTCCCTGGCGCACTCGCGTCACGGCTCCGGCCGACACGCGACCACCGGTACGTGACGACCGCCGGTGCGTAGCGACCACCGCCGTGTGACGACCACCGTTGCGTAGCGGCCACCACCGTCGCGTAGCGGCCACCGCCGTTGCGTGACGACCGCCGCCGCGTAACGGCCGCCGCCGTGGTCCGACGCCGCGTGCCGCTGAGCTGCGCCCGGGGGCGGGCGGCTGTACGGCCGGCCGCCGACGGCTTCGCGGTGCCGCACTCCGCCGAAGGGCGCGTCGCGGGCTGGAGTGGCGAGCCGGGAGCGGCGGGACCAGCAGGTGACAATTCGGGTGAATCGCGAATGATCCGGCCGGAGGGGCCATGAACCACCAGCCGCCGGGACCACCTGACGCTACGTCACCTGACTCCCGTAGCGGTGCCACGCGAGCCGACGGCGGCGGTGCGCCGGCAGCGGTCCGCGTCACCCTGCCCGGCGCCTGGGGGGCGCTGCTTTTCGCATGCCTGTCCTTCACCCCGTCGCTTCTCCCGCGCGGCGGAATCCTTCAGGGGGTGATCTCCGGGATCCTCGCGGCGATCGGTTACGGGCTCGGCGTCACCGCGGCATGGGTCTGGCGAGCCTTCGCCGATCGCGGACGGCGTACCGCGCGGCGGCGGGCCTGGCGGCTCTTCCTCGTCGCCGGGCTCGTCCTGTTCGGCACCGCGTTCGGGTTCGGGCAGTACTGGCAGCACCAGATCCGTCGGCTGGTGGGCGTGACGGACTACAGCCTCCTCCAGACGGTCCTCTCGCCCCTGATCGCGTTCGCGCTCTTCTGCGTCATCCTGCCGGCCGCCCGGGGGGTCCGGCGGCTGTACCGCCGGCTGGTCCGCCTGCTCCGCCGCTGGACCGGTGAGCAGGCGGCGAAGGCGGTCGGCGGGGTACTCGTGGTGGCCGCGGCCTATCTGGTCTTCAGCGGTGTGCTCGTCGACGGCCTGGTGGCAGCGGCGAACCAGGCGTTCTCGCTGCGCGACACGCAGACGGCGGAAGGAGTGCGCCGGCCTACGACCGCCCTGCGCTCGGGCAGCCCGGGCTCGTCCGTGCCGTGGGACTCGCTGGGCAGGGAGGGGCGGACCTTCGTGGCCGGCGGGCCCTCGGCCGCCGAGATCAGCCGGTTCACCGGGCGCCGGGCCGCGGAGCCCGTCCGCGCGTACGCGGGGCTCCAGACGGCGGACGACACGGAGTCCCGGGCCGCTCGCGCGGTCGCCGATCTGCGCCGCGCCGGCGGATTCAAGCGCCGCAACCTCCTCGTCGTGACCACGACCGGCAGCGGCTGGGTCGATCCCGCCGCGGTGGACACCTTCGAGCACCTCACCGGCGGCGCCGCGGCGACCGTCTCGCTCCAGTACTCCTACCTGCCTTCGTGGATGTCGTATCTCGTCGACCGGTCCAAGGCCGGAGAAGCGGGCCGCGAACTCTTCGACGCCGTCTTCGACGCCTGGTCGAAGCTGCCCGCAGGCGAGCGCCCACGGTTGTACGTGGCCGGTGAGAGCCTGGGGTCGTTCGGCGGGGAAGCCGCCTTCAGCGGCGAATACGACCTGCGCAACCGCACGGCGGGCGCGCTCTTCGCGGGCCCTCCCAACTTCAACACCCTGTTCCGGCGGTTCAGCGATCACCGCGAGCCCGGCAGCCCCGAGGTCCAGCCCGTCCACAAGAACGGGCGCACCGTACGGTTCGCCACCGCCCCCGCGGTGAACATCCCGCCGTCGCACGCACCGTGGCGCGGCACGCGAGTGCTGTACCTCCTGCACGCCTCCGACCCCATCGTCTGGTGGGGCCCGCGTCTCCTGTACGACGAGCCGGACTGGATCGGCGAAGCTCCCGGCCACGACGTGCTCAGATCCATGTTCTGGGTCCCGTTCGTGACGTTCTGGCAGGTCACCGCCGACCTCCCGTTCGCCACAGCGGTGCCCGACGGCCATGGACACACCTACAAGGCCGACTTCGTCGACGGCTGGAACGCGGTCCTGAGGCCCCCCGGCATCGGCGAGCGGGACCTCGCCCGCCTGCGGGACATCATTTCGCGGAAGCTGACGGGCTGACGGGCTGACGGGCGCCGCCCCACTCCGAAGCGTTCACGCCCGTATGTCCCCGCGCCCGTACCCTCACACGTCCGTACGCGCCCGTACGCCCACACGCCCCGCCCTACTCCGAAGCACTCGTCACCGTACGGTCCACGTGTCCCTCTTCGGGCGTACCGGCCGCCGCCACGGCGGCCCCGGCCCCGGCCCCGTCGTCATCGGTGTTGATCTTCGCGATGACGGCGTCGCGCTCGGGCGTGGCCTCCGGCCTGATGAAGCCGACGAGGATGAAGAGGACCAGCGACGTCGCCACCGGCGTCACGATCTGGACCTGGAGCGAGAGCCCGGCGATGCCGTAGTTCGTGAGCCAGAAGCCGAAGAGGCCGACGGCCCAGCTCACCAGGGCTGCCGTGGGGCCGGACTTACGGAACGGGCGCAGGAGGCCCAGCATGAAGGGGATGGCGATGGGGCCCATGAGCCCGGCGACCCACTTGATGACGATGGTGATGATGTCCTTGAAGGCGGGCGAGTTGACCTGGGTGGCGATGGCCATGGACAGGGCCAGGAAGGACACCGTCGTCACGCGCGCCGCGATCAGCCCGGCCCGCGAGGACCACTGGCGCGCCTTGCGGGAGAGTACGGGCGCGATGTCGCGGGTGAAGACGGCGGCGATGGCGTTGGCGTCGGAGGAGCACATGGCCATCGTGTGCGAGAAGAAGCCGACGACGACCAGGCCCAGCAGGCCGTGCGGCAGCAGCTGTTCGGTGAGCAGCGCGTAGGAGTCCGAGGCGTCCGGCTTCTTGGCGTGGACCAGGAGCGGCGCCACCCACATCGGGAAGAAGAGGACCACCGGCCACACGAGCCACAGCGCCGCCGACAGCCACGCGGAGCGCCTGGCCGCGTGGGCGCTGGAGGTGGCCATGTAGCGCTGCGCCTGGTTCCACATGCCGCCGTTGTACTCGAAGGTCTTGATGAAGAGGTACGCGAGCAGGAACGTCACCGTGTACGGGCCGGCGGTCGGGTGCGTGTGGCCCGCGGGGAGCTTGTCCCATACGTTCCACAGCCCGCTGACCCCGCCGATCTTCGACAGCACGGTGACGAGCATCGCCACCCCGGCCAGCAACTGGATGATGAACTGCCCCAGTTCGGTGAGCGCGTCCGCCCACAGGCCGCCGACCGTGCAGTAGACGGCCGTGATGACGCCGGTGATGAGAATTCCCTGATTGAGGGAGGCCCCGGTGAAGACGGACAGCAGGGTCGCGATGGCGGCCCACTTGGCGCCCACGTCCACGATCTTCAGCAGCACGCCCGACCAGGCCAGCGCCTGCTGCGTCGGCAGGTTGTAGCGGTTCTTGAGGTATTCGAGCGGCGAGGCGACGTGCAGCCGGGAGCGCAGCCGGTTGAGGCGGGGCGCGAAGAGGTTGGCTCCGATGGCGATGCCGACGGCGATCGGGAGCGACCAGGTGACGAAGGACGTGATGCCGTACGTATAGGAGATGCCCGCGTAGCCGGTGAACATCACGGCGCTGTAGCCGGACATGTGGTGCGAGATGCCGGACAGCCACCAGGGCATCTTGCCGCCGGCGGTGAAGAAGTCGCCCACGTCGCCCACGCGCTTGTGGGACCAGACGCCGATCGCGACCATCACGCCGAAGTAGCCGATGAGTACGGCCCAGTCGAAACTGTTCATGCCCCCTCCAGGGGTCCGCCTTGTGAACGGGAGCGCGCTTCGTCAGTACGTCCGTACAGGCGGTGTCCCGCTGCGGGAGCGGGGACTTCCGGGATTGAACCGCTTGTCCCGGCGGCCGGTCAAGGGTGTTCACGGTCAGGGATATGAACGGCAATCAGAAAGCAGAACGATTTTGCCTCTTCTTGACCCTCTGGGGCGTTGTCCCGAACGTGACCCCGGCCACACGATGGGCGGGCACTTCGTCAGTGGGTATCCGTCAACCGGCCGGCCGCACAGCGGCGTTACCGCCGTCGCCGCCGTCCCGCACGGGGCGCGGCACGCGGGAAGGGGCTGCCGATCAGTAGAGCGCAGTCGTGAGCGTGAAGTCCTCGGCGCGTAGTTGTCGGCGCGCAGTCGTCAGCGCATCAGTTCGCCTGCGTTGACCAGCAGCGACTGGCCGGTGATCGCTCGCGCCCGGTCGGAGGCCAGGAACGCGGCGGCCTCCGCCACGTCCCCGTCCGTCGCCAGCTCCGGCAGCGCCATGCGGCCTGCCAGCCGGCGCAGCACCTCGGACTCCGGTACGCCTTCCGTGCGCGCCGTGTGCTGTACGTACGCCCGTACCGGCGGGCCCCACATCCAGCCGGGCTGCACGGTGTTCACCCGTATCCGGTGCGGCCCAAGCTCGCGCGCGAGCGAGTACATGGCCGAGACGAGCGCGCCCTTCGAGGCGGCGTAGGCGGCCTGCCGCACCTCGGTGGGGGCCGCGACCGAGGACTGGGTGCCGATCAGCACGACCGAGCCGCCGCGCTCCTTCAGCGCGGGCAGGCAGGCGCGGGTCATGCGCAGCGCGCCGAGCAGGTTCACATCGAGCACGCGCCGCCAGGCGTCGAAGTCGGCGTCCTCCAGCCCGCCGAAGTGGCTGTCCAGGGCCGCGACATGGACGACGGCGTCGATCGTGCCGAATCGTTCCACGGCGAGCGCCGCGAGCGCCGCGCACTGCTCCTCGTCCGCGACGTCCGTCGCCCGCCACGCGCTGCGCAGGCTGCCCGGGTCCAGCTCGTCGGCGCATTTGGCCAGTTGGGACTCCGTGCGCGCGCCGAGCGTGACGGTCGCGCCGTCGCGCAGGCAGGCCGCCGCCACCTGGTGTCCGAGTCCGGCGCCGACGCCGCAGATCAGCACGGACTTCCCGCTCAGTGGCATGGCTGTGCCTCCCGACTCGCCGGATCGCGACAGTGCGCGACGCGTGATGTGACGGGTAGTCAGGTTAGAGGCTGCGGGGCGGGAATGGCAGAGGGCGTCCGTTCCGATTCCTGCGGCGCCCATCCTCATCTGACGGAGTATCAGTTATAGCTGTGTCATGGCAGACGACACCAGCGCACACGACACCAGCGCAGACGAGACGCGCGCAGACGGCACGCACGGCGAGCTCTACGGGCGGCTCGCCTCCACCGGCCCGTACGGCGTACGCCCCGGGCACGCGCTGATCACCATGGTCGAGCCCCATCCGGGCCACGAACACGCCTACAACCGCTGGTACGAGGACGACCACTACATCGCCGGGGCGATGGCCATGCCCTGGATCTACGCGGGCCGCCGCTGGGTCGCCACCCGCGATCTCCAGCTCCTGCGCTACCCGCGCGAATCGGCCGTCGCCCGCCCCGTCACCGCCGGCTGCTACCTCTCCACCTACTGGATCACCGAGGGCCGCTACGACGACCACATGCGGTGGACCGTCGGCATCAACAAGCGGCTGAACCGCGACGGCCGCGTGCACCAGGACCGTACGCACGTCTTCACCGCCTTCCAGGACCACGAGGCGACCGTCTACCGGGACGGCGCGGACGGGCCGCGGGACTTCCACGCGCTCGACCACCCCTACGCCGGGCTCGTCCTGGAAGTCATCGACACGGCCGAGGCCGGGCAGCGGGCCGGGCTCCTGCGCCGGCTGGTCGACGACCAGCTGCCGAAGCGGCTCGCCGGTTCCCCGGCCGCGATGGCGACCGTCTTCCGGCCGACTCCGCTGCCCGGCGACCGGATGTCGTACGTGAAGCAGGTCGAGGGCGTCGACACCCGGCTGACCGTGCTGTGGTTCCTGGAGCGCGACCCGCGCGACTGCTGGGCCGGGCACTTCGACTCGCTGGGCGCGGAGACGGCGGCGGCCGGGCTCGGGGCGCGGGTGGAACTGGTCGCGCCCTTCATACCGACCGTTCCCGGCACGGACCGGTACGTGGACCAGCTCCGATAGCCCGTACATCCGGTAGCCCGTACCTACGTGAACGCGGCCGTGCGTACGTACGCGCATCCGGCCGCGCGCATGGCCGAGCCCCCTCGGCCGGGACGGCGGACCAGTCGAGAGGGCTCTATGCGGTGTTGCGGATCGGTGTTATGCGTAGTTATGCGTATTGCGGTAACGCGGGTTACTGCTCTGCGGATCGCTGTTATGCGTTATCGCGGAATCGTTGTGCCGCGGTGCTGCTGGAAGGCGGAAGCGGCGATCAGAAGGTGTACGTTCCTTCGCCCACGGTGCCGAGGAAGGCGGACCACGCCTCGGAGGTGAAGGTGAGGACGGGGCCCTGCGGGTCCTTCGAGTCGCGGACGTCGATGGACCGGGGCAGGGGGGTCGCCACCTCCACGCAGTTTCCGTTCACGCCGGAGTAGGAGGACTTCCGCCACATGGGCTGGGCGCTGTGCGACTGCTTCATGTTCACTCCGCGAAATTGCAGTTCGATGAGAAGCTGTCGCTTCTCGACGTGCAGATGACGCTACGCCGCAACATCGCAGGAGTGCAGAGGAGTTCACCCGACCGGATGGCATATGTCAGCTGGGTCTTCCATGTCTCCGAGACAAGGGTGTACCTTACGGCCCCTTCGCCCGCCGAGCCCTTCGCGAGGCCGCTTGCGGGGCCGCTTGAGGGGCTCCTCGCGGGCCCTCTCAGAGTGCGTACTCCTTGATCACGTCCTGGATGAACTTCCTGGTCTCGTCCGCGTTCAGCGCCTGCGCCCGCAGGTGCTCGTACATCACCCCGTACTTCTGCACGTCCGAATGCTTCTCCAGATAGAGATCGCTGGTCACGCCCTCGATATAGACGGTGGTCGAGTCCGAGGGATCGTCGAATTCGAGGACGGAGAACGTGCCCGTCATGCCGGGGTGCGAGCCGACGGAGTACGGGAGGATCTGGAGCGTCACATGCGGCATGTGGCTCAGCTCGATCAGCCGCTCCAACTGCTCGCGCATCGTCTGCCGGTCGCCGACGACCCGCCGCAGGGCCGACTCGTCGAGAACGGCCCAGAAGCGCAGCGGCCGCTCCGGGGCGTGCAGCCGGTCCTGGCGGCGCAGCCGCACGCCGACCCGGTTCTCCACGTCGTCCATCGACGCCTCGGGCCACATGCCGCGGATCACCGACTCCGCGTACTGCGGGGTCTGGAGCAGGCCGGGCACGATGAGCGACTCGTAGTTGCGCACCGAGACCGCGTCCGCCTCCAGCCCGATGTAGACGCTGTAGGTGGGGGAGAGGGTGCCGAACGCGTGCCACCAGCCCTGTTGCCGGGACTCCTTGGCCATTTGCATCAGCGACTCGACCAGGTGCTGATCCTGGACCTCGTAGACCCCGCACAGGTCGCGCACATCGCGCTGGCTGATGCTGCGGCGCCCGTTCTCCAGGCGGCTGATCTTCGACTGGGAGACCAGCAGGCGGTCGGCGACCTCCTCCGCCGTCATGCCCTTCTCCTCGCGGAGCCTGCGCAGCTCCTGGCCCAACCGGCGTCGGCGGACGGTGGGATTGACACTGGACGCCACGGGGACGCACCTCCGGCTCCGTACTGCTGATGTCTCCTGCTGCTGTCATCTCCTGCTCGGCAGCCTGCCACCACTCGCCGCCGCCGCGCTGGAAAATGGCCACACGGAGTGCGGGTGCGGTACCCGCGCGTACACGCCCGCGCATACGCGCGCGGGGTGGCGGGTCGGCCGTCGTCCGGGGCGGCCGGCCCACCACCCCGCGCACTGGATGCGGCTCCCGAACCGGGTCACGGGGACTGCGGTGCGGTCGGTGGAACGGATACTGCTCGGTGCTGTCGGTCTGCCGGTACTGCTGGGTGCTGCTGAGCCCTGCTCGGTGCTACGGGTGCTGCTGAGCCCTACTGGTGCTGCTGGGTGCTGCGCGTACTGCTGAGGCCGCCAGTACCGCCTGGGGGTGCCGGTACGGCTGGTGCGGCCCCGTCGGACGTCAGCGGGCCCCGACGCGGGCCATGGCCCCGCGGTGCGCCGTCTGGAGGCCGACTCCGGCGGGTTCCGCCGTGGCTCGGGCGGCCGGCTGGCGTCCGGAGGCGCCGGGTGCGCCGCCGCCCGCGCCGTTCGTGGCCGGCGCGCGCCGCGGCTGGGCGGCGACCCCGTTCTGCACATCCATGACGGCGTGCGCCACGAGCCCGCCCATCGGGTCGTGCCTGATGAGGTCCCGGAGCCGGGAGCGCGACGAACGCCCCTCGTTGCCGGGGTAGAGGTGCTTGCCGAGGCCGACCGCGTGGGCCAGCGCGGCGAGCGCCGCGGTCCGCGGGTCCGGCGGTACGCCGGTGCGGATCGCGCTGTCCAGCCGGGCCCTGATTTCCCGGCTTATGGCCGTCTCCGTCGCTTGGTAGCGCGTCGTCGGCAGCACCCCGCACATCTGGCCCGCGACGGCATGGACCATGCCGCACCGCTCCAGATGCGTGAGATACGTCTGGCGGAGCCCCAGCCTGGGCCCGCCGATCCAGTGGACGGCGCGGACCGGACTGCCGCGTCGCCGCAGCAGTTCGAGCGCGGAGTCCAAAGTCGGATCTCCTGTCGGCCGTGGCATCACCACGGCGATACGATCCCCGTCTGGGGCTATCCGTCCTGCCAGAGCCAGCTCTACTAGCTGGGCCCCGGCCAGGCCGAGGTCGAGCGACTGCGGCTGCGCCGTGGTACCCGTGGCCGGGTCCAAGGCGAGCAGCAGAAGCTCCTCCGGAATTGTTCTGCGGCTCCTGCCCATCCATGCCTCCCCGCGTGGATGAATGACAGGGTGACCCCTCTCACATTCATCTGTCGAGAGCGCGTGGTTGCTTCGGGAGGGAACCGGTAGGTATGTCGTTCTCGTCTAGCAGGTGGGCGACGCCCCCTGGCGGTGCGGCTGCGCGAAGTCGCGGCGGCGACACAGGACACTGGTAGACATTCAACACGGTTGGCCCGCGGGACGTGGACGCGATCGGGCGTCGTTCGTCCCGCGAGGCTTGTCGCGAGGTATTTCGAGGAGGCATCGGTGGCGGGCGAGTCCCCCGACAGGTCGGAGCAGCGGAAGTCGTCGGGGGAGACCGAACGGGGCGAACGCGACCCGAGGGTCGCGGTCTTCCGGGCGACGGACTCCGAGTCGGGTTCCGGGCCGGATTCCGGGGCGGGGTCGAAGGCGGAATCCGAGGGGTCCGCCGGCGCCGCGGCCCGGCGCGCGGGCGTGCCCGCCCAGGACCCGGGCGACGAGGGCGCGGACGAGGAGCACGAGACGGCTCCCGAGGAACCGGGCGAGGCGCGCCCGGCGACCAAGCGGGGCGACGGGGCTGCCAACACGGGCGCGGGCGCGAGCTCGGGCTCGGGCGACGGCGGCGAGCCGGACGCCGAGCAGGCCAAGAGCGTTACGGATGCAAAGTCCGCGGCTGAGGGCGAGTCGCGGGACAAGGCGTCGGACGAGTCGTCCGAAGCGGAATCCGGCGCGGGCGCTCCTCCGCGCGACGCGCGGCTGCGCGCCGCCGTCGCGGCCTGGGTCGCCAGCGCGGACGCCGAGGGCGAAGCCCCCGAGGGGACAGAGGAAGGTTCCGCCGCTTCCGAGGCGAAGGCCGAGGCGAAGTCCGAGACGAAGGCCGAGGGCTTCGACCGGCCCACGGCCGTCTTCAACACCCTGCGCTCCAAGGAGACGGAGAAGCCGGAAGAACCCGAGAAGCCCGAGAAGTCCAGTGGTTCCGAGGGAGCCGACGACTCGGACGAATCGTCCGACGAGTCGCCCAAGGACCGGCAGACGACGACGCTCAGGCGGCCCGTCGACCGGACGACGACCACGCTCAGGACGCTCGGACCCACGGTCGGCAAGGGCGATGGCGAGGACGGCGACAAGGGCGGCGACGCCGACGCCGGCGACAGCCCCAAAGACAATAAGGACAAGGGCAAGGACAAGGACAGCGCCAAGCCCGGAGCCGGTGCAGGAGCCGGTGCCGAGTCCGACGCGGAGCGTACGAGCCAGTTCGTACCGCTGAGGTCCACGGACGCCCCGGCCGCGAAGCCGCAGGCCAAGCCCGTACCGCCGCAGCCCGCCGCGGCCCCGGACGCCCAGAACCAGACGCAGGCCCAGGCCCAGGCCCAGCCGCAGGCCGGCGCGGGGCAGGCGATGCCGCAGTCCGAGCGGACGACGCAGCAGCCGCTGCCTCCCGGCGAGGCCCCGGGCGGCGGTCAGCAGATGCCGCTGGACCTGCTGGCGCAGCTGACGAACACGCCGCCCCCGCCGGAGACCCCGGTGCGCACCGTCGTGCGGCGGTTCAAGATCTGGACCCCGCTGGTCATCCTGCTGCTGATCGTCTTCTGCGTGGTCCAGGAGGTCCGGCCGGTGCCGGACGCGACCCTGGGCCTGGGCGAGAAGAAGGCGTTCACGTTCGGCGGCGAGAAGTTCCAGATGCCGTGGCCCGACCAGGGGCAGGCCGCCGCGAAGGTGGTGGGCGTGGGCGACATCGGCTCGTTCGGCCCGCAGAAGCCGGTGCCGACCGCGAGCGTCGCCAAGGCCATGACGGCCCACCTGATCCTCCGGGAGCACCCCCTCAAGAAGGGCGCCAAGGGCCCGAAGATCACCATCGACGCGCAGACGGAGAAGGGCGGCACGTCCCAGGACGAGTCCAAGGTGCCGGTGAAGGAGGGCGAGCAGTACACCGAGTACCAGATGCTCGAAATGCTGCTGCTCCCGTCCGCCAACAACCTCGCCCACAGGCTCGCCCGCTGGGACGCGCAGTCGGAGGAGGCGTTCGTCAAGAAGATGAACGAGGAGGCCAAGCGCCTCGGCATGACGAACACGACGTACACCGACCCGAGCGGCCTCGACACGGCGACCAAGAGCACCGCGGTCGACCAGACGAAGCTGGCCGAGGAGGCGATGAAGGACCCGGTCTTCCGTGAGATCGTCGCCATGCCCAACGTCCTGGACGACCCCAAGCTGCCGGACAAGCTGTACAGCACCAACCACACGCTGGGCTACTACGGGATGAACGGCATCAAGACCGGCTCCAGCACCCCGGCCGGCGGCACGCTGATGTGGTCGGCCAAGCGGACGATCGACCACAAGGAGCGGCTGATCGTCGGGGCCACGATGGACCAGCACGCGAAGGGGATCCTCGACAACAGCCTCCAGCTCGTCCAGAACAACAGCAAGCGGATGGTCAAAGCGGTCGCGGACGCGATGACCTCCGCCGTCATGGTCAAGAAGGGCGATGTCGTCGGCTACGTGGACGACGGCCTCGGCGGCAAGACGCCCGTCGTCGCCACCAAGGACCTGAGGGGTGTCGGCTGGCCCGGCCTCGACGCCGAGCTCGCGATCGGCGACGGCGGCAAGGCGGTGCCGCACTCGGCGAAGGCCGGGACGGTCGTCGGCGAGCTGACGGTCGGTTCGGGCCCCGATCGGCAGAAGGTGCCGGTGGCACTCCAGAAGGAGCTCGCGGAGCCGTCGTTCGGCGCGAAGCTGACGCGGTTCTCCTGATCGGTCCGGTGACCGGTCGGGTTCACCGACGCGGCGTGGCGGCGGCCCTGCTCCTGGGAGCGGGGCCGCTGTCCTGTAGCGTCGCGTCGGCTGTACGGCCCGACTCGCCGTGCCGCCTACTACCGCTGGGAAGCGGGACGGCGTGAAGATGGGGGAGACCTCGGGGGAGACGGGGAGAGCCGCAGTGACCACCGTGGGGCCGACGCGGCCTGACAGCACCGGCGATCCGGAAGACGACCCGCAGGGGCGGCCGGGCCCGGCGGAGGAGCCGGACCGGGCGGAGGAGCCGGAGCGGGCGGAGGAGCCGGAGCGGTCCGGCGAGGCCGGGCCGTCGGAGCCGGCCGGGGACGACCGCCGGGCCGCCGCGCGGCCCGAGGCGGGCCGCCTGGCCGCCGTGGGCCGGTTCCTCGCGCGCCCCGTCCCCGCCGCCCTGCTGGCCGCCGCCGTGCTGCACCTGCTCTGGGTGTGGCTCTTCGCGAACAGCGGCGGCGACCTCGCGGCGCAGGACGCCTGGGCCGAGTTCGTCGGCCGGCACCCGGCCTCCGCGTACAACCTCGCCTGGTACGGCGGGATGCACCCCGTCTCGTACAGCGTGATCTCGCCGTACCTCATGCACATGCTCGGCGTGCGCACCACGATGATGATCGCGGGCACGCTCTCGGCCGGGCTGATGGCGCTGCTGCTGGTGCGCAGCCGCGCGGTGCGCCGCCCGCTGTGGCCTGCCCTGTACGGGGCGTTCGCGCTGATCTGCAACGCGATCTCGGGCCGGGTGACGTACGGGCTCGGTGTGATGTTCGGGCTGGCGGCGGTCGCGGTGATCTTCGCGTGGCCGGTGCGGTGGCGCTCCGAGCAGTGGGAGCACAAGTGGGCGCGGGCCGCGCTCGCGGGGCTGCTGGCGGCGCTGGCCACGGCGTCGAGCCCGGTGGCCGGGCTGTACGTCGGGTTCGTGGCGGCCGCGCTGTGGCTCGGCAAGCGCCGCCCGGCCGCGTACGCGCTGGGGCTGCCCCCGGTGGCGGTGGTCGCGCTGTCCGCGTGGCTGTTCCCGTTCTCCGGCCAGCAGCCGATGTCGTTCCCGTCGGCGATCCTGCCGCTGCTCAGCGGCGTCTTCGGGTACGTCTTCGCGCCGAAGCGGTGGCGCACGGTCCGTACGACCTCGGCGCTGTACGTCCTCGGGGTGCTGCTGGTCTGGCTGATCCCTTCGCAGATCGGCACCAACATCTCCCGGCTCGGGATGATCTTCAGCGGGGTGCTGCTGGTCGCCGTGTGGACCGGGACCGAGCGCCCGCCGGGCCGCGAGCTGCTGCGGACGGGCCGGGGCCGCAAGTGGATCGCGATGATCCTGGCGCTGATCACGGTGACCTCCTGGCAGCTGGCCAACTCGATCGGCGACGCCGTGAACACGACGCCCGCCGCGTCCTGGGCGCGGGAGCTGGCGCCGCTGGTGGACCGGTTGCAGAAGGTCGACGCCGAGCGCGGCCGGGTCGAGGTCGTGCCCGCCCGCAGCCACCGGGAGGCGTCCGCGCTGGCCCCGTACGTGAACCTGGCGCGCGGCTGGAACCGGCAGGCGGACCGGGAGCGGAACCCCCTCTTCTACGAGGAGGGCATGCTGACCTCCGCCAGCTACCACGAGTGGCTGGGCCGCTGGGCGGTGCACTACGTGGTGCTGCCGACCGGCGAGCCGGACAACGCGGCCGAGGCCGAGGCGAAGCTCGTCGCCGCCGGCCAGCCGTATCTGCACGAGGTGTGGTCGGACGCCAACTGGAAGCTGTACGAGGTGAGCGCGCCGACGCCGCTCGCCGACCCGCCGGCCGTCGTGCGGCGCGCGGACGCGGGCGAGCTGACGGTCACGGTGAAGACCGCGGGGCCGGTGCGCATCCGCATCCCGTACTCGCCGTGGCTGGGCCTCGTCGACAAGGACGGCAAGGCGGTCGAGCCGCCGAAGGAGGGCAAGAACCACGAGCCGCCCGTCAACGTCGACGGCTGCCTGACGAAGCAGGTGCAGATCCCCAAGGACGAGCGGGAGCCGAAGGACGCCTGGACGGTGCTGCACGCGCCGCACGCCGGTACGTACCGCATCGCCGCCCCGTACAAGTTCCCGCGCGGCACGATGTGCCCGGAGGGCACGGCGCTCCCGTAGCCCTCTTCCCCAGGGGTCTACCCGCAGACGTGCGGCAGCCAGGGCGCGCCGCGCTCCCGCTCCCGCACCCGGTCGAGCTCGCGCAGCAGGGCGTTCAGGTCCTGCCCGGGGTCGCTGAGGAACTTGAGGACCGCCCGCTGGAAGGCGGTGCGCAGCGGCGGCGGCATGGAGTCGGAGGCGTCCAGGCAGCGGGCGCCGGGGGTGCCCAGTTGGGCGGCGGCGCGCCGGGAGACCGCGTCGGGGTAGTGCACGGAGTCCGGCAGCGTCTTGTTGACGAAGAACGGCGGGTAGGCGCCCTCCGGCGGGTCCGTCGTCCAGGTCGTACGGGCCCGGTCGGACGCGAGGTAGCGCATCAGCCGCTCGGCCTGCGGGGTGGCGTGGAACATCGCGGCGAAGTCGGCGGAGACCTCGTGCGCGGTCGAGTCGCGGTCCGCGCCCGGCAGGACGCGGGCGGAGTCGGCGAAGTCCTCCCCGAAGCCGCCGGGGTAGGCGCCGCGGATGAAGGTCCCCTGGTGTTCCATGGCGCACCGCGGCGGCGACGCGGCCATGCCCGCTCCCGCGCCGCCGAAGCCGTGCCCCAGCGCCTTCTTCGCGGATCCGGCCCGGAAGACGGAGCGGAACGTCTTCCAGGCGCCGGCCACTTCGGGCGAGGTCCACGGCAGCTCGCCGGCCGCCCACTCCTCGTACACGCCCCGGCCGCGCTGCTGGAGCAGGATGTCCTCGATCCAGTCGGTGCCGGGCCAGCCGGAGGCCGCGCCGTCGCCCATGCCCGCGCACCACTGGCGGCCGTCGGCGGCGAGGGCGGCCAGGTCGCCCGGCCGGTGGCGCTCGGCGTCGTACCAGACGACGCTCTTGAGGTCGGCCTTCACCGGGAAGGCGTAGACGTGGCCGCCGAACCTCGGGATCCACAGCGGGTCGAAGGAGTCCCACTGCGCGCGGTCCAGGACGCCGTCGAGGCTCTTGAGGGCCTCCTTCCGCACGGCGTAGTCGGCGACCTCGCCGGGGCTGGGCAGGATCGCGATGTCCGGCGACGTGCCCGCGTCGACCTCGGAGAGCAGCACCTCGCGCAGGGCGGTGGTGCCCTGGTAGTCGACGCTGACGCCGGTCTCGGCGGTGAAGTCGGCCAGCACCTTCTCGAACGCCCTCCTCTCGTCGCCGGTCCAGGTGGCGAGGACGGTGACGCTGCCCGCGGCGCGGGAGCGCGCGTCGCCCGCGCCGACGGCGCACACGATCAGCAGCCACAGGACGAGGAGGGCGGCGGTGACGTTGCGGGGCCGGGTCGCCGCGGTCATCGGGGCTGGAACCGGTACTCGTCGATGCGGGGCTGGAGCCCGGCGAGGACCAGGGCCGCCAGCACCGTGCCGCCCAGCGGGATCAGACCGACGACGCCCGCGCGCCAGTGGGTGTCCTGCATGGTGTCGAGTACCTCCGGGAGGACTTGGGGCGTCGTGGAGCTGGAGGTCCGGGCGGCCAGGAGGGTACGGGCCGACGCCAGCCGGTCCTGCGTCTGACCGGTGAAGAGGGCCAGCGGCAGCAGGACGGCCAGCAGCGCGGTCGCGGCGGCGAGGAAGGGGTTGACCAGCCGCCGGAAGCGGCGGCGCAGGAAGCGCTGGGTGTCCACGAGCAGCCAGCCGAGGGCGGCGAACAGCGCGCAGGCCACGATCCAGGTCAGCCACAGCACCCAGCCGAAGGACGCCTGCCGCTCCAGTACGCCCAGCTGTTGCCGCTGGAGGCCCTGGAGGCGGTCGAGGATGCCGCTGCTGCCGCCCGACCGCAGCATGTCGCGGGCGTAGCCGAGGTAGGCGTCGCGCAGGACGGGGTTGTCGCGGTTCACGTACGCCTGCTGGACGAGGTCGGCATAGGAGGCGACCAGGCCGGTGACGGTGCGCAGGCTCTGCCGGCCGGAGTCGCCGGCGACGGTGCCCTTGATGGCCTGGGCGAGGTTCTGGTTGGCGGTGGACAGCGCGCTGCGGTAGTTCTCGCCGGGCCCCTCGATGTCGGCGGTGTCCCGGCCGAGCCCCTGCCGGGCGCTGTCGTAGGACCGGGCGAGGGCGTCCCGTACGGACGAGATCTGCACGATGGCGGGGGCCGTGCCGCCGGTGACGGCCCCGGAGTTGCGGCTGACGCCGTAGTACGCGGCGAGCAGCGCGGCGAAGGAGAGCGCGGTGAGCGTCAGCAGGGCGGTGAGGCGGCGGACCAGGAACGTACGGGTGCCGCTCATGACGGGGGCCCGGCGCTCAGCGGGCTGTTGCACTCCTCGCAGTACGCGGCGTCGCCGGGGTTGACGCGCCCGCACACGGCGCAGGCGATGTCGGGCGGGGGCGCCGCCGGCAGGTCCCGGGGCGGCTCGTCCGGGTCGGGCGCGCGGAGGCTCTCGTCGTTGATGACGAGGATGGAGTTGATGTCGATGGCCTGGAAGTCGTCGCGGACCTCCACCACGCCGGCGGCGGCGTCGGTGATCCGTACGAGCCGGGTCAGGCGCGTCAGCACCCTGCGGTCGCCGGTGGCGTGGGCGAGTTCGGCGGCCCGGCCCCAGTGCCGCCGGGCGCTTTCGCGGTCGCCCCGGTCGTAGGCCGCGCACCCCTCGGCGACCGCCTCGGCCAGCTCGGCCTGGGCGTCGTAGTGTGCGAGGCTCGGGTCGGCGGAGAGGTAGGGCGGCGGGTCCTTGGTCCAGCGCACCAGGACGGAGGCGGCCTCGGGCGCCGGGGGCGCGGCGTCGCCCGTCAACTCCAGCTCCACGGAGGCGAGTTCGACGTCCTGGTCGACCGGGTCGCCGTCCGGGTCGGCCGCCAGGCACACGTGGTACTCGCGGACCTCGTCGCCCCAGGCGGCGGCGCGGTACGACCAGGTCCGCCCATCGGCGCGCGCGCCCTGCCCGGTGAGGTCGGCGCGGGTGGGGTGGACCTGTCTGACGAACCGCAGCTCGCTGCCCGCCCGGTGCTTGATGATCAGCCGCACCTCCGCGAGGGACTTGGCCATCGCGCTGCGCACCAGTGTGCGGAACTCCGCCTCCAGGTCGGAGTCGTCGAGCACCGCGTCGGCCCGGCCGTGCAGATCGGCGGCGATCCGCCGCAGCTCGGCCTGGTCCCAGTCCTCGCCGATGCCGCGCGCGTCGCAGATGAACCGCTCGGCGCAGTCGGTCAGCACCTGCTCCAGCCGGCCGGGCGGGTCGTGCTCGTTCTTGCCGTCGGTCAGCAGCAGGGTGTGCCGGATCGGGACGCGGTGCGCGGCGTGCAGCTCGCCCGCGCGCTCCAGCCAGCTGGCGATCGCGGTGCCGCCGATGGCGTCGAGCCGGTACGCGGCGCGGACCGCCTGCTCCTTCGAGTCGGGCCCGGCGACGGCGAGTTCGCCGCCGGCGGGGAAGGCGACGCGGGCTTGCTCGGTGCCCTCCACGATGGCGAAGCGGGTGCCGTCGCGGAGCAGTTGGACGGCGGCGGCGGTGGCCCGCCGGGCAGCGGCGATCTTCGTCGGCGGCCAGCTCATCGAGGAGGAGCAGTCGATGACGATGACCTCGCTGGCGTCGGTGTGCGCCGCGGCGGGCCCGAGCCCGCGGGCGGCGACCGTCACGATGGCGTGCATCTCGCCCCGCCCCGCGGCGGCCGGCAGGTACTTGTTCTGGTGCACGCGCACCGTGATCTCGCTCATCTGGTCCCCGTGTGGTGTGCGGTCAGGCCCGCGTCTGCGGGCGGATGGAGTTGGCGCGGTCCACGAGGGACCCGTGCTCGTCGGCGGTACGGGCCTGGCGCCGGGCGATGCGCCGCAGCGAGGCTTCGAGGAGGAGGCGGAGCGCCGCCTCGGGGTCGGGCCGGGCGTCCGCCGCGCGGCGCCGGCCGCGGCGCGTCCCCCGCCCGGGGCCCGGCGGCGCGAAGTGCGGGGCGGCGAACAGCGGCGCGGCGAAGCCGCGGGCGGCGGCCCGCACCTCGTCGGCGGAGTGCGTACGGGCCCAGTCGAGGGCGACCTGGAGCACTTCGGCGTTGAGCCGGTCGCGGGCCTCGCCGGAGAGCTGCCCGTCGTCGAGGTCGAGGCGCGGCAGCCGGCGCACCGCGTCCTTGAAGTCGGCGACGGACGGCAGCCGGAACGGGGCCGGGCCGAGCCGCCCGGCGCGGATGCGCACCGCCGCGATCTGCGCGGCGTCGTAGTGGCGCGAGACCATCGGCACCCCGTCCAGCACCTGGACGGCCGCGTCCCGGTCGCCGGCCGCCAGCCGCAGCCGGGCCAGGCCGAAGGCGGCGCTGCCCTGCGAGCGGTTGCGCTGCCACACGGCCTGATAGAACCACTCGGCGGAGGCCAGGTCGCCCAGTTGCTCGGAGCAGTAGCCGAGCGCGAGTTTCGGCGCGTACTCGCCCGGCAGCATCCGGTAGACCCGCCCGAACTGCCGCGCCGCGACGTCCACTTGACCGCGCGCCAGCAGCATCAGCGCACGGTGCCAGCTCAGCCGCCAGTCGTACGGGGCGCGGTCGTCGCCGATGACGCGGCGCGCCTTCGCCAGCCGCCGGGCCGCCAGGGGCAGCCGGCCGAGCTCCAGGTGCGCACGGCACTGGCGGAACTGGATCTCGGGGGACTCGGGCTCGTAACGGGAGGCGTTCAGCTGCTCGATGAGGCGGCGCGGCCCGGCGTCGGTCGGGGTGATCAGCAGCGGGGTGCCGGGGTCCTGCGGGTCGGGGAACGGCACGGGCAGGCCGAGCGGCACCCGGTCGGGGCCGGGCAGCCCGTGCCCCAGCGGCCGGGGCCCGGACGCGCCGCCCTCCAGCCAGTGCTCCAGCGGCGGGATGCGGCCCAGCGAGGCGTCGAGGAGCGCCGCGGTGGGGGCGAACAGGGTGGACGGCTCGGGGTGCTCCTCCTCCAGGCGCAGCGAGCGGGTCTCCCGCAGGATGCCGCGCAGCTGCTCCGCCATCTCGCGGGCGGAGGCGAAGCGCTGCCGCGGGTCGTGGGCGGTGGCGCGGGCGATGGCGTGCTCGTAGGAGGTGGCGGCGAGGCCGGGCGGCTGCTGCTCGGGCCGCTCGGCCCGCAGCGAGAGGTCCTGGAGGGTCCGGCCGACGCTGTAGAGGTCGGAGCGCTCGCTGAGGCCCGCGAAGCCGTGCCGGATGACTTCGGGCGGCGCGTAGTAGGGGGTGATGACGGGGCGGCCGGTCTTCTCGGCCTGGCCGAGCCGGTGCACCGCCCCCAGATCGATGATCTTGATCTTTCCCTCGTGGTGCATGACGTTGCCGGGCTTCATGTCGCAGTACACGAGCCGCTCGCCGTGCAGATACGCGAGGGCGTCGAGGATGAGGCAGCCGTAGGTGAGGATGTGCTCGTAGAGCCGGGGCCCGTCGTACGGGGCGTCGGCGTGCGCGATGAACTCCTTGATCTGGGCGAGCGTGGTGCCGCCCACGAACTCCATGACGATGTAGCCCGTCACCCGGTGGCTGTTGCGGGCGGGGTGCGTGACGTAGTTGATGATGCGGACGATGTTGGGGTGGTCGAGCATCGTCAGATAGCGCCGCTCGTCCAGCGCCATGTCCAGCGACGCCCGGTCCTCCGTGTTGATCAGCCCCTTGATCGCCACGGGCTGGTCGTCGAGCTTGGTGTCCTCGGCGAGATAGACCCAGCCCATGCCGCCGAACGCGATGCAGCCGACCACGCGGTACTGGTCGCCCAGCAGATCGCCGGCGCCGAGCTGCGGCGTGAAGTCGAAGGGGTGGCGGCAGTTGCGGCAGTACCCCGAGGTCAGCGCCGGCTGCCCGGCGTACGGCGCGCCGACCATGAAGCCGCAGCCCTCGTTGGCGCACTCCTGGCCCCGGGCGGGCGGCCGGGGATCTTCCAGGACGAGGCTCTCGCGGGAGAGGAGATCGACGTACGGCAGCTCCAGCAGGCTCCCGCCCGCGTCCCTGACCGCGAAGAGCCGCGCCGTACGCTGCCGGGCGCGGGCGGCCGTACGGGTGGTGGCGGTCTCGATGAGATCGGCGGTGGGGGGCGCCGGGGCCGCCGCCGGTCCCGCCGGGTCTGCCGGCCCTGTCGGGTCTGCCGGCCCTGTCGGGTCGGCGGGCGGCGGCTGCGAGGGGATCAGCGGGGCGGTGGGGGGACTGAGGGGCTGGCGTCCGCAGTCGGAGCAGAAGCCGTTGGGCTTGATACGGCCGGGGCAGGGGGGACGGTCGCAGGGTGGCGCGGGGCGGGCGGCGGAGGGGGCGGCCGTCATGAGATGCCTTCGCGGGGGGCCGCTGGGGCCGCTGGGGCCGCTGGGGCAGCTGGGGCAGCTGGGGCTGCTGGGGCGGGGGCGTCGGGCGGGTCGCCCGGTTCCGGCGACCTGTCGTGCGCGGGCGGGCCGTCCGTTCGCGGTGGTCTGTCGCGCATGGCGGGGACATCCGGCTCCGGCGGGCCACCGTGTTCGGCGCGGGCGTCGGGTTTCGGTGGTGCGTTGTGGTCGGCGGGGCGGCCCGGCCGCGGTGAACCGCCGCGCTCGGCGGGGGGCTTCGGTTCCGGCGGTCCGCCGTGCCCGGCGGGGGGCTTCGGTTCCGGCGGTCCGTCGTGCCCGGCGGGATGGTCCGGCTCCGGCGGTCCGCCGTGTTCGGCGCGGGTCACGGCGCGGGCGAACGCGTACACGGCCTCTTCGGCGGCGTCCGGCCCGAACGGCCGGGCGTCGAGCGCCCGTTGGGCCGCACGGCGCAGCCGCACCATGTCCTCGCGCTCCGCCGCCCCCAGCGCCCCCAGCTTCGCGACGGCGGCGGTGAGCAGCCCGTCCAGATCCTTCCGCGCGCGCTCCAGCTCCTCCGCGGCCCGCGCCCGCTCCGCCTCCGCCCGCCGCCCCGCCTCGGCCTTCGCGCGCACCGACGCCACGGCGTGCTCGAAGGCGGCGAGCTTCGGCAGCACGCGGTAGCTGCGCAGATCGGGGTCGGCGCGCAGCAGGCTCCGGGCGATGTGCAGATCGCCCACGTGACTCCGGGCCTCCTCACCGGCCGACCGCATCCCCTCGACCTCCTCGCCCAGCCGCGCCAGCCAGGCGTCCACGCGCTCCGGATCGGGCCGGAACAGCTCCTCGGCGAGGGCCAGTCCGGGGGCGCGGGGGTCGCGGAAGACGATCAGCAGTTTGCCGCCGCGGGACGCGAGGAGGGCGAGGAGGCGCAGCAGCCCGTCCGGGTCGGGCGCCCGGTCGACGCCGACGGCCACGATGGTGAGGGGGACCGTGCCCGTACGGATGAGGTCGGCGGGCGAGGCGCCGTCGTGCGTTCTGAGCCCCATGCGGTCGGCGACCAGCCGCGCGAGGTCGGGCGCGGTCCAGTCCCGCGCGACGATGGCCAGGTCGACGCTGCCGACCGGCGGCACCGTGCCGCGCGGGCCGCGGGTCACGCGCGGCAGCGAATGGCCCCCGGACAGCTCGCGGCTGGCGAGCGTCACGGCGCGGCGGAGCGCCTCGTACTTGTCGTTCTCCTCGTCGGTGATGACGAGGGTCTCGACGTCTTGCAGACCGAGACCGAGGCCGAGCCCGAGACCCAGGCCGCCCAGGCCCTCGCCGCCGTTCCGTACGGGCGTGTCCGCTCCGCCGCCTGCGGGCGCGTCACCGCCCGGCAGGCCGATGCTCCCGCGCCGCAGCCAGCGGGTGAGGCGGCGGGCGGCCTCCACGTCCTGCGCGCCGTCCGTCAGCTTGGAGACCAGTCGGCGGTCTATGCCCTGCCTGCCGTGCACCCACTGGGCGACGACCGGGAGATGATAGAGGATCGTTTCGGTGGGGATCATGTACGAAAGGGACCGGCGCTGTCCGGTGGGGACCGCGTCGGCCGGGTCGTCGTAGCGGCTCACGACCATGCCGATGACGTGCCCGGTGTCGCTCACCTCCACCGCCGAGCCGCTGAACCCCCGCCGCACCGTGTCCGCCGGGGTGTCGGGCGTCATCTGCACCCACTCGGACCGCGGCCCCGCCCGCCCGTCGAGCGTGGCCCGGAACAGCATTCCGTGCTCGTTGGTGCCGGGGAAGCCGTACATGTTGACGGGCCGCCGCCCGGTCGGCGGCAGCCGGTGCAGCGACGTGGCGTACTCGGGCGGCTGCGGGACGCTGAGCTTGAGCAGCGCCACATCGGCGCAGTGATCGTCCTGCTGCGGCTTCCAGCCGTCCTCGGCCACCCGCGCCGGCACCGGCCGCGCGTCGCGCACCGCCGCCAGGTCGACCAGCACTTCGGCGTTCGGATCGGGCCGCCCGTGCTCGTCGGTGATGACGTGCGCGCAGGTCAGCACGGTGTCGGTGTCCAGAAGAATCCCCGCGCCCATGATGGCGCGCGATGCCCGGCCACGGATGCGTACCCGCCAAAGCCCGCTGTGCGGAGGCTGGTTGGCGGGGTGTCCCAAGTCCGCCCCCATGTGACGACAGCATACGCGCGCCCGTGTCCGAGTGGCGCGGTCCGACTCATGAGGCGCTTGACAGGGCCGCCGGAGGGGCGGCCCGCGCGAGGTCAGGGCAGGGGGCGGGCGTGCGGGCCGAGCACGACCCCGCGACCGGCGTAGAAGTGTTCGAGCTCGACCCACGGGAGGTGGGCGAACTCCTGTGTACCGTCCGGGAATCCGGACGGATTGTGCAGGACCAGATGCTCGTCGTCCGCACCGACCGCGAGCACCAGATGCCCGCCGCGTGCCGCCGGCCGCGCCCCCGGCGTCCGGATCGAGGGGTGTACGGACAGCATGACGAGCCGCCCCGCCGCCAGCTCGTCGCGGACCGCCGCCGCGGTCAACTCCGGGCGCGACTCGGCGAACAGGCCCCAGCGCCGCCGCGCGTACGCGGCGAACGGCGCGTAGATCAGCCCGTCCACGCGGTCCGCGTGACGCACGTACGCACCGGCCTCCCGGCACTCCTCCGCGAGCGTGACGGACGGCGGAGCGCCGCCGCGCCAGTGGTCGAGCGCCATCCGCAGGCAGGCCATGCCGCACATCCGCCAGGACCAGAAGCCGTACTCCTCGGCCGTGGCCGCGCCGGACTTCTGCCACAGCGGGTCGTCGGCGGCGCGCAGGTCGCCCGCGACGATCGCGGGAACGAGGTCGCGGGACTCCCACTGGGCGTAGTAGGGGACGGGGTGGCGGATGGCGCGGGGCGCGTCGACTGCGGTCATGGCCTCCAGTCTCGCCGACGCGGGCGCCGGCCGACGGGCGGAGCGGCAGCGGCGTACCGCCTGCCGGACCGGCGATCCGCCGCGCCTGCGCAGGGGATGGCGGGGGGCGACCGCGGGACGCCCGCTTCCCGTGCCTGCGTGGCGGACGCCCGCGGGACGCCCGCCCCGCGGAAAAGTGGTCGCCACACCTTCCGCGATCGGCCAGAATGTAGTGCTCTGCCGGACTCCGACGCGCGGTCCCGGCCCGGCCGGCCGCTTCGGCCTGCCCCGCCGACGCCGACGTACGCGCGGCCTCGGCGGCGCCCGGTGCCGCGGTCGGCCTGGGGGTTCGGGGCCGTTCCCGGGAGCGCGGCGCACCCAGAGAGGCCCTCCGCTGAGCACGCATCAGATGATTCGCTGGACCGACGGGGACGAGGCGCGGCGCTCGGCCCGCTGGCGCTCCGAGAGCGCCGCGCCGCCGCCCGCCCGGATACGGCTCGCGGACGACCGTATGACGGCCGACGAGGCGTACCGGCTCGCCTGCGAAGGCACCGCGCTGCTGTGGAACGGCGACTTCCAGGGGGCCCGGCAACTGCTGGGCGCGATGGCCCGGCGCATCGACCGCGGCCCGCGCCGCAAGCGCTCGGCGCGCCCGCCCGCCGCCTCGCCCGCCGAGGCGTTCCACCGGCACCGCCAGGCGCAGCACCGGCGCGCCCGCGTCCTCGGCATGCTGCTCGTGCCGATCGGAGCCGACCACACCATCGGGCTCCGGCGCGCGCCGGACGTACGGGAGGCGTGCGCGCAGGCGTACGGGCCGCCCGACGGCCCGAGCGTGGCCTCGCTGCGGGAGGTGCTGGGGCTGATCGGCGCGTACGAGTGGCGGCGCGGCGGCGTGCCCGTACCGGCGCTGGGCGGGGACCGCGTCCACCCGCACTACGGGGTGTTCTCGCCGGTCAGGGGCGAGTACGTGGACCTGGTCGCCGACGCCGAGCTGCCCGCGGGCACCGCCCTCGCGTACGACGTCGGCACGGGTACGGGCGTGCTCGCCGCGCTGCTGGCCCGCCGGGGCGTGCGGCGGGTGGTGGCGACCGACCTCGACCCGCGCGCGCTGGCCTGCGCGCGCGAGAACGCGGAGCGGCTGCGGGTCGCCGACCGCGTCGAGGTGCTCCGCGCCGACCTGTTCCCGCCGGGCCCGGCCCAGCTGATCGTCTGCAACCCGCCGTGGGTCCCGGCCCGCCCCACCTCGCCCGTGGAGCACGCCGTGTACGACCCGGACAGCCGCATGCTCCGGGGCTTCCTCGACGGCCTCGCCGCCCATCTCTCGCCGGGCGGCGAGGGCTGGCTGATCCTCTCCGACCTGGCCGAACACCTCGGGCTGCGGACCCGTGCGGAGCTGCTGACGGCCATCGAGGGCGCGGGCCTGCGCGTGGTCGACCGTACGGGCGTAAGGCCCCGCCACGGCCGCGCGACCGACCCCGACGACCCGCTGCACGAGGCGCGCGCGGCGGAGGTCACGTCCCTGTGGCGACTGGCGGCGCGGGAGGGCTGAGGACGGCCCTGGGCGGGGTAGCCGAAGGCCGAGCCTGGGCCCGGCCGGAGCGGGGAGGGCTGGATGCCCGTCCCGGCCGGTCGGGACGGGCAGCGGCCCGGCGGTCAGAAGCCGGGGTCGTCGGGCTCGTCGAAGTCGGGTTCGTCGGCGTCGGTGGGCCAGCTCGCATCGGTGGACCGGGCGGGCTGTGCGGCGGGCGCGGGGCGGGCGGCGGCGGTACGCGGCCGGGCGGGCGTGCTGGGCGCGGCGCCGGCCGACGGCGCAGCCGAGGCGGCTGCCTCCTCGGCCCCATCCGCTCCCCCAGCCCCCTGCGTCCCGTCCGTATCCGTCCCTGCCAGCAGGTCCAGGATCTGCTGCCCGTACTTGGCGAGCTTGTTCTCGCCGACGCCGTTCACCGTGCCGAGCCCGGCCAGCGACGTCGGGGCGGCGGTCGCGATCTCGCGGAGCGTGGCGTCGTGGAAGATCACGTACGCGGGGACGCCCTGTTCCTTCGCGGTGGCGCCGCGCCAGGCCCGTAGCGCCTCGAAGACCGGCACGGCGGCTTCCGGCAGGTCGACGGGGGCGCGCTTGGCGGAGGACCCCGAGCCCTTCGCGGCCTTGCCGGGCCGCGCGGCGGGCTTGGGCTCGCGGCGCAGCATCACCTGGCGCCGGCCGCCGAGGACGTCGGCGCTGTCGGCGGTGAGCACGAGGGTGCCGTAGTCGCCTTCGACGGTCAGCAGCCCCTGCGCCAGCAGCTGGCGCACCACGCTGTGCCACTCGGGCCCGCTGAGCTCCGAGCCGATGCCGAAGACCGACAGCCCGTCGTGGTCGTGCTGGATGATCTTCGCGGTCTTCTTGCCGGTCAGGATGTCCACGATGTGGCCCGCGCCGAACTTCTGGCGGCGCTCGCGGTCCAGCCTGACCACCGCGGAGAGCACCTTCTGGGCGGGCACCGTGCCGTCCCAGGACTCGGGGGGCGACAGGCAGGTGTCGCAGTTGCCGCAGGCGGTGCTCTGCTGCCCGAAGTAGGCCAGCAGCTGCACGCGGCGGCACTCGACCGTCTCGCAGAGCGCGAGCATGGCGTCGAGGTGGGTGGCGAGCCGGCGCCGGTGGGCCTGGTCGCCCTCGGAGGTGTCGATCATGCGGCGCTGCTGCACGACGTCCTGGAGCCCGTACGCGAGCCAGGCGGTGGAGGGCAGGCCGTCGCGCCCGGCGCGGCCGGTCTCCTGGTAGTACCCCTCGACGGATTTGGGCAGGTCGAGGTGGGCGACGAACCGTACGTCCGGCTTGTCGATGCCCATGCCGAAGGCGATCGTGGCGACCATGACCACGCCGTCCTCGCGCAGGAAGCGGGCCTGGTTCTCGGCGCGGACGCGGGCGTCGAGCCCCGCGTGGTACGGCAGGGCCTGGATGCCCTCCTCGGCGAGGAAGGCGGCGGTCTTCTCCACCGAGGACCGCGACAGGCAGTAGACGATGCCCGCGTCGCCGGGGTGCTCGGTGCGCAGCAGGTCGAGCAGCTGGCGCTTGGGGGCGTTCTTCGGCGCGACGCGGTACTGGATGTTGGGGCGGTCGAAGCTGGCCACGAAGTGGCGGGCGTCCTCCAGCTTCAGCCGGGAGGCGATCTCGCGGTGGGTGGCCTCGGTGGCGGTGGCGGTCAGCGCGATGCGCGGCACCTCGGGCCAGCGCTCGTGCAGCGCGGAGAGGGCCAGGTAGTCGGGGCGGAAGTCGTGGCCCCACTGGGCGACGCAGTGCGCCTCGTCGATGGCGAAGAGCGAGATCGTGCCCCGGTCGAGGAGCCGGAGCGTCGACTCGACGCGCAGCCGCTCGGGCGCGAGGTAGAGCAGGTCGATCTCCCCGGCCAGGAACTCGGCCTCGACGAGTCGCCGCTCGTCGAGGTCCTGCGTGGAGTTCAGGAACCCGGCCCGGACGCCGAGCGCGCGCAACGCGTCGACCTGGTCCTGCATGAGCGCGATGAGCGGCGAGATGACGATGCCGACGCCCTTCCGCACGAGCGCGGGGATCTGGTAGCAGAGCGACTTCCCGCCGCCGGTCGGCATGAGCACGAGCGCGTCGCCGCCGCCGGCCACATGCTCGATGATCTCCTGCTGACTGCCCCGGAACGCGTCATAGCCGAAGACGCGGTGCAGCACCCCCAGGGCTTCGCCGTTCTCGGACGCGTCGGGGGAGCCGGGCGCGTCGGTGCCGATTTCCAGGGCCGTCATGCAGGCCATCGTAGGAGAGACCACTGACACTCAGGTGGCCGAGCGGGATGCCGGGGCAGGACGGTACGGCGTCGGCGGCGCTTTGCTCGCCAATGCTGGAAAATGGGTGATAGGCGCTGTTGGTGCTGCTATGCAGTGTTATGTCTGGAAGGTGTGGGCGATGGACTGGACGACGTGGACCACGACGAGCGTCATCGCGGGCCCCGGCGGCGTCTCGACGGACGAGGCGGGCACGCTGACCGGGGACATCACGGTGCACACGACCTGGCGCGACGGCGTGGCGTACCTGGCCGTGCAGCACAGCTCGGCGCTGGACTGGTACACGATGACCGGCAGCCCCGCGCACGTACCCGATGAGAAGTCCAGCCGCGCGCTGCACCAGGCGGCGGTGGAGGCGGTACGGGCGGGGGGCGGCGCGGTGGTGCCGGCTGTGGGAACGGCTCCGGATTCGCGAACGGACTCGGGAACGGATTCGGGAACGGATTCGAAGAGGGCCTGAGGCGGCGGGCACGGGGCGGCGGCCTTGATCGTTGTCCGGTCGGCGGGCGGACGGGCCGGGAAACCGACCGGGCCGACGCGTTCGCCGAGAAGCCGGACCGAGTCGAGTGGAAGGCCCGCCCCTATGTCCCTCACCGAGGATGTGCGCGTACGCCCCGCGACGGGCGAGGACGTGCCCGCCGCCGTACGGACGCTGACCCGCGCGTTCGCCGACTACGTCTATACCCGCCACGTGGTCGCGGCCGACGACCACGAGAGCCGGGTGGGGCGCATCGACGAGCTGTTCCTGTCCCGCATCGGCCTGGCGTACGGCCGCGTCTGGGTGGCCGACGAGTGCCGCGCCGTGGCGGCGTGGACCACGCCGGAGCAGGACCCGAGCCCGGGCTTCGCGGAGATCGGCCCGCGGATCGCCGAGCTGGCGGGCGACCGCGCGGCGGCCTATGAGGCGGCCGAGGCCGCGCTCGCCCCGCACCGCCCCACCGAGCCCGTGTGGTTCCTCGCCACGGTGGGCGTGGACCCCGACGCGCAGGGCCGCGGCCTGGGCAGCGCGGTGCTCCGCCCCGGCCTCCGGGCCGCCGAGGAGGCCGGTCACCCCGCCTTCCTGGAGACCGCGAGCGAACGGAACGTGCGGTTCTACGAACGGCTCGGCTTCACGGTCACGGCAGAAGTGCCGCTGCCCGACGGGGGCCCGCGCACGTGGTGCATGCGGCGGGAGGCACGGGGGTAGGGGCGGGGCCGCGGCCCGGCCGCGGCACGTCCTACGCCACCTCGATGCCGTACTCCTGGACCAGCTCCTCCAGGCCGCCCTTGTACCCCTTGCCGCCGATGACGAAGTCCCAGTCGCCGCCGGCGCGGCGGCGGAAGGAGCCCAGGACGAGGGCGGTCTCGCCGGGCCGGCCGTCGGAGACTTCCAGCTGATCCAGCGGGGCCCCGGCGGAGTCCAGCAGCCGGATGCCGGCCGCGGTGAAGCCGGACAGGTCGGCGGCGGGGTTGGCCACGGGATCGACCGCGGCGACGATGACGAGGCGGTCGGCCCGCGCGGGCAGGCCGTCGAAGGCGACGCGGACGGCGGCCTTGTCCGGCGCTACGGGCGTCAGCGCGCGGACCGAACCATCGGGGGTGCGGGGGTTGTTGAAGAAGACGAAATGGTCGTCGTCCAGGACGCGGTCACCGCGGCACACGAGGGCGCATACGTCCAGGGCGACGCCGCCCGACCAGTACATGCCCAGGATGTTGTGCTCGTCCTCGGCGGCCCCGTTCCCGTCCGGCCGGCCCTCATCGGGCCCGTCCTCCGCCTCGGGCGCGGGCGCCGACCGCTGGGCGGGCACCGAGCGCGGATCGCCCCCGCCCAGCCGCCCGCGCAGCCCGTGGCGGTGCAGCAGGTCGACCAATTCGGCGCCCGACACCAATTCCAGCGGCTTTCCATTGGCGAAGGTGTGCGAGCCGGGCCCGAAACCGGAAGTCGTCACCAGCACGCCCTTGTTGGCACCGGCGTCCTGGACGGTGCCGTAGAGATCGCGGACGGCGGTCGGGGGCACCGTATTGCGGTAGCGCTTGACCTGGACGACGATCTTCCCGCCGCGAATAGGGGCCGGGTCCAGCGCGTCGACGTCCACGCCGCCGTCGTTGGAGCGCTGCGTCGTCACCGCCTGCATCCCCATGGCCCGGAAGAGATCCGCGACCAGGGACTCGAAGGCGACGGGGTCCATTTCATACAGGTCGGGTTCCTCGCCGCCGCCGTGGGTGACGACGCCGTCGCCGACGCCCTCGGGCACCCGGCCGGGCCGTACCCCCGCCGCCTGGTCGGGGCGCGCCGACAGCTGCCCCCGGAGCCCGTCCACCAGGCAGTCGACGGCCTGCACCTGCTCCAGCCGCAGCGCGGCGAAGGTGGAGCGCGACACCATGACCGTCGCGAGGAATATCCGCGCCTGCCGGCCCGTAGCGGGGTCGTGGTCGTCCACGAAGCCGTTCAGCGCGACCGATTCCAGCGCGCCGAACCCCTCCGCCTCGTCCGCCGCGAAAAGGTCGCGCAGCACCAGCAGCATGCACTGCGCGAGCACATCCCGATACAGCGCGCGCCGCTGGGTCGCCGACCGGGCCACTTCCTTGTCCTGATCGGCATTGATCATGTAGCGAACCGACTTCACGGCCGGGACGACGTCGAATGCGGGCAGCTCCCAATTGAGCACCAATTGCCGGGCGTTCGAGTCGTAGGCGGCGGTCACCTGACGCGGTAATTCCTCGGGCCACCCCGTCGAGGCGTACAGAGCGGCGGAGAAATACTCCACCGCGGCCTCGGAATCGCCGTCGCGGAGGGCGGCGATCATCTCGGCTATGTCGGCGTTGTGCCGGCGCACCTCCTCCGACTGGGCGCGGGCACGCGTCTCGTACTGCGTCCGGTAGGCGGCCAACTGCCGCTGCCGCAGGGCCTCGGCGTCCTGCGCGGCCCGCAGGTCGTGCTCGTACCGGGCCCGCGCCTCCGCCTCGGCCTGGGCCCGCCGGGCGGCGGTCCATCCGCCGGACGACGGATAATGGGCGGGGTCCGGCATCGGTACGGGCTGGGCGAGCGCGCCGGGGGAGAAGGGCTCGACGTGCTCGGGGCGGGTCAGCAGCCGGGCGCTGAACGCCGGAGCCCGGCATCCGGCGGCCAACAGCCCCTGCAACGCGGCGACCCGCGCCTCCAGTTCCCCGGTCCGCCGCCACGCCTCGGCCTCCCGCTGCTGCCGGTAGGCCACCCGCTGCTCGCGGTACCCGCGCGCCGCCTCCCGCTGCCGGGCTCGCTCCCGCCGCTCCTGCTCCCGCTCGAACCGGGCCTGCGCCTCCACCCGCTGCTGCTGCACACGCTGCGCCTCAGCCCATATCCCGACCAACCCGCTGGACCGTCGACTCATCCTCTACAGGCCCTCCCCTAGACCTAAGACCCCTAGTTTCCGCCCGCCGTCCCCGCTGCCACAACCTGCGGTGACGCGGCAGTTGCACGGCTTGCACGAGTATGACGCGGCCCCTGGAACGGCTGAGGACCGGCCCGGGAGGCAACCCTCCTCGCGGCCGGCCCTCTTCTCTGCGCCCCCGGCAGGATTCGAACCTGCGACCTCCGCTCCGGGGGCGGAACCGAATCCCCGCCCTAGGAAGCCAGCGACACGGGGGAGTCGGAGTCCGGTCTCGGGTTTGCGTTGGTACAGCTGTGGCGGCGGTCGTATTCGGCCTGGTGGGCCAGGATCTCGTCGGCGTTCGCGCCGACCCAGGCGTAGACCTGGCCGTAGACCTCCCAGATGGACGCGCCGAGCGGGGTGAGGGAGTACTCGACGCCGACGGGGGAGGTCGGCAGGACGCGGCGCCTGATCATGCCGTTGCGTTCCAGGCGGCGGAGGGTCTGGGTGAGGACGCGTTGGGTGACGCCTTCGAGGTGGCGCTTTATCTCGTTGAAGCGTCTGGGTTCGTCGAGGACCGCCAGTACTGTCATCGACCACTTGTCGGCGATCTGGTCGAGGATCGGGCGGCTGGGGCCATCGGAGCGGTGGACGAGGTCGAGGGTTTTGCTGGTCTCCAGAGTGGTCATGTCCGTACCCTTCGCGAGCTTGACGATGCTGAACGCGCCTGGCTTTGTTGGTGTGTTCATGGCGAGTTGCCCCGCCGGGACATACGCATGATCTTTCTCGGAGCCGCCGCTCCGAAACTCCTGACCCGCCGGACCGCGGCCGCCCGCACCGTCGCCGCCCGGCCTTCGACCGTACGGCGGACGCGCGCGACGCACGATGCGGAGGATGCCGCGAGGGGCATTCATGTAAGCGATTTTGCGTGGTCTTGGTGTGGGGTGGGTGGGGCATGTGGGGCATGTGGGGGCAGGGGGCCGGGCGGAGGTCTTGGCGTAGGGGTGCTCGCTACAGGCGGCCACCATTGTCGACGAAGCCGATCAGATCCTGGATGCGGTCCAGCGCGGTCACCCCGTGCACGTCCTCGACGGCGCGGGAGACGACATGGCAGATCAGGTTGCGCTCCCGCTCGCCGATGCCCAGCCGGTACATGTTGAGGTACAGCCAGTTGAGCACCACCCGGTACTGCTGGAAGGTGTTCCAGCCGCCCAACTGATCGGCCGCCCCCCGGTGACCGCCCAGCGTCCGGTGGAACGCGCTGCGCTCGGACCAGGCGCTCCACGTCGAACCCCACGCCTCCGGAGCACCGTTCTCGTCCCTGTTCAGCGCCAACTCGCCCGCCTCAATGAGCTTGTTGGCACGGTTCCGGTAGGCGAGCAGGACGTCCAGGAGAGCCGGGTACGGCAGCGTCTCGTGGTAGTCGGCCGCCGCCGTGATCTCCCTGACCCGCCGCCGGAAGTGCTCCGCGTTGGCGTCGTAGACCCGGTCGAACCGCTCGCGCAACGCGTCGGGCATCTTCGCCAGATAGGCGTCGGCGTGACCCCGGAAGGACAGATAGCCGTAGGTCACCGGCGGGAGGAAGCGGTGCGCCGCCGCGATGAACAGATCCACCGCCAGCGCCATCTTCGAGCCGCCGCCGCGCACCCGGTCGAGGATGCCGAAGACGATCTCATTGGTGTCGACGTAGTAGTCGGCCAGCAGATCCGCCGCGCCCTGCCCGCCCAGCACCCCCAGGCGCTGGTCGTAGGGCCCGGTCTCGATCGTGTTGTTGGCCGCCCACGGGAACAACGGGCCGTCCTCCCGCTCCTGTTGGGCCAGACGGATGTGCTGGTCACGCGCTGCCTGCTCGTCCAGGGCCACGGTGGACGGATGCGTCCGTACGTACTCCTGGAGCGTGTCGGCGACCGCCGGGGCGACGACGGCGTCGAAGGTCTCGGCGCTCGCCCGGATCGGGATGCGCACGTGCGGACCGCGCCGCCAGTGCGGCTGGTAGTAGACCCGGTCCACGGACGGGGCCACCGCCGCGATGAACGGGCGCACCGCGTCCAGCAGCAGATCGGTCCGGTCGCTGTCGTGGTGGAAGACGTTCACGCTGCGCCACGAGGACTCCGTCATGTCCCACTTCCTTCTCGGCGGTCTCGGTGGTCTCGGCGGTCTTGGCGGTCGCGGCAGTTCAGCTCTATGACGTACTCGGTCACCCTCGGTACGCCCTCGTGGTCGGCCATCGCCGCCTCCGGCTCCGGCGCGACCTCGTAGAACACCGCCGCGCTGCCCGGGTCCCTGGCCAGGCGCTCGAAGGCCAGCATCAGCGGAGGCGAGCCGACGTCCACGTACAGCGGCTTGCGGGCGCGGTCGTTCGCCGCCGAACCCGCCGCGACGGCGTCCATCCGCAGCACGGACACGAAGAAGCGGGGCGGGATGCCGTGCCCGGTCAGCCAGGCCGTGACCGTGATCAGGAAGTCCGCGTCGGACTGGCCGGGCGCGCGGCGCGGCAGGGTTCCCGGCTGGGCGACCCAGGCGGCCCGGCGGAGCACCACGCGGCCGATGGTGAGCCGGGGCGCGTGCAGGACGCGGCCCTGTCCGCGCCCGGCGCTCGCGTCGTGCTGGAGCGGCTGATCGGGCCGCAGCAGGATGGGGCTCTCGCCGAACGCCTCGACCAGCAGGGCCATGACCGGCGGGAACTGCCGCTCGTACGAGAGCCCGCCATGTACGGGCCGGACCGCCGACCCGCCGTCGAACAGGACCGGCAGCCCGTCGTCGCCCACGCCGACCGTCAGCCGGGCGGGCGGCGGGTAGTCGAGCCGGTCCGGCAGGGTGAGTTCGCGCTGGTTGAGCGAGGTGGCCAGGGTCTGCTCGAACTCCGCGTACGTCGGCTCGCCCGGGTGCTTCGCCTCGACCGGGAGCGGCTCGTCGTCTGATACGTAGCGCAGCAGCCTGCGTACCTGGGAACGGCCTCTGCCGAAACCCGAGTTCACCGAATTGACCACCAACTCTCCGTCACCTGATGCGTATTGGGCGTATACCGCTACCGATCCCACCGGGCGCACCCAGGCCGGCAGCGCGTCGAGCACCCGCGCCAGCCGACCCCGGTCCGGCAGCGCGCCCCGGACGTCGGCGATCAGGCCGACCAGGCGGCGCACCTCCGGAATCGGGCTGGCCGACAGCGTGCCCGTGAGCCCGGTCATGTCGAAGGCGACGGCGGCCGGATGCAGCCGCATGACCTCGTGCCCGTCTCGGACCAGCTCCGCGTAGAACCGGTCGAACGGCACCGGAGCCCCCGTCCCGAACCGCTCCCGCAGAAACGCGGCGACCGCCAGCTTGAAGGGCAGCGTGTGGTCGAAGACCGCGAGCACCCGGCAGGCGGCGGCCAGATCGTCCAGGATCTCCCGCCACTCCGGCAGCCCCGCTTCGACCACGACGCCGGGGATGACGGACTGCTCGGTCACGACGTCCCGGAGCCTGCCGGTGACGCCGAGGTCCTGGAGCTGTTCTCGCAGCACCGGTCCGAGCGCGACCCGGTCCGCGCCGCTCGCGCTCCCGTACGCGCGCAGGGCGGCGTGGAGAGGGGCGAGGGCGGGGGCCCGGTCCGCCAGCCGACCCAGCGGATCGACTCCGTGCTCGTCGAAGTCGGGCCGTATCAGGAGCAGTCCGGCCGCCGCGAGCGAACGCAGATAGCCGGCCGCCTTCTCCGGCGGCGCGGGGAGGCTCGCCGTCAGCTCGGCGAGCGTCGGCGGCCGGTCGGGAGCGGCGGCCGCGCGCAGGCAGTGCCGCAGCGCCGGGGTCAGCGGCAGGCTGAGCAGTTCCTCGGCCGGCGCCGGGCCGATGAACCGCACGGCGTCGGCCACGACGCGCGCGCTCGGATTGATCCGCACCCGCACCTCCGTCAGCGCGGCGGCCGGCGGCGCGAGGGCCGACAGGTCGAGCTCCACGACCGACCGGGCCCGCCCGGTCGCGGTCCAGCGCAGCGCCGGCCCCTCCGGCACGTACCGGCCGAGGCCGCTGGCGGTGAACGTGCTGAACGGGCTGGTCTTGACGGCCGCACGTGCGGCGTAGACGGCCAGCCGGGTCAGCTCCTTCCGGCCCGGACCGCGCCGCAGCGCCTCGTACAGGGTGGGGCTGGCGTGCGCGAGGCCCTGGCCGAAGCGGGGATCGGCGCCGGTCTCGCGCAGACCGGCCGTGACGGAGCGCTCCGCCTCGGCCAGTACGGTCGGCAGCTCGTCCCGGTCGGAGCGGTACCGGGACACGTCCGTCGCGAACTCCGCAATGGCGGTGGCGAGTTCAGCGTCCAGCGCGGCGGCGACCAGGGGCTCCGACAGCAGCCGCGCCGGGTCGCGCCATTGGTGCACGGCCCGTCGCAGCGCGACCAGCTTCGGCTTGGCGGCCGGATCGGACAGCGCCCCGATCACGTCGTGGCAGCGGTCGGACAGCCGCGCCGCGCGGTCCGTCAGCTCGGCCGCCGTACGTACCGTGGCCAGCAGCGCGTGCCGCAGCCGCCGGTCGGTGAGCTGGTCGAGCACGGTCGCGGGCAGCCCCGCGACGCGCACCCCGAACGTGGCGGCGTAATCGATCGAGGGAACGTGGTCGGTCGAGGGAGCGTGGTCGGTCGAAGGAACGTGGTCGGTCACGGGAAGGGGTGGGGGTAGGGGTTGATGTCGGCGTCTGTCAGCGGGCGCGGCGCGTACCCGAGGCGGTGGGGGACCTCCCGCAGCCGGGGCAGTCCGGTGATCCGCCGGTTGCGGTGGCCGAAGGTCATCGGCAGCGCGCCGGGCGCGATCACCTTCACGCAGTGCAGATCGGCGGCCTCGTGCAGCGGCGACGTCTGGTCGACGACCACCACGTCCATGCCGCCCGCGAGCATCCGCCCGACGGCCTCGGCGAGGTCGTCCCGCAGGTCGGTGTGGACCGGCCAGGGCCCGTGGCGGAACTGGTCCTTACCGACCCCATTCCCGTTCCCGGCCCCGCCCTCGACGCCGCCCCCGCCCCCGCGCCCGACCCGGTCCCAGCCCGTCACGCGGTCGCCGTCGAGCAGGAACGAGAAGCGTTCGTACGCCTCCGGCGTCGCGCCGCACAGCGCGTGATCGGGCATCACGCGCACCAGGTCGGAATCGGCGGCCATCCGCCGCGCCCGGTCCGCCTCGGCGCGGTATCTGACCAGCTCCTGTTCGACGATGGGCGCCAGTTCCCCGAGCGAGGTGAGCACGGCGGCGACCGGGTCCAGCGCCGAGCCGCTGGTGCAGACGACCCTCGGCCGCGACTCGCCGCCGACGGTGTCCTCGGCCAGCACCCAGAACGCGGGGATGCCTTCGGCCAGGGTCATGTCGAAGACCCGCACCCGGTACCCGGTGCGCTCCAGGCGCTCCACGACGAGCCTGATGCGCGGGTCGGGCGCGCGGGCGAGGTCCACCTCGGGCACGGGCAGCCGCGCGTACCACGTCATCAGGAACGCGTCGCGCTCGACGACCTCCAGGATGCCGTGCAGGACCGCCTCCTCCAGGCAGCCGCCGAGCGCGCAGCCGTTGGAGATCTCGAAGGTGAACGGCTTGTCCGGCCGGACCGCGCCGGGCCGCAGCGCCGTCCGGTAGTACGCGTAGTTCTCCGGTACGAGCACGGGCCGGGCCTCGCGGAAGGAGTACCCCCACACCCAGTCGGCCACCGCGTCCTCGGTGAACGGCCGGTAGGCGCAGTCCGGCTCCTGATAGCGGGCCGGGGGGAACAGCCCGAGCGACCGCGGATCGAGGGCGTCCCCGGCGAGTTCGGCGTAGCTGCCCCGTACGGTGGTCCGCTTGCCCCAGGGCCACTGGCCGCCGAGCCGTTCCAGCGCCTCCGCGACGGCGGTGGTCCGGCAGGAGGCGAAGTCGCGGGCGCGCCCGAACCCCGCCTCGCCCCGGTAGCCGTACTCGGTCAGGACCGCCTCGGCCAGCGGGAACAGGGCGTCGCGCAGACCGCTCGGCGGGGCGACCACGCCGGTCTCGGCGTCCACGTACAGGTCGGTCAACCGCGACTCGGACAGCTCGCGGACACGGGACGCGCCCGCCCGCGGCTTGGGCCGCGACCGCGGCGTGATCGAGGCCCGTACGGCCGTGTCCTCGGGCAGCGCGCCGCAGACCTGGCACAGCGGGTCCGGGAGGAACGCGTGCCGCGTCAGGGACAGGTCCCGCAGACCGAGGTACCAGCAGCAGTCCCTGGCGGCGCCCGAGCGCAGCAGTTCGCGCACGGCGTCGGCGGCGAACCCCGACAGCCAGTCGGAGGGCCGGGACGCGATCCGGTCGTCCTTCCGCAACTCCGCCGTCCGCTGGTCGCGTTGGGGCGCGCCGGCCCGCCAGGTCTGTACGCACCGGGCGCAGCCGGGCTCGCCGGGGCGGACGAGGGGGCCGATCACGACCCGGTCGAGTTCGGTCCACACCGGCAGCCAGGGCCCGCCGCGGTCGTGCGCGGTGTCCCAGCCGCCGGTGTCCCAGCCGTCGCGCGCCACCACCAGCACCGACGGCGGGCGCAGGGCGATGGCGCCGGCGAGCAGTCCGTCGCCCCATACCGTCAGGCTGTCGCCCAGTACCGTCTCGCTCACGCGTGGTTCTCCTTCACCAGGCCCGCCCTCACCAGGTCAGCCGGAACTCGGGGCGCGGCCCAGCCGGGTGCTCCGTGCCCAACTGGGCCATGAGCAGGCTCCGCTTGCGCCCCTCCAGGCCGAACCAGCCGTCCAGCAGGTGCGTGAGCACGTCGTTCTGGATCCGGCTCGCCACGTCCACCGCCGCGGCGGCGAGGCAGGCGCGGTGCAGCGCGGCGCCGGCGGCGGCCTGCTGCACGCGGTACCAGCGGGCGCCGAACCGCTCCTCGGCCGCCGCCGCGTCGCCCACCGGCAGCAGCCACAGGTTCCCCGTGCGCGCGCCCTGCTGGGTCAGCGCGGCCAGCGCCGCCTCGCGCAGCCGCTGCCGGGGGTCTCCCTCGCTCACCAGCTCCAGCCGGTGTTCGTCGGGAAGGTAGCGGTAGGCGCCGGACGGTACGCCCGTCACGTCGGCGATCACGCAGTAGAACTCGACCAGGTTCGCCGGCAGGTCCCAGCGCTCCCGCTGACCGTAGGCGGTGAGGATCGCGGCCAGCGCGCTCGCCGACATCGGGTCGCCGCTGAAGCCGCGCATGGCCGCGTGCCGCGTCCGGGTACCGGCCCGCAGGTCCGGCACGGCGTGCGGCAGCCGAATCCGTACGGGTTCCGCTTCTACCGCTTCTGCTTCCGTTTCCACAGGTGGCGACGCGGCTTCCGACTCCGGCCCCGAGTCCGATTCCGTATCCGGTTCCGTATCCGACTCCGCGTCCGACGCGGCCTCCGGTAGGGCTACCTCCACAGGCCGCAGCGGCTCCGCCTCCGGACGGCTCTGCGCGAGGACGGCCGCGTGCGCGCCGGCCGCGCGCGGGAAGGCGGCCAGCGACGGGCCGCCGAAGGCGGCGGGGACCGGCGGCAGCAGCTCGACGAGCGCGTGCACCCCCTCCTCGCGCGGGTCGAGCCCCAGCAGCTCGGTGACGTCGGCGTCGGGGAAGCACATGCGGGCCGTGGCGTGCTGGCCGTCGGCGACCGCCAGCGCCTGCGCCACCTGGATGCCGGACTCCAGGCAGGCGAGGCGGTAGTACATCTCGCCGTACTTGGCGGCCAGCCGCCAGAAGACACTGGTCTGCACGAGGACCGTCGCGGCCGGCCGGGACGCGACCCAGCTCCGGTAGTCGCCGGCGCGCAGCCGCACCAGGTCGTGCCGGGCCGGATCGTAGTAGTGGACGCCGGTGGGCACTTCGGAGTCGGGCCCGGCGATCACGTACCACTCGGCGCTGTACCGGGCGCCCCCGGACGGCGTCGGCCGCCGGGTCACCAGCCACTGGAGCGGATCGTCGTCGGGGATGGCCTCGAAACTGTCGGTGAACGGCAGCATGTCCAGCGGGGTCAGCCACTGCGACCGGGTGATGCCGCCGAGGTCGGCGAGGAGCCGGCCGAGCCGGTGCCCGGACTTCTCCGGGGGCCAGGGGAGCGGGTGCCGGGGCGCGCCGGGGTAGCTCTTGACCAGCCGGGGCGGGTACGCCTCCGGGTTGGCCACCTCGGTCGGGGTGTGGACTTCGTCCTGGTAGCGCGTCGCCTCATCGTTCACGGGTCACACTGCGCACAGGTCGAACGCGGTCCTGGTCAGCAGCAGCCGCAGGTGGGTCTCCTGGGCCAGGCCGATCCCGAGCCGGTTGCACATCAGGTGCGCGCACCGCTCCACGATCAGCTGCGGCACCAGGTGGTTGATGTGCTCCAGCACATCGGCCGGGGCGTCGAAGACGGGATAGGAGTCGAGTCGGGCGTCGAGGCGGCCCAGCAGCTCCAGTTCGACGAGGGTGTCGTTGAGGTCCCGTACGGTCGTGAGCCAGCGGCTCGCCACGGACGCCTCCGGCAGCGCCACGCCCCGCGTCGACGCCCACACCGACTCCAGACCGGCGCGCAACTGCGCCTTGTTGGCCTCGAAGTGCCGTTCGAACTCCGCATCCCCCAGCAGTTTCGCCGCCGTGCTGCCGCTCTCCACCATGAACCGCGTCTGGTAGGCGAGTTCGGGCAGGATGCCGGTGAACAGCGTGCGGTTGCCGCACAGCATGGCGTACGCGTCCATGGCGCGCTGCCCCGGCGTCCGGCCGCGGACGATCAGTTCGAGGGCCACCGCGCTGGCCGCCATGAGCTGCTTCTCGACCGCCTCCAGCGCCCGGCCCGTGCCGAACACCGCGGTCTCCGGCACGTAGTCGATGAACTCGACGGAGTTGTCCGGGTGCAGCATGGTGTCGTAGTCCGTCATGCGCTCCACGGCGGCGAGCGCGGGAGCGGACTCGGCGTAGTCCCGTCCGGTCATCGAGGACCGGGACGGCGACGCGCGGAAGAACTCGGCCGCCGTCTCCTCGACGGCCGTACGGACCTCCTCGGCGTGCTCGGGCTCGGTGAGCACGCGCAGCCGGATGTGCGGGCCGCCCTCCCAGTAGCGGAGGAAGAAGAAGCCGCCGGTTTGCCCGGCCGAGCGCAGCCGCTCGACGGCGGGCTTGACGGCTCCGACGGTCAGGGCGTCCTGATCGCCGTGGTAGAAGAGGTGGGCGCTGACCCAGCGGCGCTCAGACATATCTGACTCCAGGCTCGTTGAGTTCCACGATGTACTCGGCGACGCGCTCGCCGCGGACCTGGCCGGGATCCGGCACCATCTCGCTGATCTGCACAATCGCGTTCGGCTCGGTGAGCCGACGTTCCAGTCCGAGCAGCAGCAGCATGCTCGCGAAATCCACGTAGTTGGGCTTGACGCCGTTGTTCGGCCCCCGGCCGTTCTGGCCGCTGTCACCCGGACCGCTCTCGCCCCGGCCCAGCGTCGCCGGGTCGAGGACGGTGACGAAGCACCGTTCGGGGATGCGGTGTTCGGCCAGCCAGCCGGCGATCTTCAGCAGCCAGGCCGCGTCGGTCGCGGCGTCCGCGCGCCGGGGCAGCCGGTCCGCGCGGGTCAGCCACATCGCGCGGCGCAGCACGACCTTGCCGACCATCAGCCGGGGCAGCTGGCGGACGCCGCTGTCCGCGCGCGGGTCCGAGTCCATCCTGAGCTCGGTGTGCGCACCGAACCAGGTGTTGGACTCGCCGAACGCCTCGACCATGAACCGCGCGGCGGGCGGCAGCAGCCGGTCGCCGAGGCCCGGGTGCACCGGGCAGATCTGCTTGCCGAGCCGCCGCGACACCAGGGCCGGGAGGCCGTCCTCGCCGCACCGCACGTACAGGTCGTTGACCGGCAGCAGGTCGTCGCTCTCGCGCACGCTGCGCACGCCGGGGTAGTCGACGGCCAGCCGGACGCCGGGCTTGCGGACGTTGACCGCGGACCGGGCCACGGCCTCGAACTCGGCGAACAGCACGTCGTCGCGGCCCGCGGCCAGCCCCGGTTCGTCCGGCGCGCCGACGTGCAGATCGAGCCCGTCGAGGATCTGCCGGACCCGGTTGCGGCCGCGGCCGAAGCCGCAGCTGATGTTGTTGACCACCAGCTCCGGGCCGCCGCCGCACTCGGCGCTGATGCGTGCAGCGTGACCGTGCTCGTCGCCACCGTGCTCGTCGCAACCGCGCGCGTCACCAGCGCGTGCAGCGTCACCGCGCTCGTCCTCACCTGGCTCGTCGCCCCGCTCGTCCTCACCTCGCTTGTCGCCGCCTGGCTCGTCGCCACCTCGCGCGGCGTCGGCGAGCTGGCAGTAGACGGCCACGGACGTCGGCGTACGGACCCAGGCCGGCCAGTCCGCCGCCAGCGCCCGTACCTCCTCGGGGCCGACGCGCACCACGCCGTCGGCGTCGGGGGCCCGCCCGCCCAGCAGCCGCTTGCCCGCCGCGCGCAGCCGGTGCAGCTCCCGTACGGACTCGACCGGGCTGCCCGCGGCGGCGAACCGGCTGAGCGCCGGAGGCGACCCGTCCGCGGCCGGGCCCGACGCCGCCGCCGCGGACTGCTCGGCCAGCACGTCCCGGTAGAACACCACCAGCGGTACCTCCGCCCCGGCCGCGTACCGGTCGCGGAACAGCGAGCCGAGCGCGAGCTTGAACGGCAGATCGGGCCCGATCAGGCCGAGCAGCGTCCGTACCGCGTCGAGGTCGTCCAGCAGCGGCTGCCAGCGCGCGCGGTCCAGGACGGCCGCCGTGCCGGGGTGCACCGCGTTCTCGTAGAAGCTGTACCGGCCGAACTCCTGCGTCAGCTTCGGGCTGTCCAGGTGCGCGTGGTCGCCGACCTCGCGCAGCGCGGCGTCCAGACCGCGGATCACGGCGTCCCGCACGGCGACCCGGTCGCCGGGCGCGGCGATCGTCGGATAGCTCGCCAGCGCCTCGTGCACCCCGTGCAGGGTCCGGTCCAGTCGCGCCAGGCCGGGCTGCCCGAGCCGGCGCAGCCAGGCGCGCAGATCGGCCACCGGGTCCGGGGCCTGGTCGGCGAGCGGCGGTACGAGCTCCAGCACGCCCAGCGTCACCAGGCGGCGCAGGAACGCGTCCACCCGCCGCCCGTCGGCCGCCTGCGCCAGCAGCCTGTCCCGCAGTTCGCCAAGCGTGCCGCCGTGCGTGACCAGTTCCAGCACCCGGCGCAGGGTCGGGGTGAGGGCGAGGCTGTGCACGTGCTCGACCGGCCGGCGGCCCAGGAACACCAGCACGTCGTCGGCGACCGTGGCGCTGGGGTTGATCCGGATGCGGCAGGCGCCGACGATCTCCGGGCGTTCGTAGACGGCGCGCGCGATCCGGTGCAGCGAACCGATGCTGATCTCGGTGGCGGTCGCCGCGGCGAACCCCGGCCGCGCCGGCGCCTCCACGACGTCGTCGGACCGGCTCCAGGCGGCCAGGCCGCTGCTGGTGAACGTGGAGTACGGGCTGGTCTTCGCCGCGGAGCGGGCGAGGTACTGCGCGAGCCGCAGCACGCTCTGGCGCTGCGGCGCGCGCCCGGTGTCGGACCACTTGCGCAGGGCCAGGAACATGTCCGGGTTGGCGTGCACGAGGCCCAGTTGGAACGCGGGCAGGGCCGCCGCGGCGCGCAGCGACTCGTAGCTCGCGGCCTGGTCCTCCTTGAGCCGCTCCTCCAAGGCGGCGAGCAGGCCGTCGCGTTCGGAGAGCCGCGCCAGCCATTCCCGCACCGGGGGCACGAGGCCGTCGGGCAGGTCGGCCAGGCGCGCGGGGTCGACGCGGCGGCCGCGGTGCACGGCCCTGCGCACCGCGACGAGCCGCGCCTTGCGCTCCCCGTCGCCCGCGGCGCCGATCGCCGCGTGCAGCAGGTCCGACAGCTCGCCCTTCGCGCCGTCGATCTCGGCGCGCAGCCGCACCAGTTTCCGTGCCGTCTCCCAGCTCCGCGCGCAGCGCAGGCCGTCCAGCGCGGCGACCGGGCTCCCGGCGAGGCGCACCACGGCGGCGGGCCCGAGCCGGTAGCGCGCGGTGTCGGAGCGGGCTGTGTCGGAGCGGGCTGTGTCGGAACGGGCTGTGTCGGAGCGGGCTTCTTTCAGGCTGTCCATCAGTTCACCGCCTCGGGTTCGACAGGAACGATCACCCGTCCGCCGGGCCCGGTCCGGGCCAGCAGGATCTGGAAGACGGGGGTGTGGCGCTGCTCGGTGAGGCCGAGGGCGGCCCGTACCCCGTCGGCGTGGTACGCGTTGACGATCCGGCCGGACAGGCCCAGCGCCGCCGCCGCGACGCACACGCGGTGCGCGAGGAGCCCCGCCTCCTGGTTCAGCACGCGGTAGCCGCGGTCGCCGAAGGCGTCGAACGCCCAGTCGCGGTCGCCGACGAGGTGGACGACGGCGTTCATGTCCCGGAAGACGGGGCCGGGGATGGTGACGCGCTCGATGGCGGTGATGGCGTCGGCGCCTTCTCCCGTACGGGCTCCCGCGTCCTTCCGGGCCACCGGGTGGAGCGCGCCGGTGTCCGGGTCGAGCCGGTAGGCGCCCGGCGGGATCCCGACGAGGTCGCCGACCGTCAGATAGACCTCCAGGGGGGCGTGCGCCCCGGCCGGGACGACGTCGCTGGTGATCCCGGTACGGATGCGGGCGAGCCGCGTCCACAGCTCGACGCCGTCGACCCGTGAGGCGAGGGGCCGGAAGATGCCGGGGCCGGAGTCGCGGGCCCGCAGCACGGCCGCGAGGTTCGCCTCCGGGACCTCGGCCTCGGGCAGGGGCAGCGGCGCGGCCCCGGACCCGGCGGGCGTGAGCGGTACGGCCGTGGTGAAGGCGGCGGTGTCCGTGCGCCGGGACGCGCGGTTGACCTCCGTCATCGTCGGGCAGGCCCGCGCGACCTCCAGCCCGTCGCGCACCACGGGCGGATCGATCGGTTCGACGGCGGCGGCCAGCGCCGCCGCGGTCTCCTCGACCGGCTCGCGCCGTACGTCCGCGGCGGCGCCGTGCAGCGGCAGGACCAGCGTGGCCGGCTCCTCGTCGCCGTCGAGCCCGAGCAGCTTGTGCACCGGCTCGTCGAGGAACTGGTGGTGCACGTGGGTCCGCAGCCCCATGGACCGGGCGACCAGGTCGAGGTTCCCGGCGAGCAGCCCGGCCTCCTGGGTGCACAGCCGGTAGGCGTACTCGCGGTAGATGTACGCGACCTTGTTGAACAGCGCGGAGAGCACGAACACGGCCTCCGGCGCCGTGCCGTCCGTGCCGGTCGCCCTGGTCAGCAGCCGGCGGTGGTCGCCGTCCCGCAGCCGTACGAGCGCGTGGTGCGGCGCGTCGTAGTGGTAGACGCCGTCGGCCAGGCACACGTACAGCTGGATGCCGAAGAGGCAGCGTGCGGACGCGACCATCCGGTGGTAGGGCCAGGTGCCGTTGGTGTCGAACTCCTGCCGGGAGATGCCGTATCCGTAGCGCAGCAGCGTCGAGAGCGCCCGCTCGTCGAACGCCCCGGCCCGCGTCAGTTCCGCGGGCAGCCTGGTCGTGAGCGGGCGGCGGGGCAAGCCGCGGTAGAGCTTGAACTTCAGCGGCTCGTCCGGGTTGCCGTACTCCGACTGCCGCGCCTCCATCGCCTCGGCGAGGTCCTCCAGGGTGACGCGCCAGAACTCCCGGCCGGCGCCCCCGCCTCCGTGCCCGTCGGGCCCGGTCATGGGAACGGGTGCGGGTGCGGGTTGCGCACCACCGGCAGCCGGGGCAGTCCCGTCACCCGCCGGGCCGTGTGTCCGAAGGTCATCGGCACCGACCCCGGCGCTATCACCTTGACGCATGTGAAGCCTCCTGCGGCCTGTTCCGTAGAGGTGGTGTCGACGGCTATGACGTCCATGCCGGCCGCGGCGAACCGCCGTACGGCCTCGTCGAGATCCGCGCCGATGTCCGTGTTGTCCGGCCAGTGCCAGCGGTCGAGCCCTTGCTGCCAGGTCGATTCCGGCGGGGCGTCGAGCAGGAAGGAGTACCGGTCGGACGCCGCCGGGCCGGCGGCGCAGAGCAGGTGGTCGGCCATGGAGCGGACCTCGTCCGGGTGGCCGGCCAGGTGCTGGGCGCGGTCGTGCCAGTCCGGGTCGAGCGCGAGGAGGCCCACGTACTCGACGGTCTGGCTGAGTTCGTGCAGCGCGGCCAGGATCGCCTCGGGAGGGTTCAGCCCGCTGCCGCCGGTGGACACGGCCCTGGGCCGAAGCCCCGTTCCGGCGGCGTCCTCGGCGAACGTCCAGAAGGACGGGATGCCGTGCTCCCGCGTGCTGTCGAAGATCCGCACCCGGTAGCCCAGCCGCGCGATGCGCTCGGCCACGAGCGGGATACGGCGGTCGGGCACGGCGGCCGGGTCGATCTCGGGCAGCGGCGTCCGCCCGTACCAGGCCATCAGGAACGCGTCGCGCTCCGCCACTTCGAGGATGCCGTGCAGCACCGCCTCCTCGTAGCAGCCGCCGAGCGCGCAGCCGCTGGAGATCTCGCACGCGAACGCGGGCTCCCCGCCGGGCTTGCGCAGCCGGTAGTAGACGAAGTCCTCCGGCACCAGCACGGGCCGGCCCCGGCCGAACGACCAGCCCCACACCCAGTCGGCCACCGCGTCCTCGGTGAACTCCCGGTAGGGGAAGCCGGGGGTGCGGTACCGCTCGGGGGGATACAGCCCGAGCGACCGCGGATCGACCGCGTCGTCGGCCACCTCCGCGTACCCGGCCCTGACGCTCGTCCGCTTGCTCGTCGCGTACGCCGCCAGCCGCTCCAGCGACTCCGCCACCGCGATGGCCCGCGCGGACGCGAAGTCCCGCGTACGCCCGTACCCGGCAGCCTCCACGGAGACCCCGGGCACCGCCATGACGGCCTCCGTGAACGGGAACGCGTGCCGCGTGTACGACGTGACGGAGGGGATCAGCCCGCTCCGCGCGTCCACGTAGGCCGCGTCGAGCGCGTCTCCGTCCAGCCGCCGCACCCGGCTCGACCCGGGCGACAGCTTCGGCCGCGCCGTACGCGTGATCCGCGCGCCCCGCTCGGTGTCGAGGGGCGGTGCGGAACAGCTCGGGCAGCGGGGGTCGGGCAGGAAGCTGTGCGGGGACATGGCCAGGGTGGCGGCGTCCACGATCCAGAAACGCTGGGGGGCGGTTTCGGGTGCGATTCCGGTTTCGGGTACGGGTCCGGGGTGTCCGGTGCCCGGCCCGTACGAGCCTCCGGTCGCCGCCAGCGCGGCCACCGTGTCCGCCAGGAAACTCGGCAGGGCGCCGCCGCGCGCCTCGGCGGCCAGTTCCGCGGTGCGTTCGGCCGAGGCCGACGCCGCCGCGGTGCGCCGGGTGCGCAGGCATTCCGGGCAGCCCGGCGCCCATGGTCCGACGATCAACTGGTGCGGTTCTTCGAGGACTTGGGGCGTGTGGCGCGGTTCGTGCGGAGCTTCGGGCTGATCAGCCATGGACGACCACGGCTCGCGCCACGAACGGACACATCCGGGCGACGTGCGGGTCGTGGTCGAGCGGTACCGCGACCACGCGGCCGCCCTCGCGCGTCAGGCTCGCCACGGCCGCTTCGAGCGTCACGGACTCCGGCCGCGCGCCGGTCTCCCCGCGTAGACCGGCGGGGAGGTCCGGTACGGGCGCCGGCGCGTAGCCGGGCTGGTCGGCGGCGCGCGACTGGTAGGCGAGGAGCGCGCGCTCCAGCCCCTTCTCCAGCGCGGCGTCGACGTCCAGGTCGCAGACGTAGGCGACGGTGGCGTCCGGGGTGGAGAAGGCGAAGGCGGGCAGCCCGAGCAGCGCGGTCAGGTCGTGGACCTCGACGGACTGGCCGACGATCTCCAGCAGCTTCACGTAGCGAGCGGCGCGCGGCGTCAGCTCCGCGGCGGCGAGGTCCAGCCGGGGCAGCGGCCCGGTCGTGGCCGCGGTCGCGACCGAAAGCGCCGCGACAACGCTGTCATCCGCTGCCGCGACCACCGCGGCGCGCACGGCTTCGGGCCAGTCGCTCCCGGACGCCGCCGTCCGCGCGGGGAAGACCTCCGCGGCGTCGACGGCGACCGGCTCGCCGGTCAGCACGTCCAGGCCGTACAGCCGGTCGCCCTTGCGGGGATCGTGCATGACGGCCGCGTACCGCTCGAACGCACGGCGGACGGCGCGCTGCCGCGACTCGACGACGTTCTCGCCGCAGCCGTGCACGGGGAACGGGCCGTCGGCCAGGCCGGCCGGGTCGGAGACCACGACCTCGCTGACGAACAGCGGCAGTTGCTCGTAGTCGCGCTCGGTGATCTCGGCGAACACGCCGGTCCGCGGGTCCACGCAGTCCACCGCGCGCCGGGCCAGCTCCTCGTCGTCGACGGGCTCCGCCGTGGACAGCGCGGACAGCCGCGCCGGGTCGTCGGGAACGGGGGACTGCGCGAGCGGGTGCGGCAGGAAGGGGTGTTTGGCGGTCTCCAGCGACTCCAGGTCGAAGCGGACCAGGTGACCGGCTTCGGCGTCGGCGTCGGCTCCCGCGCCCCGGTCGATGCCGGTGAGGTGCCGGAACGCGGCGAAGCACAGCTGGTTGGCGACCAGCGCGACCGTGGGGCCGCGCAGGAACTCGCTCACCGCGGCCTCCGGGTGGTCGCCCAGGTCTCCTCCGGCGATGTCCGGCGCGAGCGCGCGCAGCCGCCGCCAGGCGGATTCCCAGGCGGTGGCGTCGCCGTCCTCGCCGGTCACGGGGCCGATCCAGGCGTCGTCGCCGGCCACGACCGCCTGCGCGGAGGCGGCGCCCGCCGCGGCGGCGGCGCGGGGCAGCAGCCGGGCCCGCTCGATCATGGGCCGGTCGGCCACGTGCAGCACCATGGCGGCGCCGGCCGCGACCCGGTCGAGGTCCGTGCCGTCGGTGACCGCGTAGTCGATGTAGTCGATGTAGTCGATCCGCTGCGCGGGGTCCTGCGCGCGCGCCGCGGCGAGGTGCTCGGCGACGCGCTCACGGTCGAACGGCGACTCGCCGAACGGCGCGAGCGTCAGGGCGCGCACCCCGGAGCGCAATTGCGAATTGGCGAGCGCCTGGAGCAGCGGGCCGGACCCGGCCAGTACGAGGCGGCCGGCGCGGTATTCCTCGAAGCGGAGTTCCGGCGACTCGACGAAGTACTCGATGAAAGCGATATTGGCGGCGTAGGTCTTGGCCACGTCGGCGGGCAGCGTGTGCGGACGGTCGTCCAGTACGTTCTTCACGTACCCCTTGCCGAGCAGCAGCATCGTCAGCTTGGCCAGCCCGGAGCGGCTGGACTCCGGTACGGAAGCGCAGAGTTCGCCGAGCGTCCTGGTGCCGTCCAGCATCGGCGCGATCCGCTGGATCCACTCGTAGGTCGACGCTCCTTTGAGTATCGACCCGCCCAGATTGCTGCGGATGTAAGCGCCTTCCGGCACGCGCATGACGTATACGTCGCCACGCAGTCGCGGCCGTATTCGCTCGACATTGGCTTCCATGAACACCGCTTCTTCACGCATTCTCGATGTCTGGTCAGGAGGAGGACCGAGAGCCACCCGGTCCCCGTTCACAACGCGCACCGGCTAGAGCACATGTGCCCGGAACATCAGCACCCGGATCAGGTGCAGGAGCAGCACGGGCAGCAGCAGCAACAGCTGCTCGCACCGCCGGAAGCGGACAGCTCGGTCAGGCCGTAGCCGGCCGTCACCGACTCGGGCACCACCTCGCCCAGGTCCACCAACTCGAAGGCGCTGTCATCCAGCACCAGGTCGTCGAATCCCTCCATGTCTTTCACCTCTTTTCTTTTTCAGAGTGTTTTCACTTCGGGCAGCACCTTGGTGCAGAAAAGCTCCAGGGTCTGCCCAGCCTCGGCGAGCGGCATCGCTCCGAAATCGATTTGCCAGAGGATTTCGTCGACGCCGCCGATATCGTCGTTGAAGGCGCGGATACGGTCGATGACGGTGGCCGGCGAACCGGCGATCACCCCGCCCTCGGTGAAGAGCTTCCTGGGCTGGAGGCCGCGCAGCATCCAGCCGAAGCCGGAATAGCCGCGATAGGCCGAGGACTCGCGCCGGTCCCAGGGGTTCACGGCCTCCGCCCAGACGTCCAGGTAGCGGCGGAGGTAGGTCTCGGCGATCTGCTCAGCTTGCTCGTCGGTGTCCGCGACCACCAGCGGCAGGCTGGCCGCGACGCGGGGGCGGAGTCCGGACGCGCCGTGCGCGGCCTGGAACGCGTCGCGGTAGAGGTCGAGGTGGCCGCGGAACTCGTGCGGCGAGATCATCGGGGTGATCAGCAGCCCCAGCCCCTCGGCGCCGAGCCAGCTGAAGCTCTCGGGGGTGCGCACGGCGGCGCCCCAGACCGGCGGGTGCGGCCGCTGGGTGGGCCGCGGAAGCCCGGTCACGTCGCTGTAGGAGAAGAACGGCGTATCCTCGCTGACTTTCTCCTCGGTCCATATGCGCAGCACCGCGCGGATGGTCTCGCGGAATCGGTCGACGCTCTCGTCCATATCCAGGCCCAGCGCGTCGAACTCGTCGGGCAGATAGGCCCGCGCGAATCCCACGTCGAGCCGGCCGCCGCTGATCGCGTCGACCTGTGCGGCTTCCGCGGCCAATTGGATCGGGTGGTGGAATACGGGCAGCACGCAGCCGGTCATCAGCCGCACCGACCGGGTGCGGGCGGCCACGGCGGACAGGAAGCCGAAGGGGCTCGGGCAGTAGCCGCCGTAGTGGTGGAGGTAGTGCTCGGTCATCTTGACCGAGTTCAGGCCGCCCAGTTCCCCCTGGACCGACAACTCCAGCGCATCGCTGTAATAGGTCTGCGGAGATTTCGTCTCCGGAGTGCAGTCGGGAAGAAAGGAAAGCCCGAAGCGCACCGATACCACTCCCTAGCAACCGTGTATTAACCGGAAGGACACCCGGATAGCCATCCGGATTTATGCCCGCACGGTTCGGGGCCCCTCGGCGCCACCGATTCGCGGCTGACGCTACATCTGGCCCCCCAGAGCGTCAATATCTTTCGCCGCGATGGTCCGAACCTGAAAGTTCTTTAAGGTTCGCTCGGTATCCTCGATGATACCTACACTACGAAGCGCGTGTTATTGACACGTCCGCCCAATACTGCAAGCGTGGCGTTCGATGCATACGTCTCCATACGCCTGCATGCGTCAGATGCATACGGCACGCGTTTGTATACGATGTGCATTAAGCGCACCGATGCGCGCCGATGCGGGAATGCTCCGCGCCGCCACCGAAAAGCCGCTCGATGGATGTTGGCCATGACCTCCACGCTGGATACGCCGCACGCCCCGCATACCGAGCCCGCAGCACACGTCGCGCGAGCCGCCCCCGCCGGCGGGCAGCCGGCGCCGGCGCCCGAGGGCGCCCCGACACCGGCGCGCACCGGCAGGAAGTCCGTACAGCTCGTCGAGTTCACGGCGATGCACGGCGTCCGGTACAGCGTCACCCTCGGCTATCTGAAGGCGACCGCCGTCGCCGACCCCGTCCTCGACGCGTCCTGCGACTTCCGGATCTGCGTGCGCGAACAGAGCGGCGGGGACCGGGCGATGGCGGAGCTGCTCGACTCCTGGGACGAGCCGTTCGCCGTCGCGCTGACCGTCTTCTTCTGGAACCGCGCCCAATCCCTGGAACTGGCACGCCAGGTGAAGGAGCGCTGGCCCCGCTGCCGGGTCGTCGTCGGCGGCAACGACGTCAGCCACCAGCAGGACCCGCTGTTCGCCGAGGCCCCCTGGGTGGACGTACTCGTGCACGGCGAGGGCGAACTCCGCTTCCGCGACCTGATGCGCTGCCTGCTCGCCGACGGCGACCTCGCCACCATCCCCGGCATCAGCCACTGGGCCGACGGCGCCGTCGTCACCAACCCGGACGCGGACCGCATCACCGATCTCGACCAGGTCGTCTCGCCGATCCTCACCCCGGTCTACTCCGACGAGGAGATCACCGGCTCGTCGATGATCGTCTACGAGACCAACCGCGGCTGCCCGTACAAGTGCGCGTTCTGCTACTGGGGCGGCGCGACCAACTCCAAGGTCCGCCAGTTCGACCTCGACCGCATCTTCGCCGAACTGGGCCGGCTGATCCGGCTGATGCCCACGGACGCGACGCTGTTCATCGCGGACGCGAACTTCGGCATCCTCGCCCGCGACCGGCAGATCGCCGAGCACATCGTCGAACTCAGCAAGCGCTACGACAAGCGGCTGATCATCAGCACCAACTGGGCGAAGAACGGCAACCAGCGCATCGTGGAGATCGCGAGCATGCTGCACGCCGCCGACCTCACCGGCGCGATCACGCTCTCCGCGCAGTCCTTCGACGCGGACGTACTGAAGATCGCCAACCGCGCCAATATCCGCACGGACCACTACCGCCGGCTGCTGTCCCGCTTCCGCGAACTCAACGTCCCCACGTACACCGACCTGATCTGGGGCCTGCCCGGCGAGACGTACGAGTCCTACCTCAAGGGCGTCGAGGAGGTGCTGACCGCAGGCGGCTCGCCGGTGATCTATCCGCTGCTGCTGCTCAACAACACCGAGTACTCCCGCGAATCCTTCCAGGACGAGCACGAACTGACGACGCGTCGGATGCCCGGCGACGTCACCAACCCCGAGCTCGTCGCCGACGTCGTCGTCGCGCACGAGGCCATGACCGCCGACGAATGGGCGAGCGGCATGGAGTTCCGCGTCGCCATGACGCTCTTCCAGAAGATCCTGCTGCGCTGCGCGCTGCGCGTCGTCCACGCGACGACGGGCGTACGGCTGGTCGAACTGTGCCGGCGGGTCTGGTCGTTCCTGCTCGACGACTGCGCCGACCCGTTCCTGCGCGCCGTCGCCCGCAACGTCGTCGTCGCCCACCGGGAACCGGCCGCCCTCGACATGCAGCTGCTCAGGACGGTCATCGGCGACCAGATCGTCGTGCCCGAGGAAGTGCACTTCCAGGCGCTGCTGTGCCGCGCCGTCGCCACCGAGCGCGCCACGACGGAGCTGCTCACCGCCGCCGTGGACGCGCTGTGCGACGGGCTGGCCGCCGACGGGTTCGAGATCGACCGCGTGCTGGTCGACGGCGCGCTGACGCTCGACATCGCGGCGACGACGATCCTGCGCGCGAGCCTGCGCGGGGAGCTGGCCGAGGCGGAGTTCGCCATGCCGCGGCAGGCCTGGGAGCGGCTGGTCGAGGACGGCGACGTACCGTCGAACCTCGACACGGGCGGGCAGGGGAACACCGTGCGCGGCAGGGTGTGGGCGCCGGCGCGCTGGGTGCACTACCCGATCAGCGTGTACGCGCTGTCGATCTGGCACGGGACGGGCCGGCCGCTGCACGACGCGCTGTTCGCCCTGCCGGAGAGGCTGCCGGTAAGCCTGCCGACGGCGGCCTGACGTGACGTCCCGGGGCCCTACAGTCAGCCGCGGTCGTGGGGGCCTGACGCGTTCGCCTGCCGGCTCCTATAGCCAGCCGCGGTCGTGGGCGGTCCGGGCCGCGTCCGTGCGGTTGCGCGCGCCGAGCTTGGCCATGGCGGTGGAGAGGTAGTTGCGCACGGTCCCCTCGGCGAGGAAGAGACGGGCGGCGATCTCGGCGTTGCTCGCCCCTTCCGCGACGGAGCGCAGGAGCTCGCGCTCCCGGTCGGTGAGCGGGTCGGCCGCGTCCCACGCGGCCACCGCCAGTTCCGGCGCGACGACCCGCTCGCCCGCGTGGACCCGGCGCAGCGCCGTGGCCAGCTCGCCGATGGGCGCGTCCTTGAGCACGTACCCGGCGACGCCGGCGTCGACCGCGCGCCGCAGATAGCCGCTGCGCGCGAAGGTCGTCACGATCAGTACGCGCGTGGGGTCGCCCAGCCTGTTCAGCTCGGCGGCCAGGTCGAGCCCGGTGCGGCCGGGCATCTCGATGTCCGTGACCAGGACGTTCGGGCGGTGCTCGCGCACCGCGGCCAGCGCGTCGTCGCCGTTGGTGGCGGTCGCCACCACCGTGATGTCCGGCTGGAGGTCCAGCAGGGAGGCGAACGCGCCCAGCACCATGCCCTGGTCCTCGGCCAGCACCACCCGGATCACCGGGCCGCCCCGATCGGCACCGTGATGGTCAGCGTCGTGCCGGCCGAACCGGTGCGCTGGACCGCGCCGCCGAGCTTCGCGATGCGCTCGCGCAGCCCGTTCAGCCCGGTGCCCTCCGGGGCCGTACCGCCGATGCCGTCGTCCGCGATCACCAGTCGCACCCGTTCCTCGTCCGCGTCCAGCCCGATATGGCAGATGGTGGCCCGCGCGTGCCGGGCCACGTTCGTCACCGCCTCCCGCAGCGCGAGCCCCAGCTCGTGCTCGGCCGCCGCGACCAGGATCAGATTGTCGTCGTAGGCCACCCGCAGGGTCACATCCGTCCCGGCCAGCGCCCGCCGCGCCGCCTCCAGCTCCGCGCGGATGCTGGTCCGCCGCCAGCCGGTGACCGTGCTGCGGACGGCGGCCAGGGCCTCGCGCGCGTTGCGTTCGATCTCCTCGGCCTCGGTGCGCGCCCGCTCCGGATCGACCGCCGCCAGCTCCTTGGTGAGCTGGGCGCGCATCACGACGGCGGTGAGCGAGTGCCCGAGCAGATCGTGCAGGTCACGGGCGATGCGTTCGCGCTCCGCGATGGCCGCGAGCAGCTCGGCCTGCGCGGAGCGCAGCCGCTGGTTCTCCTGCTCCTGCCGCCGGTCGCGCTGCTTGAGTTCGAGCAGCCCGATCACCCAGATCAGCACGAGCGCCGAGCAGAAGCCCCACAGCCGGTAGGGCATCGGGACCCGCGACACCAGCGCCGTGACGCTGTTGAGCACGGTCAGGCCCGCGAACCACAGCCGCGCGTCGCGCCAGGGGAGCGCCTTGCCGGCGACGGCGGCCGCGTAGATGAACAGCACGCTCGCGTTGGTGTTGAACGGCGCGGCCAGCGCGCCGACGGCGGCCAGCGGCATGATGGAGGACCAGATATGGCGCGCGGACGGGCCGCGGAGCAGCGTCGTCCCGTACAGCAGGGCGGTGGCCGCGCACACCGAGATCGCCAGCGGCCACTCCCACCAGGCCCGCTGCGGGGAGAAGTAGGGCTGGGCGAGGACGAAGAGTACGTAGCCGAGGTAGACCCACTCCCAGGTGAGCAGCCGGGAGGCCGCGGACCTGGGAGCGGGCCCGGCTTCGGGGAGGTCAGGGCTGCTCATATCCGAGCATGACGATAGGACATGGCGGCGATGGCGGCGGCGGCGACGGTGGTGACGACGAGGGCGAGGACGTGGATGAGGGCGGTGCCGGTGCCGAGCTGGGCGAGCCCGAGCTCGGCGAGGTGGTAGGTGGGCAGGAACTCCGCGATGTGCCGCACGGCGGAGGGCAGGAACCGGATGGGGATCCACAGCCCGGACAGCACGGCGAGCGGGAACAGCACCGCGTTGAGCATCGCGATGGTCGCGCCCGTACGGAACCGCAGCCCGACGGCCACGCTGAACAGCGTGAACGGGACGGTGCCCAGCAGCAGTACGCCCGCCACCCGCAGCAGCGCCCAGGGAGAGGCGTCCAGCGTGCCGAACGCCGCGGCGGCCACGCCCATCAGGGCCAGTACGCCGACCCCGTAGAGCAGCGCGGCCGCGGCCTTGGCGGCGAGACTGATCCCCACCGGCACCGCGGACACCCGCTTCATGCGCAGCCAGCCGAGATCCCGGTCCTGGGCGACGCCGATACCGGGCTGCAGGGCGGCGACGGTGATCACCCCGTACGTGCCGAACGTCGCCACCATCGCCGTGCCGGCCGAGAGCCCCTGCGTGGTGCCGTGCCCGTACAGGAGGTTGAACAGGACGAAGAATCCGACGGGCATGAGGATGCTGAAGAAGAGGGAGGTGGGCTCGCGGACGATGGCCCGCAGCTCGTCCCGCAACTCGACCCCGAAGATCCGCACCGCCAGCGCACTCACGCCGCCACCTCTTCCGCTCCGCCGCTTCCGCTGCTTCCGTCGCCTCCGCCGCTCCCGCCGCTTCCGTCGTTCCCGCCGCTTGCGCCGCCTCCGCCGCCTCCGTCCGTCAACGCGAACACGGCCTCCTCCAGGCCGGCGTCCTGCACCCGCAATTCCGACAGCTCGGGGTCGCGGTCGAGCAGGACGCGCAGCAGGTCCTCGGGGGAGCGCGTCTGGATCTTCACGAGCTCGTGCTCGGACGCGACGGACAGAACTCCGTCCATCCGCTCGATCTCGCGCGGATCGAGCCGGGTCCGAAGGATGACCGTACGGTCGGGCAGCCGGGCGACGAGCTCCTCGGGCGGGGCGTCCGCGAGGATCCGCCCGTGGTCGAGTACGACGACGCGGTCCGCGACCTCGGCGGACTCCTCGATGAGGTGCGTGGTGACGAGCACGGCGGTGCCCTGCTCGCGGCGCCGCGCGAGAATCTGCCAGAAGTGCCGCCGGGCCGAGGTGTCCAGCCCGGCCGTGGGCTCGTCGAGCACGAGCAGCGCAGGCTCGGTGACCAGCGCCATCGCCAGCTGTACGCGCTGCTTCTGACCGCCGGAGAGCTTGGAGACCCGCCGCCGCGCCAACTCGCTCAGCCCGAGTTCCGCCATCACCGGCCCGGCCGCGGCAGCCCGCAGCCCACCGCGGACGGCGGCCCCGGTGACGAGCTCGTGCACGGTGAGGGTGTTGGGAAAGCCGAGCGTCTGCTGAGCCACCCCCAACCGCCGCCGAGTAGCCGCCCGCCGAGGATCCCCGTCCAGCACCCGCACGGACCCTTCCTGCGGCGCCCGCAGCCCGACGGCGATCGTCACCAGCGTCGACTTCCCAGCCCCATTGGGCCCGAGCAACGCCACACACTCCCCGGCCCCAACCCGCAAGTCGACCCCGTCGAGCGCCAGGGTCTCCCCATACCGAAACCGCAGCCCCTCGGCCGCCACCACCGCCTGTGTCGTTCCCATGCCCACCAGGCTTCCGCCCGGCGCCCACCACGGGTAGTGATCCGCCGTCACGGACCGCGAATGACAATTGTCATCCCGGCTGCTCAGCGCAGCTCAGCCTGCCCAAGGGGACAGGGCTCCCGGCTCAGGAAGCGCGTCGAAGCGGCATCGCGCAGCGGTAGTTTGATCGATATGGCTGGTCAGATCCTCACCCTGGTGGGTGTGCTCATCGGTGCCCTTACCTCGTTTTTCGCGACTACTTTCGTTGAACGGGCCAGATTCCGACGCACGATGGCCACCCGCTGGGATGAGCGCAAGCTGGATACGTTCATTGAGTACACCTCATGCGTAAAGGAGGTGCTCAGGGCCGCGCGGGATGTCTTCCGGGCTCAGGAACGCCAAGAGGACCAAACCGTTGGACTGGCTGCGATGGAAGCGGCGGAGTCCAAGCGGTCAGTCCTCTTCGAGGGCCTCGTTCTGTTGGCGGACACGACCGCAACCGAAGCCGCCAATGTGGTCAACCAACGAACGTGGGCTGTCCTGCGACTGGCCCGAGACCCAGCCGGCGAAGACGCCACGCCGCAGGACGTAGGGAATGCAGTGATCGAAGCCCTGAATTCCTTCCACAAAGCAGCAAAAGCGGACCTTCTGATGATGCGCGGCCCTTCATTGCCTGTGTTGCCAGATCGTACGTAGCGTGATCACCCGACGACATGACGACGGCGGCCGGGCGTACGTCGTGCCTGTGTGATCCCCCACGGGTGTCATGTACTGAGCGCGCGTGGTATCGACGCCTCGGCCACCATCCGGCGGTAGTGACCACGCCGTGGCATGGCACCCCGTAAGGGTAGGTCGCCGTCAGGGGCATGCTGGTGGTCTTACCTGGCCTCTGCCAACTGCCACACTGCGCGTGGCCCTGTCACCCCCGCCGACAGGGCCATGCACAATTTCGGCAAGCCGCGCCGCTTCGCTCAGTGCCATGTCCCACGGAAAGCCTTCAGGGCTTCCCTTGCCCGGTTCGTTCGGGACGAAGCCGCTTTCGCCGTAGAGCACGCTCACCCCAGTACCGCGCAGTGTGTCCACCGACAGGTCAAACTGCGGATGCTGGGCGAATGCCCTGTTCACACATGGCATCATCGCAAGAGGAATGCCCTTGCCGATCGCCTCCGCCACGAACCCGACCACAAAGTGGTTCGTGAGCCCCAATGCCCACTGATTGATCGTGTTGAACGTCGCCGGGGCAACCAGCGCAACATGCGCCGCCGGCCATACGTCCGGCTCACCTGGCATCTTGTACTGGGAGCGCACCGGGTACCCAGTCAGTGCGACGAGGTCTGGCAACTGGTCCTCTAGCCAGCGGGCGGCCGTTGGTGTCAGGCCGAGACAAACTTCCCACCCCGCCTCCTGAGCCTGACGGATCACGTCGGCGACATTCAGCACGGGCGGGGCCGCAGACCCCAGCAGGTACAGCACGCGAGTCGTCATAGGCCGATCTCACCACATGCCTCCGCCCCCGAACCGGCTGGTTCTGGGCCGGAGGCATTCCCGCACGAGTCTGCGCGGGTAGGTTCCCAGTGGACGCACGGAACAGGGGACTGTTATGCCTAGGCTGGACGATGACCACACCGGCGCGCGCATCGCTCACCACCGAAAGTTGGCTGGGCTCACCCAGCGAGAACTCGCCCCACGGGTTTCCTACTCCTACAGCCTGTTGCATCAGGTGGAGAGCGGACACAAGGCGGCAAGCCCTGATCTCGTGTCCGCCGTCGCCAGGGTCCTCCGAATCGACGTCACCGCCCTGACGGGACAGCCCTACGTGACCGAACTCCAGCAAGACCGGCTCGACGGGCTGATCCGTCCTATCCGCGAGGCACTCGACCTGTACGACCTCGGGGCTGACCCTGACCTGGCCACTCGTCCCGCCGGTCAACTGGTCGACGCCGCCGAGGAACTCTGCCGCCTCGTCCGTGCCACCCGTCTCAATCAGGCTGCCAGGACGCTGCCGCAGCTCATCGCCGAGATCACTACCGCAGCGCACCTAACGCCGTCGACTGATCTCTGGAAGGCGCTGGCCTCCACCTATCGCACTGCCCACGACATCACCGTGAAGCTCGGTTTCTATGACCTGTCGACTATTGCTCTCGACCGCATGGACTGGGCCGCTTACCGCGCCTCCGATCCCCTACTGGCCGCAGTCCGCCAGTACATGCGGGCCCTCGTGTATTTCCGGGAAGGTGAGCACACCATCGGGTTGCGCCTCATCGGCGCCGGACGTGCCTTCTTGGACCAGGCAGAGGAGAGCGACGAAGCGCTGGCCGTGAGTGGACAGTTGCACCTTGGTGCGACGGTCATCGCCGCCCGCGCCCACCACGAAGACGCCGTCGAAGCCCACCTCTCCGAAGCACGAGGACTCGCTGAACGCACCGGAGAAGCCGGACAGATCCACTGGCTGTCCTTCGGGCCTACGAACGTCGCAGTCCACGAGGTGTCCGCCAACGTGGAGATGGGCCACTTCGGCGCCGCCATCGACAAGGCCAAGGAAGTCAGCATCCCCAAGAGTTGGGCTCTGTCTCGTCGGGCGCACTTCTACATCGACCGAGCTCGCTGCGAGATGGAGACGGGACACACCGACGCCGCACTCGGGTCCCTCATCGAGGCTCGGAAGCTGGCACCCCAGCAGACCCGCTACCACTCCGGAGCGCGAGAGACGATCAGGGGCCTTGTGCATCTGCAACGCCGCAGCCCTGACACTCTGACCCACATGGCCGCCTGGATCGGCCAGTAGCTGTCACCGTTGACCAACCGAGTGTCACTGAGTAGTGACACTTCTCGGCCTTCCGTTGCCCCACGCTGAATGGCGTGAACAGGGCCTGCTCGGACGGCGAGTTCCGTGTTGAGAGACCGGGCCCGACCTTGGCTCACGCCCTCCATCGCTGACTCACCGAAACCAACACAGCGCTGAGCACCGCGCTCACCACCAGCGCCGTGCTGGCCCGCTACGGGAAGGCACCTGATGTTCGCTCTGGGACAGGACCACTCAGCGGCCCGGCTCTTGACCGCCGACCGGGCGGCGGCGCACGCGGCCGAGGAAGAATGGTGGCGCCGCCGTATCGCCCTGTTCCTCGTCGGACCGGCTTGGGACGCGGTGAAGTTGCCCGCAACGCTGGTGCACGCGGTCGCCGCCGGCAGCGACGGCGGACGAGTGCGGGCCATACTCCACCGCCTCGGCATCACCGGGCCCGTCGCCCTCGTCGGCGAGACCTACGTCATCCTCGTACCGCCTGGGACCGCCGCCGGGTGGGACACGGCGGCGGAGTGCGTCACCACCACCGACCACGAAGCCCACTACATGGGCCTGCCCGCACCCCACGCCTGCGAGGGACCACGCGCCCACTGGATCACCCCGCCGACCGACTCCCTGAGCCCCCCGTCCGCAGTGCGCGCCCTCATCACGGCGGGCGCGGACATCGCTGCCGAGGAAGCTGAAGCGTGACCAGTCCGGGCAGCATCTGGCTAGCGTCCTGCGCGACCAGTCCCAAGGCGGTATGGCGCGCGTGGGAGGCCGGTCGGCTCGCGCTGATCGCCTCCACCGTGTGGACGGTCGTCGAGGCCCCGCTCGTACCTTCCCTCGACGCCATGAACCTGCTCGGCCCGGCCCGGCGGCTCGGCCCGGCCATCGCCGCCCCCGAGGAAAACCTCGTCTGGTGGCTCGTCTCCCTGGACGCCCACGAACCTATCGCCGAACTCCCGGAACTGACCGTCAAGCCGCCGGGCTGGGGCCTGCTCTGCCCTGCGCCCCACCGCCTCAGCGACGGCCGGTGCTGGCTCCAGAAGCCGGACGGCTCCGGCCGCCTGACCGACCCCGCCGACCTCGCAACGGCCTTCGCCTCCGCATCCGCCAGCCCCGGCCCTGAACGTACGTCGGCGACGGGCACCACGCCGGACGAGGCCCCGGCACCCGCCGGCGGCGCGTTCCGGGCTTCGGCGGGCTCCGTACGCATCGCGCAGGACCGCCCCTACCAGCACCCCCAGGACCGCCCATGAACACCACCCGCCACACCACAGGCACGAGCTACCCGTCGATGGCGCACTGGCTTGCCGCTTCCTCCCCTCAGCCCCGCGACGTCCGCACGCTCTGGGCTCAGGGCCAGATGGCCACGCTCATCAGCGGCCGCTGCTGGGACACCGTCGAGATGCCGCTCGCCCTCTCCGGCCTGACCTCCACCTACCTCACCTACCGTTCCCAGCACGTCGGCCCGCACCTGCTGAGCGGCACGGAAGCTACGGCCTGGTGGCTCGTGGAGGCAGGCGCCGGCCAGACGCTGGCCGGCGTCGAGCAGGTGAAGGTGCTCCCCGTCGGCTGCCCGATCACCGCACCGGCGCCCAGCACGTACAACGGCGACCGGCTGTGGATTCTCCCCGAGTCCCCGTGCCCGTGGCTGAGACTCACCTCGGCGGAGGCCCTGCGTACGGCCGTCGACGATGCCGTACGGGCCCGCCCCGTGACCTACCGTCGTACGTCGTGAGCGTCTGGTTCCCGCCCGGTGGCGACGGGCTGTCGAGAATGTGCGTCGGCCTCAACTGGGCTCTCTCGGTCGCGACCTTGAACCTCGGGCCGCCGGCCCACTGCTGCGTGGTGTGCGACCGGGCCGCGTGGCCGGACGACTGCCGGCGGATCCTCGTCCGCCGCGGGCTCGGCGCATACCCGGACTACGCCCACCCCCACTGCGCACGCGATCGCGGGCTCCTGAAGCCCGATGCCGAGCATGGCTCGTAGGCGCCCACTGACCGGGCCGCCGGTGAACCGTCCCTGAGCTCTCATCGGCAGCCCCCGTGCCCCCGGTCCTCCCGGATCACGAACTCCATCGCATCCCCTGATCTGGGATGTTGAGACGACTACCAGAACTCAAGGCAGTCCGGCTACAACAAGCGGCTGCGCCCCACGCTTCACCGCCGGCAATACGGCCGGCCCAGTTCGAGGCAGCGCGTGTCGCTCTGCGTGGCGGCGCCTTCCCCCGCGGTGCTGCGATTCATCTGGCTCGTGGGGGCGGAAGCGCGCATCGCGCTCACAAGAGGCGCCAGCGGGCCGAGGCGAAGGAGAAGACACCGAAGAGGATCAGCCCGATCGCGACGGCGACCAGGAGCCAGGGGCCCACCGGGGTCTGCGTGAAGCTGCGGAGCGTGGCGTCCACCCCCTTGGCCTCGTCCGCGTCGAACTGGACGGCCGCGATCAGGATGAAGACGCCGGCCGCCGCGAACACCGTGCCGCGCACCACGCCGCCGCCCACCCCCAGGCCGGTCACGATCTGCCGTGTGCGGTGGCTCATCGCACCCATGTCCAGCTGTTTCAGGAACTTGCGCAGGGCCGCCCGTACCGCGAGCACGACACCGATGCCGACCAGGAGACATCCCCCGGCCCCCACCAGCACTTGGCCGTACGACAGCTTCAGCACCGACGCGGTCCAGTCCTTCGACTTCGCGTTGCCGCTGGAGCCCTGGCCGCCGCCGGCCGCGAACACCGCGGTCCCCCAGCAGACCGACGCGTAGAAGATCGCCCGGCCGCCGTCGAGCAGCCGGGAGACGGCCTTCCGCTCGGGCCCCCTGCTGAGCACCGCGCGGGAGCCCCGCCACAGCGCCATGCAGCCGAAGCCGGCCACCAGCGCCCACAGCATCACCTTCCCCAAGGGCTGCGCCGCGATCTGGTCGAGCGCGCCCTGGCGGTCCGCCGACTCTCCGCCGCTCCCCAAAGCCATCTGAAGCGCCAGGGCGCCGATGAGGACGTACACGACACCACGCGCCACGAAACCCGCTCGGCCGGCGGCGGTCAGCGTCTCCTCCTTGGCGGCGTGGGCCGCAGGGCCCGCGCCTCCACTCGCGTCCCGTGCTTGAGACGACGTCACCGGGTCCTCCCCACGGCCATGGGCGCGCGATGCGCACCCTGCTGCCCCGAGTGCCCCCGCAAGGCGACGTGATGCGCCGTTCTCGAAGCAGCCTGTTCACCACAGGAAGGGGTACTCGGCCGGCATGCGAACCTCTGAACCGCGTCTCGGCGAACGCACGAAGCGCGCCTCCTCGGTGGCGAGGGGCTTGACCGGCGGCCGAAGCACGCGCCGGGCCGCCTTGCGCGGCACCGGCTCGCTGGCCCTTGCCTCGGCCGCCATCCAGGCCGCCACCAAGGTGCTCGACAAGCGCCGGCCGCTCCGGCATCCGCCGAGCGAGGCGGCGTCCTCCCACCGCACAGCCGGCGCCGCCGCCTTCGCGACGGCCGCCGCCTTGGAGACACCCCGGCTGGGGGCCGCCCTCATTCCCGTCGCCGCGAGCATCGCCGTCTACCGCCTCCGGGCGGGAGTTCACGCCCCGGGCCGCGTTCTGGCGGACGTCGCGTTCGGCATGGGGATCGCGGCAGCCACCTGCCACTGGTGGCCGCCGCACCGCGACGAACCCGCCGACAGCGCCCGCCCGACGATCCCGGTCCCCGCCCTGCCGTCCGGCGAGGGACTGGTCGTGGTCGTCAACAGCGACGCCGGCAGCGAGATCCCGGCCGAAGCCGAACTGCGCACTCTCCTGCCGAAAGCGGACGTGCGGCTCTGCGCAGCGGGCGAGGACCTGCACACCGTGCTCCGGCAGGCCGCCGCGTACGTGTCCGCGCGCGGCGGTGCGCTCGGGGCCGTCGGAGGTGACGGCACCGTCAACGCGGCGGCCGCGCTGGCCGCCGACGGCCGTCTGCCGCTCGCGGTGTTCCCCGGCGGCACCCTCAACCACTTCGCCGCCGACCTCGGGCTGCCGACCCTGAAGGACACCGCCGAAGCCGTGGAAGCAGGCCGCGGCGGAACCGTCGACCTCGGCCGGATCACGGGTGACGGCAACCGCGCCTACTTCCTCAACACCTTCAGCATCGGCGTCTACCCCGAACTCGTCCGGGCCCGTGAGGCGCGCGAGACGTACCTCGGCAAATGGCCGGCCCTCGCCATCGGCCTGCTCCGCGTCCTCGCCGACGGCGCCCCCATCGACGTCACCGTCGACGGACAGCCCCGGCGGCTGTGGCTGCTCTTCGCAGGAAACAGCCGCTACGCCCCGCCCGGCTTCGCCCCCTCCTACCGCCCGACCCTTGACGACGGACTCCTCGACCTCCGCCTCGTCGACGGCAAGCACCCCTTCGCCCGCACCCGCCTCGTCGCGGCCTTCCTCACCGGAACCCTCGCTCGCTCGCGCGTCTACCAGGAAACCACCGCCACTCACCTGCGGATCGACGGCGTGGGAAAGGCAACTGACTGCACCCGGGACGGTGAGGTGAGCCCCGCCGCCGACACCCTCATCCTCGACAAAAGGCGCCACGCCCTCACCGTCTACCTGCCCGCCTCACCGTGATCCCGTGTCATCGGTGAACGGCAACACAGTGGCCGTCCGGGGCTATGCTGCCGAACAGGCGCCCCAGGTCCCGGCTGCGCACCGTCGGCCGGGCACGGCACCGTCCCGCACATCTCCGGTCTCCCGAACCGAGGTGCCCATGAACACTCCGCAGCAACCGCACGAACCCGACAGCTCACAGCCGTCCGCCATGGACGCCGTACGCCTGCGCCGGCTGAACCGCTGGCAGGCCGAGGACCTGCGAGAAGACCTCGCGGACCTGTACGTGGAATCCTCCGCAGCCCTCTCCGGCGAGGAGTTCCACGGTCGCCAGGAGTTCCTGCACCGCCTGGAGCGCGACGTGCGACAGCCCGGCTTCGACATGCTGGTCGCCGAGGCGGAAGCGCTGACCGGCTGTGCGTACGGAGTCCCCGTGGCGCGCGACGGATCCTGGTGGCAGGGGTTCGACGGCCCTCTGCCCAAGAACCTCCAGCAACTCACCGCCTCCGGACACGTCTTCGCGATCACCGAAACCCTCGTCCATCCGCATGAAAACGCCCGCGGGCTCGCCCGCCGCATGCAGGAACGCCTGCTCTCCGACCACCAGGCATCACTGGCCGTCACCCTGGTCGACCAGGCCGATCACGCCACGCTCGCCGCCTTCGAAGGCTGGCGATGGCAGGAGATCGGACAGATCCACCGGCAGCCGCCCGCCCCGGCAGCGGCACACGTACTGATCCTTCGGCTGGGGGAGCGCACGACAGACCATCCCGACGGTCTGGCTCACAATGCCGGGACCCAGCGGCCCGAATAGCCGTGTCCGCGGTCGGACCCGGAACGCGCGGAGGACGATACCGGGCCCTTGTTTGGGAGCCGTACGGCGGGATACCCGAGCGGAGCGTCCGACGGTCGACCCGGACGAAGGCACCGGAGAGTTGAGAACACAGCTCCCGGTGTCGCCCGCAGCACGCCCAGGCTGTCAAGGTCAGCCGTGGAGGCGCCTCAATGCACAGCGCAGTTCGCGTTGAATCTGTGCCGGTAGCGGTTCGCCCCGGGCCGTGCCGACCAAGGCGGCTGCCACATCCCGGAGTTTGACGTTGCCATGCTGCGACAAGTCCACCAGCAGATCCCAGGCCCTCTCACTGGTACAGGGCGCCAGGACCATCAGCATGCCGCGCGCCTGGTCGATCACCGCGCGGCTCGACAGCGCCCTGGTCAACTGCTCGTTCTCCGCCCGCAGTTCGGCGACCTCGTCCAAGAGGGCCGAAGTCGCGGCCGTCACATGCTGCGGGGCGTAGGGCGTGGTGGCTCGACGCATAGTGCCTACCTCACAACGCGACGGAACGAGCCATGCCCTGTGCATGCCCCGAGCTGCCACAGGCGCTCAGCGGCGGGCGAGCTGCCGCTCACCGGCCGCGCCGGGTGCGTAGGGCAGCCCGTAGTGCTTGAAGATCGCTTCCTCGCCCTCGGCGGGCAGGACATCGTCGGTGCCGATCGAGGGGGCCGTCTTCACCAGCGCTTTGGCATAGATGACCTTGAGGTAGTCCGGGCCCGCGATCGCGCCGTCGAGGGGGACGAACAGTAACCGGTGCCGGGTGGGCAGCCCGGTCCGTACGGTGGCCATGGCCGGTTCGTCGGTGGTGGTGTCCACGTAGACCGCTTCGAGGACACCGATCTTGTGCGCCTCGGTGTCGAGGACGGCGAGGTCGCGCCACTCCCGGACATCGGCCGCGTGAATCATGACGTCTCCCTCCTGAGGCCCCATCCCGTCAGCACGCTGCTCAACGCCGTTCCACCGCGTGAAGCCGCCGCAGCCCACGGCGCAACGCCCGATCCATCCGCCCGGGCAGCGATGTGTCCTCCGTGGTGGCGACCAGGGCCGCGGCAACCTCCCGGAGTTTGAGATCGCACTGCCGCGCAACGTCCACCAGCAGTCCCCTCGCAGCCGCGCGGCGGCAGGGGGCCAGGGCCATCACCATGCCGCATGCCTGGTCGACTACCGCGCGGCCGGCCATCATGCGGCGCAGCTGGTCGATCTCGCTGCGCAGAGCGGTGACGTCCCGGCCCGGTGGCGTGCCTCCCCATGCGGCCTCGACCCTCAGATTCCACCGTTCCTCTTGAATTGTGGTCGTCCTCTGCATGACAGGTGCCTCTCGCAGAGTTCCTCGTATCCAGCCCGACTGACGCCGCCCGGAGTATCCGGACGGGCATTGCCCAGGTCACCCGCGGTGTTCGCGGTCCTGGCGGTCCCGGCGCTCCTGGCGCATCCAGCGCCCTCGGCGCTGGCGTCGGTAGCGGCGGTCCCAGCGTTCCTGGCGATCGCGGTAGTCCCGGTATTCCCCGTACTCGGCATCACTCCCACGCCTCCAGCCCCGGGTGCCGCCCCTGCCGTAGTGGACGAGGGCGAAGACCAGCACGGCCGCGGCCACCCACCACAGGGCATCGAGGAAGCCGAGCCCGATCAGGACTGCGAGGAGGATGAACAGGAGCACGAACACGGCGGGCCTCCCCAGAGCGGAATGGGTGCATCGCTGCCGGGGACCGGGGCCTCACTTGGCAGTGTATTCCTGCCTATACGTTGTAGATACCGTGCGACGTCACCGTGTATCCCGCCGGCGTAGATGGCCACTTGACATCTGGCCAGTAAATGCGGGAGGGGCTAGCGTGCGTTGTGCCGCCCCAGCCCCCGGCAGTGTCGAACAGCCCTCGCGCCCCTGGGGCGCACCGTGCGCATCGCTGCCGGAACCCGCCTCGTCACGAGCGTGGCCGCTCCCGCACCCTCCCCTCGCCCGGTATCCCGGCGCGGCCTTGATGCGCTCCATGCGGGCGGCGACCTGCTGCCCGCCGCGTCGCACGCATCTGACCACAGGCGGTACGCATGTACGCGCTGATCGTTCCGGTCTCGGTCCCCTTCGTCCTGCTCGCCGCGGTCATGGGCCTGTCCTGGTGGGAGGACCACGTCCTGCCACCGGCCGAGCCCGTCGAAGCTCCGAGCGCCCCGGCGGTCCCGGCCGCGCTCACTCGGCACGACAGCCCTCAGGGGGCGCTGACAAGGGGCGTTGACAGGGGAAGTCACCGGGCGTTGACTGACAGCACGGCGCAGGGCCATGCCGCTCCGGATCGTTCGGGCGTGGCATTCCTCCTTCCCGTTTCGCCCGGACCCCGCGGAAGCCAGGAATACTCCCGCGGTCTGGAGGCCCGGCGATGATGGTGTGGATTCTTCTCCTGCTGCTGGTCCTGGTGGTCTTCGGGTTCGGCTTTACCCTGCAGATCCTGTGGTACGTCGCGGCCGCGCTTCTGATCCTCTGGATCGTCGGCTTCGCGATGCGCGGACGCGGCGGCGGTGGCGGCGGTGGCAGGCGCCGGTTCGGACGCAGCCACGGCTGACCCGCCCCGGAGGCAGGGCAGGGCCGCTTTCGCCTGAGGCCCGCGGGACTACGTGTCTCAATGGGCGTCTGTTCAGGAGCAGTTCTTCGAATCCCCGCAGAAGGCCGTCATCGAAGCCGACGCGCTGCTGTCACACCTGGCCAGGGACCGGGACTTTCCCGACGGCCGCAGCCACGCGCCGTGGGCACTGAGATGGTGTCCCGAGAAGTGGTGTAGTCAGTCCAGCTCGTGGGATTCCGTTTGTGCGGGAAGCCCTCGTGGTGGGGCCGGCTGGTCGGTGAAGAGTCCGGCCATGGAGCCTTCGGAGAGGTAGCGGCGGGCGAAGACCTGCCATTCGTCGTGGAGTTCGGCCAGGTCCGCGGCGGCGAGCCGGTCCAGAGCGGCGGGGTTGGGAAAGACCTGGACGACGTCGGCCCGTCGTTTGATCTCCCGGTTCAGCCGTTCCAGCGGGTTCGTGGACCAGATCTTCTTCCAGTGCGCCGGTGGGAAGTCCGCGAACGCCGTGATGTCTCCGGCAGCCTCCAGCAGCATTTCTTTGACCTGCGGGAATTGCCGTCCGAGCATGTCCGCGACGACGTCCAGCTGGGTGCGGACCTGCTCGGCGGTGGTCTGCGCGAAGATCGTGCGGATGGTCGCGGCCACCATCTCCGCGGACCCCTTTTCGATCACCGAGAAGACGCCGCGCACAAAGTGAACCCGGCACCTCTGCCAGGCCGAGCCGAGGAACACGGTGCGGATCGCGGCCACCAGACCGCTGTGCGAATCGGAGATCACCAGCTGCACGTTCTCCAGGCCACGGGCCCGCAGACTGCGCAAGAACGTCGTCCAGAACGGCTTCGACTCACTGTCGCCGACCATCACACCGAGAATCTCGCGATGCCCGGTGGCCGAGATACCGGTCGCGATGACCACGGCCTGCGAGGCGATCCGGTGATTCACCCTTGCCTTGCAGTAGGTCGCGTCCAGGAAGACGTAGGGGAAGACGGTGTGATCCAGCGGCCGTTCCTTGAACGCGAGTAGTTCTTCATCGAGTTCGCCGCAGATCCGCGAGACCTCGGACTTGGAGATCCCGGAATTCGCGCCGAGCGCTTTGACCAGGTCATCCACGCTGCGGGTGGAGACGCCGTGCACGTATGCCTCCATCACCACGGCGAACAGGGCCCGGTCGATCCGGCGCCGGCGTTCCAGCAGTGAGGGAAAGAAGGAGCCGGTCCGCACCTTGGGAATCTTCAGATCCAGGTCGCCGGCCTGCGACGTCAGCACCCGCTCGCGGTGCCCGTTGCGCCAGGTCGTGCGC